>NZ_CP061722.1:0-300000 GCF_014764445.1 Pseudarthrobacter sp. BIM B-2242
CCCCAAGAAGATGAGGATCACCATGCGTACTTTCGCGCACCTGTCAGGCCACAGCGAATACTCCAGCGACTCGAACGCCACCATCAAGGCACTCGTCGCCGCTGCTGCCGCCGACGGCCAGACCGCTCTGGCCCTGACCGACACCAATCTCACAGCCGCCCCGCTCTTCCGCGCCGAGGCACGCCGACACGGCATCAAACCGATCATCGGCCTGGACGTCAAGTGGGTCGACAACCGGCACTGGGAGGACCGCCAGAAGGTCTTCAACCTGACCCTGCTGGCAGAAAACCGCACTGGCTGGCACAGCCTCGTCGCCCTCTACAACTCCTCATCCGTCCCTGGCCGGTCCCAGCAATTCGTCGACTACGAACTGCTGTCCCGCCATGCCGACGGACTGATCGCCCTGACCGGCGGACGCCGCGGACCCATCGACACCTACCTGCATGAGAACGACGCCGATACCGCCCGGACCAACTTCACCAGGCTGGAAGCTGCCCTTGGCACCGGGCGCGTGTTCCTGGAAGCCTCATTCCCCGGGGCTGCCCAGCTGTTGACCGGCGTCTTCATGGGCAAGACCGCGCATGTCGTGGCCACGGGCCGCTACCGACAGGTTACTGAAACGGATACCGCGGCCCGCAAGACGCTCCTGGACATCCGCGCCGGCAAGAGCTGCCTGGGCTACGGCGAGGGAGGGTGGCTCCGGACCGAACCAGAAATGCGCGAGCAGGCGCCGGACTCCAGGGCCTGGCAGGACGCCGTCACCCTGGCCAGCACGGTCGCGGATGCGATCGACTATGACGCCATCCCGGAACCGGGCGGAAACCTTGCATCCTTCCCCGAGCCGGAAGGCTTCCAGAACGAAGGTGAGTACCTGCGCCACCTGGCGTTCCGGGGTGCCGCCTCCCGCTACGACGAGATCCCCTTTGAGGTCATCGAACGGCTGAACGCCGAACTGGAGGTCATCATCTCCAAGGGTGCCGCCGCCAGCACCCTGATCGCCCACGACCTCATCACCTGGTGCGCCGACAATGACATCCTGACCGGCGCCCGCGGCAACAGCTCCAGCAGCCTCGTCCTTTACTGCCTCGGGGTCACCGACATCAACCCCCTGACCTACGGGCTGCGGTACGAACGCTTCCTCCGCCGCGGCCGCAATGAGATCAGCAGCCCCGACATCGACGTGCAAGCCTCCCGCAGGCAGGACGTCCACGACTACCTCGCCACACGCTGGCCGGACCGTGTGGCGCGGGCCGCGACCCACTCACGGGTCAAGGCGGAGACATGGACCCGGCGTGGACTGGTCAGCGAGGAGAAAGCAGCCCTCGTGGAGGGACGGCTCCAGAGCAGGCACATCCACCCCTGCGCCCTCGTGATCGCACCCCGAGACCTCGCGGACACAGTTCCGGTCCTGCCGGACCGCCGGAGCGGCCACGAGCACGAGCTGCCGATCACCAACTGGGATGCCCAGACCCTCATCAACGAGGGCTACCTGGTGCTGAACCTCATCGGCTCCTCCACGCTCGACGTCATCGCCAAGACGGCGGCACAGGCACGGTTGGACCGGGCAGCACCCGTCCACCTCGGCCTGCTGCTGCCTGACGGCGACGGGGATCTCTACGCCAGCTCGACGCCGGCGGCCTGGGACCTCTTCGCGAAGGGCGACGCCGACGGAGTGTTCCAGCTCGGCGCGGACGATGCCGTGGCAGCCGCCAAGATAGCCCGGCCGCGGAACCTCACCGACATGGCAGCGCTGATCGCCCTGTACGGCAAAGAGGATCGGCTCAACCGCTACCTGTCCGCCCGCATCAACCGGCCCCGCCTCCGCTACTACCACCTGGAGCACCTGACGGCGGACGAGACCGAGCAGGCCTGGCTGTGCCAGACCCTGGCGCCAACCCACGGCGAGATTGTCTTCCAGGAGCAGGTCATGGACCTGTTCGCGTCCGTCAGCGGATTCAGCGGAGTCGACGCGGACGGTGCGTGGCGGTTCCTGGCAAAGAAGTCGCCGGACTGGAGGACCCTGCGGGAGAAGTTCATCGAAGGTGCGGTGCAGGAGCAGTACGACCGCGCCGGAACCCGGTACTCGATGGCGTTCAGCGAAGAGACCGCGGGACGGGTCTTCGATCTGATCATCGAATCAGTGCCCTGCCTCTTCAGCGCCTCCCACGCACACGCATACGCCCGCCACGCCTTTCAGACGGCCTGGCTCCGCACCCACTTCCTGGAAGCCTTCCAGCAGGTGCTGGACGAGGTGCAGCCGCACCGCCGGCGCCCAGCCACGGCTTAACTCCTGGCCAGCGCCACCTGCCTCGGGTGGCGCGGGCCGGGGTCCGCGGTGAGCTTCGCCGGGGCAGCCGCACACATGACGGGCATGGCACTCCTTACCCTCGTGGAACCCTCAGCGCCGGCATCGTCCGAACCTGACCCGGACGAGCCCTACGAGCTCGACAACCGGGCCTTCACCCCGGAGGCCATGGACGAGTACACCGAGTACCTGCTCACATCGGCCGTCGAAGCCACGGCCGCATAGAACACACCAGAGGCACCGGCCGGTCGGCACGGGCAGGGGTCACCGGACCCGATTCTTCAGGACCAGGAAAGCAGTAGACGCATGGCGTTCGCACACCTTCACTTCCACTCCGAGCACAGCTCGCTGGACGGACTCAACCGGATCAACTCTGTCCCGAAGACGGCAGCTGCCCTCGGCCAGACGGCGATCGCCCTCACCGACCACGGCTCCCTTTCCGGTGCCTGGCGGTTCACGAAGGCCTGCAAGGCTGCGGGCATCAAGCCGATCATCGGCTGCGAAATCTACATGTCGATCGGGTCCCGGTTCGAGAAGAACTTCACCTGGGTGGACCGCAACGACGATGCCGATGCCGACACCGAGAACTCCAAGTCCGGCCAGAAGAAGAAGATCTACGAGCACCTGACCCTGCTGGCCCGCAACGAGGCCGGCTGGAAGTCACTGCTGGCCCTACACAACAAGGCCGAAGAGACCTTCTGGCAAAAGCCCCGTATCGACTTCGACCTGCTCAAAGAGCACGGCGAGGGCCTGATCATCCTGACTGGCTGCCTCGGTGGCCCGGTCGCCGGTCCGCTCTCTAGGGCTGCTGCCAAGGAAGCCGAAGGTGACCTGGAAGCCGCTGCCGCGTTCGAGGCTGAGGCCCGTGTGGGCCTGAACCACATGATCGAGGCGGTCGGCAAAGAGAACGTCTTCCTCGAAATCATGTACCACGGCATCGAGGCCGAACGGGTCGTACTGAACAAGGTCCGGGCGCTGTCCAAAGAGACCGGCATCCCGATGGTCGCCACGAACGACTGCCACTACGAGCACGCTGACGACGCCCACGCCCACGAAGGGTTCCTGGCCGTCGGGTCCAACAAGACTCTGGACGACCCTGCCCGCTTCAAGTTCAACGGCTCCGGCTACTACATCAAGTCCGAAGCCGAAATGCTCGAGGTCGTGCCCCGCGCCTGGTGGGCCGAAGCCTGCGCCCAGTCCCAGGTCATCGCCGACATGTGCGACGAACAGGTCATCCCCACCCCGCACCAGCGGCTGCCCAAGTTCCCCGTGCCCGAAGGGTTCGCGAACTCCGACGCCTACCTGAAGCACCTGGTCAAGGAAGGCGCCATCCGGCGCTACGGCTACGACAAAGAGGGCAACCGCATCCCGCTCTCGGCGGAGGTCAAGGACCGGCTCAAGACCGAGCTGGACATTATCAGCCAGATGGGGTTCCCGGACTACTTCCTGATCGTCTGGGACCTCGTCAACTGGTGCCGCTCCGATGCTCCCATCGAGTTCGACAACCCGAACGCGCCGCGGAAGAAGCCCATCCTGGTCGGCCCGGGCCGCGGCTCCGCCGCCGGTTCCGCCGTCTCCTACTGCCTGGGCATCGTCGGCATCGATCCACTTGAAAACAACCTCCTGTTTGAGCGGTTCCTGGAGCCCGGCCGCGCCGGCATGCCCGACATCGACGTGGACTTCGAAATGCTCCGCCGTCCCGAGGTTTTCGCCTACGCCGGATACCGGTGGGGGCAGGGCAACGTGGCCCGCATCGGAACGTTCGGTGTGGCGCTGGCCAAGGCTGCCATTCAGGACGCCGCACGCATCCTCAAGCCATCCGGCCCGTCCCAGGAGATCAAGGACGCCGCCGGGGAGCTGTTCAAGGCTGGGAAGAAGGCCGACGGCGCCAAGCTGCTCCGTGACGCCAACAAAGCGGTGGAGGAGCGCGCCTCCAAGCTGCTGCGCCTGGGAAAGAAGCTCTCCGAGCTGGTCCCTGCCTCCGGTGAGAAGACCTACACGCTGACCGCACTGGAAGACACCCGGGACGCCGCCGGCGACGCATTCCGCGAGCTGGTTGCTGCCGAGGGCCAGGACGCCCAGGACATCCTGGAGCTGGCCAAGTCGTTCGAGGGCGTCGTCAAGGGCGAGTCCATCCACGCCTGCGGCTTCGTGATCTCCCCCGAGCCCCTGGATGACCTGGTGCCGCTGCGCCATGCTTCCCACGCCGCCGACGCCGATCCGTCCGCCCCGCGGGTGATCTGCTGGGACGGTCCCGAGGTCGAGGACTACGGATTCCTGAAGATGGACATCCTGGGCCTGATGAACCTGGACATCGTCTCCTCCACGCTGGAGAACATCGAGACCACCACCGGCGAGGTCCTCACGCTGGATGCGATCCCGCACGCCGACACCAAGGACAACCCCCGGGTGCAGGCCGCGTACGACCTGATCGCCGCCGGCCGGACCGCCGGGGTTTTCCAGATGGAATCCGACGGCATGAAGAAGATCGCCCAGGACGTCATTCCCGAGTCCCTGACCGACCTGTCCGCCATCGTGGCCCTGTTCCGTCCCGGCCCGCTGGCCGCCAAGGTCCCGGACCGGTACGCCGCGCGTAAAAACGGCCTCGAAGTGGTCGACTACGACCAGTTCACCGCCGACCCGGTCGAGCAGGAATGGATCGCCAAGGTCCTCGGCGACACCTACGGCGTCTTCGTGTTCCAGGAATCCCTCATGCGCCTCGGCACGGTCATCTCCGGGTTCGACGCCTCCCAGCGCTCCGTGCTCCGTAAGGCCGTCGGCAAGAAAGACGCCAAGAAGATGGCCGAGGTCGGTCAGATGCTGGCCGCCGGCGCGGAGCAGGAGTTCTACGACGAGGACGGGACGATGATCTCCCCGAAGTTCTCGCCTAAGACGGCCGCCCACATGTTCGAGCTGATGAAGGGCTCCGCGTCCTACCTGTTCAACGCCTCGCACTCGGCAGCGTACGCCCACCTGGCCTACGTCACCGCGTACCTGAAGGCGAACTGGCCGGTCGAATACTCCGCCTCGATCCTGTCCATCGTGGACACGAATAAGCCCGAAAAGCGGCTCACGGCCCTGCAGTCGCTGCGGGCCGACGGCATCACCGTCATGGCCCCGGACATCAACGCCTCCAAGGCCCGCACCGCCCCGGTGAACGGCAACGTCCAGATGGGACTGGCCGAGGTCAAGGACGTCGGCTCCGCCGGCCACCACATCGTCGCCGAGCGCGAGAAGCGAGGCCCGTTCAAGGACCTGCACGACCTGCTGACCCGCGTCGTGATCCCGGGCAAGAACGGCGGCGCCGACACCAAGCTGCCCTCCGGTGCCATCCAGGGCCTCATCGAGGCCGGTGCCCTGGACGCCTGGGGTCCCCGCCTGGGCCTGCTGATGACGATGCGTGCCGCGTTCAAGGCCGCCATCGACCCCATCGAGGCGTCCTGGAACGACGTGGAGATGTCCACCCGCCAGCGGTTCCGCCTGGGAGTGTCCCTGGGCATCCACCCGCTGGTGTCCATGAAGGCCGAGCTGAAGGCGTGGCGGACCCCGGTCTACGACGAATACACCGGCGACTCCATGGGCCGTGCGCTCACTCCGCTGCACAAGATCTCCGACGGGGACGGCGACACCGTCCTGACAGTCGGCGTGGTCTCGATGTGGGAGGAGAAGGGCTACTCGGGCGGGCGCCGCGCCAACTTCGCGCTGGAGTCCTCCACGGAGGCCATCAGCGGCGTCGTCTGGGACCGGACCCTGTCCGCCTTGCGCCGCAAGGGCACCATCCCCAAGGTCGGCGACGTCGTGGCCGTGTCCGGCCGCGTCAACGTCCGGGCCACCGTCGTCGGCGACGAGGAAACCGGCACCCAGGAAACCATCACCACCAAGGAGCTCAACATCAGTGAAGTATGGCCGATCGACGTCGGCGCCGCCCCCGAAATCAAGCTGCCCGAGAACGTCTTTGACTTCGCAGCCTCCTACAAGAAGCTCCGCGCCATCCCGACCCCGCCCAAGGGCGGCAAGCCCAAGGCCACGACGGAGCCGGCACCTGCCGAAGAGGCTGACGCTGCTGCCGAAACCGGGGCCACCGTCACCGTCCTGGATGAGCGCCGCAAGGCCTCCCGCGGTTTGGTTGCCCTGGCGCTCGGCCAGCACGACCAGAACCTCGGCAACGGCAAGGTCATCGCCGGCAGCCGCGACCTGAAAAGGGCCCACAAGCTTGTCGGGGTTCCGCTCAAGACGAGCGTCAAAAACGAGGGAACCATCCTGCGCGGTCTCACCACCGAAGGGGACCGGATCTTCGTCGTTATCAGCGGCGGCACCCTGACCGACTCGGAAATGGTCGAGCTGGCCCTGCGCAACGAGGAGGACCCGGCACGCTGGGCCCCGCACGAGGCACCCGGGGTGTCCTCCAAGGACAAGTACACCTGGTTCCGGATGACCGCTGAAGCCGCCGCTGAGAGCCCCGGGGAGCTGGCCGCGGCCGGCTAGTCCCGGGCCCGCAGGGGCGGCGGGGAGGCCGTTCCGGAATGCCGCACACATGAAGGACAGACCGGCAGCAACCTGCCCAACCAACCTTTTGCAGCAGACAGGAAATTCGTGAACCTCTCCCCCGTCCCCCAGCCCGCAGCGGACCCGATGCTGGCCGCCCTGAGCGTCCTGGAACGCATGAGCTCCCAGGACCACCCGTCCGTGGATGTCTTGCTGGACTCCATCGACGCCAGGGAGCTGGCCATGGGTCTCGTGGACATTTCCCGCTTCATGGGCTCAATGCTGGCCAAGGCCAGCAACGGCACCGAAGCTGACGTGTACGCCCACCTGCGCACCACCATCCTCGGCCTCGTCAGCGACGGCACGTTCAACTCCGGCCCGGCCAACCTCCCCAACTGACCAGCGTGCAAAAACTGACACCCGTCGGGACCTTGGACGCATAGAAGACAGCAGGAACAAAGGGTTTCCAGAAACCCGCTGGACCTGGCCGGAGCAATCCGGAGGCGGACTGCAAAAACTGACACCCGTCAGGACCCAGGACGCATAGAAATACCGGGAGCAAAAGTCCTTTTGATCCCAACCACTACAGCCCAGATGGGCCCTACGAAAGGCATTACATGCCCAGCAACATCCCCTTCATCGGTAACCTCGCCCACGACATCAAGGACGAGCTCCAGACGGAAACCAAGTCGGGCCTGCCCCGCCTGAACTTCCGCATCGGCGTGACCACCGGTGAGCGCGGCTCCGACAACGAGCAGACGAACTTCTACGGCTTCACCGCCTTCGGCTCCACGGCCGAGAACATGGTGAAGTCCTTCAAGAAGGGCGACCGCCTGATCGTCCTGGCCCGGACTGACACCTACCAGAAGGAAGTTGTCATCAACGACAAGGAAGTCAAGCTGACGATCCCGTCGTTCAAGGCTTCCAACGTCGGCCCCGACCTGACCTGGGCTTCGGCCGAGGTCGTCAAGAACCCCCGCGGCAACGGCGGTGGCAACGGCGGCTCCGAAACCGTGGCGAAGAAGGCTCCGGCCAAGACCGCCCCGGCCAAGAGCGCACCTGCTGCCTCCGCACCGGACGACGACGAGGACTTCTAAGCCCTCCCGCCACTGACAGGCCCCGTTCCACCTTCGGGTGGGGCGGGGCCTGTTTGCGTCTTCTCTACGCATGTTCAGGGGCAAGCCCACGACTTCAGGACAGACACGCACGATGAACAAACTCAGCCCGGAAACCCTGCTGACCACCCTCGGTGACGCCGCCACAGGCGCCCTTAGCCTGCTCACCAGCCTTGCCGAGTCCAATCCGACCCTGCTGCTCATCGCCGGAGCGTTCATCGGCCTGGTTGTCCTGATCCGTGTCGCGGCCCGGAACCGTCCCGTCCCAAAAGACCCAAGCCGGCTCTTCTCCGCCGCGCAGAAGGCCGAAGGATTCGCCCGGGCAGGCGGCCGCTGCGAGCTGGACGGCTGGTGGCTGACGAGGTGCCGGCGTCCGGCGAGCCATGGCGACCACCACTACCCGTGGTCCAAAGGCGGGTCGACGTCCATGGGCAACTTTGTAGCCGCGTGCGCCAAGTGCAACATGTCCAAGGGTGCCAAGGTGCCTGGTTTCTTCACCACGCTGCGCATGCAGGCAAGGCGCCGGCAGTACTTCCCACCCGGCTCCATCGTTGCCGCCGGTGAACGGTTCGTCCAGCGATGAGTCCGTCGCACAGCACCCCTCACGCTACGGCGCCACCGGAACCCGGCCAGCTCTGGGTTCTGGCCGGCGTGCCCGGCGGCCACGGCGTTTATCACGCTGACGGTGCCTGGAAGATCCTGGTACGAAGCGCCGCCGGCGAATACTCCCTGGCGCCCGCCTACGATGCCACGCCTCTCCAGCTGTCACCGGTCCAGCCCGCCGGTCCGCACTGGGCCGACGAGTTCGACGCCCTGGCCCTCGTCCAGGAGCTCAACATCACCTGGGATGAGGAGATCCGCTCCTACCAGCAGGACGCTCTCAGGCTCCTCAACAGCCCCTGACCGGTGACCGTCCGGCGGTAATCTGCGCATGTTCACCGGCATGAGCACGCCCACTCCAGAACCCGATGCCACAGCCCCGACCGGTGGTGAGCAGGCCGCCGCAGACGCCGGAGCGATCGCCAAGGGCGCGCTCAGGGGCGGTACTGCAGGTGCAGTCCGAGCTGCTCTCAAAACGAAAACGGTCCGCAAGGGCCTGGCCGCCGCCCTGGCGCTGCCCCTGATTGCCGCCGCCACCGTCGTCGGCATCGTCATGAACGCCACCGCGGCCACCAACAGCTACGCGGTCGGCTACGAGCACATCTCCAATACGGCCGTCACCAGCGAATTCGACCAGGCCCCGCTCCTGGACCTCATCAAAGAAGCCTCCGTGCGCACCGGGGCCAGCTGGCAGGTCATGGCAGCCATCGTCACCGCCGAGGAGGGCAAGGGCGGGACCGGCCCGTTCGGCATCGACCTGGAAAAGACCGACGGCGCCATCAGCAAGGAAGATGCCGAAGACCCCCGAAAGTCCGCGCTGTTCATCGGCAGGGCGCTGGCCGGGGCCGCCCAGGGCACCGTCAACAAGCTCCCCAACCCCAACCTCAACGCCGGCTCCGAGGAGTTCCTCGACTCCAACGGCAACACGGCCATGAAGATCTCCACCCAGCCCGATCTGCGCGCAGCCCAGGAAGCAGTCAAGGAGCAGTACCTGGTGGCCATCGCCACCTTGCCGATCAAGGGCAACCCCGAAATCGCCGAGAAGGTGTTCACCACCGCCCAGGGCTGGTCCATGGGCAAAAAGAGCACCCAGGGCCAGTGCACGGCAGACTCGGTCAGCCTTGGCGGCGACACCGACGTCGCCCTGAACGACTCCCAGAAGAAGTACGCCCAGTTCATCATCAACGCGGTGGCCGCGCGCGGAATGCCGGAGAAGGCCGCGGTCATCGCACTCGCTACGGCCTTCCAGGAATCAACGCTGCGCATGTACTGGAACCCGAAGGTACCGGGTTCTGAAGCACTGGCGCCGGACCCCAGCGCCAAGGGCGTCGACGGCTTCTCGGTCGGCCTGTTCCAGCAGCAGGTCCATGGCAGCGAGTTCGCATGGGGCACGGTCCAGGACGCCATGGACCCCACCAAGTCCACCTTCATGTTCCTGGACGCCCTGGCCCGGGTCCCCGGCTGGGACTCCATGGAAGTCACGATCGCCGCCCAGACAGTCCAGCGTTCCGCGTTCCCGGATGCGTATGCGAAGTGGGAGCCGTCAGCTACGAAACTGGTCGCGGACCTGAGGCCCACCGGCGGCGCCAGCTACGGCACCTCCACCGGGGCCCCGTCCGACGACGATTCATCCTCGGGCACCACGCCGGTGTCCTCCTCAAACGGATGCCTGGACGGCGTCGGGTCAGGCACGGCTGGCAAGGGTGATGACTACCCTTTCCGGGATCCTGTCGGCGAATGCGCCTGGTGCGTCGGCGGCCCCGGTGCCGTGGACCCCTGGTCGTTGTACAAGCGCGAATGCGTGTCCTTCGTCGCCTGGCGCATGAACGTGCAGATGGGCTGGAAGGAAGGCGAGGAGTACCCCTTCACGCCCGCCAAGCTCGGTATTGGCCTCCTCGGCAACGCCGCGCAGTGGAAGGACAACCTGGCCAAGGCCGGCTACGTCACCGACAAGACCCCGAAGCCCGGTGCCATCGCCTGGTTTGACGCCAACATCAACACCCCGAGCAACATCACCGGGGACGCCGGCCACGTTGCAATTGTGGCTGGAGTGAATGGAGATGGGACCATCAATGTCGAGGAATACAACTTCAACCCTTGGGCCTACGGCGCACGCACCATTCCGATCGCGGACGTCAGCGGCTTCATCCACGTGGCAGACCTCCCCGAGTCAGCCTCCGAAGACTCCTCCAGCCCGAGCCCTTCCGCGAAGTAAAGGACAGTCATGACCGACGCCAACCACAAGCAGAGCAGCCCCGTCGTCGCTTTCGTCCGAAAGAACGCCGTCGTGGTCGGCGTGTCAGCTGCCCTGCTCATCGGAGTGGGCACCTACGCGGCCAACGCCCTGCAGCCGGAACGCACCGCGGCACCGGCACCGGTGCCCACGATCAACTCAACCGCCACCCTGGACGGCGGAGCTGTCGCGAGCCCCACGGCCTCACCTGGATCAACGGACGCAGCAGCCACAGGAGCCCCGTCAGCGGCCCCGGGAGCTTCGGGCGGCGGGCAGTCCGGCTCAGGTACTGCCGGCGGCTCTGCGGGCCAGCCAGGGGGCGGATCCGGAGCAACTCCCTCGGCCCAGCCGACCACGACGGTGACGCTCGGCACCGCCAACCAGGCGCCAACCCTCCAGGACTGGAAGCCCACCGCCGAGAAGTTCTCCGCCGCCTGGGCCAACCCGTCCGTGGGCAAGGAGGCCTGGCTGGCCGCCATGAAGCCGTACGCGACCGAGGAGCTGCTCACCAGCCTGGCCCGGGCCGACATCCGCAATGTCCCCCAGGACACCCTCTACAACGTCCGCTCCGTGAAGAACAGCGAACGGACGTGGATCTTCAACCCGACCTTCACTTCGGGCAAGGACCGCTTCGGCGCCTCCATCACCGTCCAGAACGACGGGTCCTGGCTCGTGGACCATGTAGGCGCCCCGGAATAGGCAGTCCGGCAACCTGGGCGCGACAAAGCCCCCGTCCAACTGGGCGGGGGCTTATCTGTGCGCGACTTGACCTGGCTAGAGGACCGCGTCCCTGCGGGAATCGATGACGTCCTCGGAAAGGACGGTCATGTTCCTGTTCAGGGAGTTGATGCCCTCGAGGATCTGCTTCTCGGTGTTGTCCTCGAAGACCGACTCCATGGCGTAATGCATATCGAAAAGCTTGTACTTGTCCTGGATTTGCTCCACCGTCAGCGTTTCGTTGAACAGCTCGATCTCGTGGTCCCGGACCGCAATATGCTCGTCGTAGAAGCGCCGGGAATCCGGAGCGTGGTAGAGCATCTGGGCTGCGCGAACGAGCTGGCGTGAGTCGTAGAGGCCCAGCTTCATTGGCCGCTCGTTGGTCAGCGACTCCCGGGCTTGAGCCACGAATGCGTTCTGGTCCGCCGCGAACTTCGACTCCCACTCGTCGACCTTGAACCGTGGCTTCGGGTTCTCCTGCAGCCAGCTCTGCTTCCAGTCCGCCAGTCGCTGGTTCAGGTCCGTCTCAACTTCGGCCTTCCGCCTCTCGTGGTACGTGACCTCAACCTGCCGGATGATCTCGTCAGGGATCTGGACGTTGGACCAAAAGTTGATGCAGTGGTCAGCTGTACTGGACGGTGACGGCTTGAAAAACGATCCGTCCGTACGGTCGAACAGCTTCACCGGGGATTCGGCGTGCTTCGGGCTGGTGAACTGACCCCCTTGGGGAACCCCGCCATCGATCCTGTGGTCGTTCATCTCTCAAACTCCTAGTTCCTGCTCTGGTCTGTTTTTTATGGTTCCCGCTGACCATACAGTGTGCGGCAACCCGTTGTTATTAGCGGCTCGCCCTCTCGGGGCGGCCGGAAGCGGGGGCAAGTGGCCGAGCTGCGGACGGAGCGTCGGGAACCTGAGCGGCCGGCACATCCTGCTGCACCCTGCTGACGCTTGGCACAACCGGAAGCGGGGATGTAACCGTGGGCTTCTCGGGCCGGGCATCGCTGACGGGTGCGCCAGCAACGCTATCTGCCGCAGCCTTCGCAGCCTCCCCGGTGCCGTTAGTCAGGGTCTCTGCGCCGGTGTTCTGGTTGCCCTTGCGGTTCTGGTTGCTCTCGCCCTTGTCGCGCTTGGTCTTCTCCATCATCTGGCGGTAGTCCATGGTGATCTCGTCCAGCTTCTCGCGCTTGTTCACGCGGTTCTGGCGCATCGCGGAGGCAACCTTGTAGCCGCCGTAGAGGGCGGGGACGACACCAGCTGTGGCCGTACCGGCAACGAGGAGGCCCGCGCCCAGGGCAGCGGTTCCGACCGTCTTCTTGGCGGCACCCTTGGCGAAGCTGACCGGGCTGGCCGCAAACTGGTCTTTGGCGTTGCCCCAGCTGTCGGCCACCTGGGCCTTCAGCCCCTTGCGCTTGCCCAGGCCCATCTCTTCGTCCTGCTGCTTCTTCCACTCGGCTGCAGCCCACCGTTCTTCGTGAGCGGCATCCTTCAGCATCTCGCGCTCGGGGGCTGACATCTTGCCCTTGTGGAGGTCGGAGTTCCGGACCCTTGAGGTGGAAAGCAGGGTGTGGTCGAGTCGGCCGGCAGCAGCGCCTGCACCAGCACCTTCTGCGCCGGAGCCGGCGGGAATGCCCTCGGGAATGCCCTCGGCAGCGGTCTCCTGGCCTTCTCCGGCAGTTCCCTTCATGGCTTCTGCTGCGTGCTTCGGCCGGCGGCCTGCAGCCTCGATGGCGGCACCTGCGAGGACGCCCTTGGCGGCCGCGTCGGCACTCGGGACGGCGGCGTTGCGGCGTCCGGCGGCTGCGGCAGCAGCACCGACGCGTCCACCGCTGACCCGGCTCATTGCGGTGTTCAGGGCGGCCTTGCCGGAGCCCTTGACGGCACCGGAGGCGCGGTTGCGGAGGCGGGACTGGCTGCGGTCAAGCAGTCCGGAGACACCGGCGAAGGCGGCACCGCCTGCCGCTGCGCTCATGGCGTTGCCCCACGCGAGCCCGCCGGAGAGGGAGAACGGGGACGGGACCTTCATGACCTTGGTGAACATCATGTGCAGGATCGCAACGGCGACCAGCGGGGCCAGGCCGGACCAGAGCATGGCGATCAGGGACGTGTCGCCTCCGAGCATTCCTTCACCGACTGTCTGGAGCATCTTGGTGAAGACGGTGACGAAGGCGAACACCAGCTGGATGGCGAACACGAACAGGTTCACGCCCACCAGGGTCTTCAGGAACCCGCCCAGCTTGGACATGTCGGCTCCGGGAAGGAGCGCCTGCAGCATCAGGAAGAACGCGATGATGATCATGACCACCAGGGCGACCTTGGAGACGATGATCGCCAGGCCGATCAGGCCGAACACGATCAGCATGCCCAGGGCGGAGATGTTGTAGGCCAGGATGCTGGTCATGCCGCCGACGATGTCATTGCCGTGCAGGGTCCGGATGAAGGTCCGCAGCTCCTGGCCGGCAGCCGGGTCGTCGGTGTCGGTGCGCTTGTTGACTTCGTCCCCGTTTGAGGACCAGTCGAAGGCGTCCGCGCTGTCCTGCTTGGTCATGAAGACCTTCCGGCAGTCCTCGCCGCTGGGCTTGGTGCCGTCGGCGATCCCGGAGTTGAACGCATCGGTGGTCCAGCTGTTGCCGTCGTTCAGGTTGGTGGCGCCGTCCTTGATCCGGCAGGCAGCCCAGGCAACGATGGACTTGTCCTGGGTGACGTTGTCGGGTGTGGAAAAGGCGGTGGATTTGTAGAAGTCGCTGCCGGCAGCCGGGGCCGGGACGCCTGATCCGTTGAAGACACGGTTCATGATCATCTGCACCGAACCGGCCGAGGCGGCGGAGGTGCCGATCGGCACCTTTGCATTCTGCTCCAGCAGGTGGCACCAGGCGTGGTCGCTCATGGTGCCCTCGGCGGCACTGCCGAACTGGGCGGTGCGCCATGCCTTCAGGCCGGTGGTCTCCCAGATGGACGAGAGGATGAGCGGAACGCTGGACGCCATTGCACCGGCGCCGCCACCGTAGGTGTTGGTGTATTCCTTCTTCAGCGAGGCTGTGTAGTTGACGCACGCGAGGGGGTCGCCGGACGGTCCCGCGGCAGTGCCGGGGTCGACCGCCAGGGCCGTGGCCGGAGCTGAGGCCAGGGACGCGACGACATTGTTGACCTTGGTGACGACCCAGCCCGGTGAGCCGACGCCGGGGCGGTAGGGGCCGTTGTCGACCCTGCCGTCAGCGCCGACGGTGCCGCCGCCGGTGGAGCCTGTAGCGCCCATGGCCATGACGAAGAACAGGCCGACGATGACGGCCTTCATCATGATCGGCTTCCACATCATGTTGCCGCGGCGGTAGCCGGCGAAGAGAAGTCCGAAGACACCAATGACGACCAGGCCGGCGAGCAGGCCGTTCCTGGGGTCCTTGATGGTGTTGGCGATGGTGGCGCCGATCTGGTCGGCTGCGCCGCCTGCGGAGTCCAGGAGGCAGAAGTTGATGGCGAAGCTGGACAGTCCGGCACCGGTGGTCCACATGAAGTTGCCGGTGGCCATGCCGCCGTTCTGCAGGGCGTTGCGCTGGATCAGCTCAGCGTTGATGCCGATGGGGCCGGCGTCGATGCGGGAGTGCATGCGCGCGGTTGCATCGGCCCAGCGGGCCACCGGAAGCATGGCGGACTGGCTGGCCGATGACGATGAGGTTCCGCAGCTGCCCGAGGCGCCGGCCGGACGTGAGCTGTCGTCGCCGATCTCCCGTGCAGGCTTGTACGCGGGGACGGTTCCGGTTGCTGCAGCGCTCACTGTGGTGGCTGCAGCAGGTACGGATGCTGCCTGCGCGGGGGCCATAGCTCCGAAGAGGAGGGCGACTACGACGGCTGTCGCGGCTCCGGCCCGTGCGATCAGGGTCTTTTTCATCGGATGATTTCCTCAAAGTCTGCTGTTTCGGCTGCCACGCGTACCTGATCCCGGGGCACCGGGACGGTGATCTGGCGGATGGTGCCGTATTCCGCGGCGCCGACCTCAACAGGTTGGCCGCAGAGGAAGAACTGGTTGACGCTGGACTTTTTCCGGTCCAGCAGGCCCTGGTAGGTGCGGAGCCCGAGGCCTTCGCGGGAGCGCCGCTCGATCATGAAAAATGCTCCACCGGTCACGATCGGGAGCCACAGGAAGGCCCATACGTCGATGAGTGGGAAGAACACGGCCGACAGGATTCCGCCGGGAACAAGGGAGGCTGCGGACAGCCAGAACGTGCGCCACTTCATTTCGACTGTGCCGATGACGGTGGTGCGTTCGGATCCGGAGGTCCGTCCCGTCATGGGGGTCAATGAGTACAGCGAACCGTAGGCAGCCACGTTCTTCCTTTCAAACGGTGAGCCGGGGCCAGAAGTGGCCCCGGCTCATCACTTCACTACCGGGTGAGGTGTCTAGCTAGGCTCCGGGGAACATTGCTTTGAACAGCGAGATACCGATGTTGGCGACAGCGTCCATGACGGTCAGCAGCAGCGGCATCAGGACAGTCGGTGCGCACAGGAGTGCACCGACGAGCAGGGCGCCCCAGAGAGGCTGGTGGTTGCCTGCACCGCCCTGGCGGCGGCGGTCCCAGACCCACTTGGCGATGGCGATGACGACCAGGGCCACGCCGACGATGGAGAGCATCGTGGTGAGGCCGCCGAAGCCGCCGGAGATAGCTGCCCAGAAGGTGTTCCAGGAGCCTTTGAGGTTGACGTCGCCCATGGGGACGGCGGTAATGATCTGCGTCATTTCGAGCCTTTCTTACTCGTTCTGCCGGAGCAGTCCCACCCGGTGTGGAGACTTGTTTCGTGCTGACAATTCACATGCGTAGAACTTCGCGGGATGGCCGTTTCAGGCCGAGATGAGGCGCAGGAACCGCTGTACGCCGTGGTCGTGGCGGAGCCGGCGGCGGTTGTGTTCGGAGGTGTCCCAGCCGTAGGCGGCCACGGCCCGGACCATCGGGCTGGGGTCGTGGGACGCCCGGTCGGCCGTGCCGGCGTAACCGGTCTGGGCCGCTGCCAGACGCACCGATGTCTCCTGGGAGGGGTCAGCCAGCTGTTCCAGGACGTCGTCCGGGATGGCGGGGCTGCTGGTCAGCTCGGCGAGCACTTCGGGATCCTGGCTGCGTGCCATGTCGCGGAGCTGGTCCGGGGTGGCACCCTCCACGTCAGGGAATGAAGCCCTGCCGCCCACGGTGACGTTGCCTTCACCGTGGGTGGTCGCGGTGAATCGACCAGCACCTTTGAGCCCTTTGAGGACCCGGGGCTGCTTTTCCATCGTGTACCTCCTCTGACTTACGAGTGCTTGTTGTTGGCGAATGCGAGGGCGTTGGCCCACATGTCGTCGGCCTTGTCGGCGCCGAGGCGTTCGAGCATGGTGACGACCTTGTCCTGGTCGTCGACGCTGAGCTCACCGAACGGTGCGAACAGGGCCGCCGTAGCTTCGTTGTCGACGTTGTTCGACCAGTCGCGGCAGGCTGCCAGGACTCCGCCGTCGTGCTTGTCGATGACGCCGCGGTGCTTGGTGACCTGACGCTGCGACAGGCTTCCTGCGCGGGACAGGGGCACCTCGGCGCGCTCTGCGATGGCGTTCCAGGCCAGCCGGCGTGCCTCAGCCTTCTTGGCTGCGCCAGTGGTCTCCAGGGCGCCCATTGCCCGGTCCATGTAAGAGTCGGGAGCGATGTAGTGGCCGCTCGACTCCGGGCTGACCAGAGTCGCGCCAAGGGTGGATTCGACACCGCCGTCCTCACCGAAGGTGGCATCCAGGGACCGGTCAACGGTCCAGGGGGTGCGGAACTCCTTGGACGGCTTGTGACGGTCGTCGTGCCACTCGTCGAGAACTTCCTGGGCCAGCACGTCGTCCTCCTTCTGCGTCAGTGACCGGCCAACCTCCTCTGTCATGCGCTGCCGCTTCTTCTCGAGGATGCGGTAGGCGAGGCGGTCCTCTGCCTTGAACTTGTTGGCGGTGGCGCGGACAGTGACGTTGGCCGTGACGGAGTTGACCAGCTGGCGGAAGTTGGTGATCGGCTTGCCGGACTGGACGTGCTTGAGGACCTGCACGACGGCCTCCTGCGCGATGTCGTCCAGGCCCATGGTGTTGGACTTGTCCTTCTGGCGGTAGAAGTTCTGCCAGTACGCGGCGGAGCTGTAGGTCATGGCGACCAGGTCAGCCGGTGTCGTGAACTCAGCGAGACGGCCGCTGGCGGCTGCGCCGTCGCCGAGGACAACCGGGGACTCGCTGTGAAGTGTCTTCGCAAATTCCCCACCCGAGGGGACGCCTGCCTCGACCCTGCGCTGTGCGAAGGAGGGCCGGGCGGTGTGTGCTTTCGAGATGCTCATGCCCGTCTGTGTGCGGCTGATTTCAAAAACGCGCAGACCTGGGCAAACTTTTTTCTAACCAGTTTTGGAGGTGGCCCGATGGGCGCCGGAATCCACCTCGGGGAAGCCCGGGAATGGGGTCCGGCGGGCCCACTTCAGAGGGGGTTGGAACTACCCCTCTCCGGGTGGTCCAAAAGGGTGGTCCACAGATGGTCCTTTTGCTGGTCCACCGGGGTGGTCCATGGTGGTCCTTTTAGTGGTCCATTTCAAAACCGCTGCTGGTCCTTTTGCGTGGTCCTTCCGATGTCGTGGACCACCTCTACACTGGGCATCCAGGACGGCCCGACCGTGGTCAGAGAGCAGGAAGGACAGCTGTGAGCGCACGTATTGAGCCCGACGGCAGGACGATGATGCTTGTGTCGCTGGGACTGGTGGCGGTGCTGGCGGTGGCCAGCTTCACCCTCTCGTTCCTGGGGTTGATCCAGGCCGCGGCATGGGCTGGCATCCCCGAGCAGCTCCGCTGGCTGGTGCCCATCGTCGTGGACGCCACAATCCTCGTTTATGCCGTTGCGGCCAGTGTTCAAAGGGCTCGCGGGGAATCCACGACCCTTTCCTGGGTCGCTGTCGGCTTCTTCACGGCCGTCTCCGTCGCCGCAAACGCCGCCCACGTCCTGGCGCCAGGAGGCGTCATCGCCGAACTGAACGGGAGCGTCATCTTCGGTGCCTTCCTGGCCTCGATCATGCCGATCAGCCTCTTCTTCGCCACCGAGACGACGGTCAAGCTGGCAGTCGCTCCGGTGTACGGTTCGATCGCCCAGCGCCGGCGTCGCGCAGCGAAGAAAATGGTCCTCATCGGCGAAAAGGACCACCCGGTGGACCAGCTGTCCACTTCAAATGGACCAGTAAAAGGACCACTGGATGGACCGGGTATGGACCACCAAAAGGACCACCCCTGGACCACCTCAAAGGACCACTTGCGGACCACCCCGAAAAAGCGTGCCGAAGTGGACCCTCAGGCGATCCGGGAACTGGCCGAAAAGGACAAGCTGAGCCAGCGGGCGATAGCCTCGCGGCTGGGGGTTTCGAAGACGACGGTTGCCCGTGTTTTGGCTGAGGCGCAGGAGGCGGTCCCGGCCAGGTAGGGGTTAGTCGAAGTCGTCGTCGAGGTCGATGACGGGTTTCTTGGCGGCAGGCTTCGCTGCTGGCTCGGGCTGCGTCTCGCTGTCCGGGGCAGAGGCTGGCTCCGCTTCCGGGGACTCCGGCTCCTCGACGGGCTTCTTCGCATTGACGGCCGCGGCGATCTTTGCCGGCTTGCCGCTGCAGCCCGGGGTGACGAGGCAGCGGGTCGGTGCAGTGTCGCTGCTGAGGATGAAGGTTCCGCAGGCCGGGCAGATCACGTGAGTGGCAGCCGGTGCGATTCGCAGCAGGCCCAGCTCGGGCTGGTGGGCTGCGATCAGCTCCAGCTGGTCGTCGTCGAGGTCCAGGACCTTGAAGGCCTTCACCACGATGGGGTCGGCCTCTGACATGGCGGCGGTCAGTTCCGCCCAGGTGTTCTGCTTGCACCTTTTGAGCACGGTGATGCCGAGACTGACCGCAGCGGCCAGTCCCTGATATTCGTCTTTGACGGCAAGTGCTGCCATCAGCGCGGATCCGTGGTGATGCTCATGGCAGCTATGTGTGCGGCGAAGTCCATCCCGCTCATCAGGCAGCCAGCTCGTAGCCGCGGGCGTCCAGGATGTCCACCGCGATGTCCTCGATGATGTCGCCCAGGGACTTGAACTTCTTCTCCATCTCCAGGTCTTCCGGGGTGATGGCCTCGTAGGCGTTGGTCTGCTCGTTCAGGACTGAGGTCATCTTGGTGACGTTGTTGTCAGCGCCGGGCATCATGACGTCCAGATCCTTGCCCTTGTTCCGCAGGATCGCCCGCATGTGGGCGTCCAGGGTGTTGGTGGCGAGCAGGGTGGTCACCATGCAGACGTTCTGCTGGCCGATGCGGTTATTGCGGTCCTCGGCCTGGCTGATGTTTGCCGGCGTCCAGTCGGTCTCGATGAAGATAGTGTCAGCGCTGGCCGTCAGGGTGATCCCGAACCCTGCTGCGCCGATGGAGCAGAAGATGACACCGATCTCGCCGTTCTGCAGCTTGTCAGCCACGGCCTGGCGCTTGTGCTGGGGCACTCCCCCGTCGATGAAGCCGGCGTCGGCGATCCCGGCCTTCTCTACGGCCTCGATCAGGGCCTGCATGACCGGCTGGTGGTGCACCCACACGGTCAACGGCCGGGTGTAGACCTTCTTGCCGTTGCGGACCTCGGTGGTGGCTTCCATCCAGTCGGAGATGATCTCGATGGCGGCCGGGACCTTGGCGACGCCGGCGGCCGCGCGCAACGGCGTGATGAGGTCAACCCGGGTCCGGGCGAACGTCTTGATCGCTTCCTGGTCGATCCGGAGACCCAGGGCGTACTGCTCCTCGATCCACTCTGTGACTTTCTCGTACAGGGTGTCGTGGGCGGCCTTGAACCCGCGCGGGTCGATTTCGACGTAACGGGTGGTGCGCAGCTTGGGCGGCAGCTGCTTGAGGACGTCGGCCTTGTTGCGGCGGACCCAGCAGTGCTTGGTCAGGACCTCTTCCAGTTGGGGCAGCATCTTGCGGTTTGGCAGGAAGGCGCCGAAGTGGTTCTGCTTGGTGTACGTCTCCATGAACTTGGAGGCACCGCCGAACACCGGGTCCAGGAGGCCGGCGATGGCGAGCATGTTCACGCCTTCGGCGGGGTTCTGCAGGAACGGGGTGCCGGTCATCGGCAGGCGGAGGGCGTCGATCGCGCAGGCGAGGTTGCGGTTGGCCGTGGCGCGCTGGCCGGCCCAGGTCCGGGAGCGGTGGACCTCGTCGAAGAGGGCAGCCTGGGGTGCCCATTCGACCAGCTGGTCGACAAGCTCGGGGCGGGAACCCAGGAGGGAGTCGGCGACCACAACAACCCCGGCTTCAGGGAACGGCGGAACCTTCTTGCCGGCGCGGATGGGCACGATGTAGTCCGGGAAGTCAGGCTTCTTGGGCGGCCGGACCGGCTTCTTGGCGCGGGACTTGGTCTTCTTCGGCGGTGCCGGCGGAGCGGGATCCACCTTGGGCTGGATCCGCTGCAGGCCGGGTCCGAGGGCGGCGTACGCTTCGCGGCACCAGTTCTCCACCACCAGGGGCGGAACGACGATGACGGTGCGCCGGGAGCGCTTGATGGCGGCCGCGGCCAGGGCCTGGCGCGTTTTGCCAAGGCCAGGTGCGTCCGTGAGTGCCCTGTGTCCACCGGCGATCGCATAGGCGCCGGCAACCTGGAAGGGGTACAGCGCGAGGCCGAACCATTTGGGCAGGTACCCGGTGTGGGCGGCGATGATGTCGATGAGTTCCTGCGTTCGCGGCGAGACCTCGTCCTGGACGTCGCCGTCGACACCGGTGGAGCAGGCGAGTTCGCGGGCGGCGTCCCGCACGTTCTGCGGGATGTTCTCCAGCTGGCGGCTTTGGACGGCGGCCTCGTAGGTGAGCGGGTCGAGTTCCAGGCCCCTCTTGGCTTCCCCGTCGTCGGTGATGAGGTCGGAGAGCATGACGTTGAAGCGCTGGCGGGTCTTGTCCCAGATGGCGCCCGGGCCAAGGATGGTGCTCATCTTCTCGAAGCCGGCCAGCCGCGGCCGGACGAAGACCATATGCGGGTATCGCTTGGAGCGCTGCAGCATCGGACGCCAGAGGGATTCCAGGGAGTCCAGGTCTGCCAGATCGCCGGTGGCTTCGGAGAAGTCGACCGGGATCCTGTGCTTGGCGAAGAACTTGTCCGGGTGGATGCCGGTGCCGGTGATGTACCAGGTCTTCTCCGTGCGGTCGAAGCGGCGGCCGGGAAGCTTCTTGACCCAATCCTGGGCGGGCTTGCCGTTAGGAAGCGTGGCGCCCCATCCGAACTCGAAGCGCAGCTCGGGGTTGCGGAACGTGCCGGTCAGCACGGCTGTAAGAGGGGCCATGTGGTTTTCTATGCGGGCTGGGCCCCGACGGCCGGTTCTGCCTGGCTCACGCGTCCAGCTCTTCGGTGCTGACGGCCTCGGTGATGGAGCACCAGGTGATCATCTGGACTGCGTCGGCATGCGCGGCTTTTGCCATGGTCACTGCGAGGGAGTTGCGGACCTTGCGTGCGGCGTCCCTGCTGGGCAGGCCGGTGGCGAAGGGGGCGGTTTTCGCGTCAGTCCCTGCGGCCACTTCCCAGGTGCCGCCCGGGGTGGACTCGGAGACTTTG
This sequence comes from Pseudarthrobacter sp. BIM B-2242, assembly GCF_014764445.1. Lineage (NCBI taxonomy): Bacteria > Bacillati > Actinomycetota > Actinomycetes > Micrococcales > Micrococcaceae > Pseudarthrobacter > Pseudarthrobacter sp. BIM B-2242. The sequence goes on from NZ_CP061722.1 coordinate 22,018, forward strand.
ATGTTGTTCACGGACGATGCATTGAGCAGATTTCCAGCGGCTGATTCAATCCAAACGTCCACGAATTTCTCCTAGATAAAGGGGGATGATTTCCTGACTTCTATGTGTACGGAAAGACATATGGGAGTGCCCGTTTACGGATGATTTCATTAGTGATTTTTGGATAATTCCTGACGTGATAACGCCTGAAAAGTGTTGGCTGGCCTCGCCTGTGCGGGGGTACCATACAGGTATGGACGAAGAGCTGATTGGTCGACTGGTCAAAGAAGCCAAGGAGCTCGCTGCGGAAACCGAATCCGCCCGTGAAGCACTGTTGTCAGCTGCCCGGCGCCGGCAGGAGGCGATACTTGCGCTGAAGGCGGCAGGTCTCTCTGTGCGGGGAATTGCAGCGCGCCTCGGCACCAGTCCGTCCGTCATTCAGACTTCCCTTGCGACAGCCATTGCCCGGCACCCGGCGACAGCAAGGAGGGAAGAGCGCTTCCCTTACGAGCTCCACGTTCTCCTGGCTGCAAAGTTCCACGAGCAGCCCGAGCGGCTGCGCAGCATCGCCAAGTCGAACATCCAAAAGATGCGTGAAACACCGAGGGCAGCGATCGCTGAGGGCTGGCTGAACCGGTGGGAGGAAATCCTGGAACTGTCGGTGGATGAGATCGAGCAGGAGATGCTCAAGGACACCGATGAAGGACGCGACATGCGGCAGATCAGCCCCTTCGCCGGCGCCCTCGACAATACTGAGCGCATGGTCGCGATGAAGAAGGCTCAGCTCCTTGCGGCGAGATGAGCTTGAGCTTGCCATTCGTCAGGCGACACGGATTATCCAGCACGACCAGGTCGTCATTATCGGAAGTCAGTCGATTCTCGGCTCCTACACCGAGGACCAGCTGCCGACCGCTGTGACCATGTCCACCGAAGTGGACATCGCACCCATGCGGGATGAAGGAGCCCAAGAACTTACCGACCGGATCAGCTTCGTCGCCGGGGAGCTTTCCGACTTTCACAGAGAAAATGGCTTCTACATAGAGGGTGTCGAGAAGCAGACCGCCATTCTTCCCCCGGATTGGAAATACCGGCTCGTCATGGTCCGCGGCGAAGAAACAGACAACGCCACAGGCCTCTGCCTGGATCCACATGACCTTTGCGCAGCAAAACTCATGGCGTGGCGCCCCAAGGATTTTGAGTTTGTCCGTGCCCTCATCGACGGCCGGTTCATCGATCCCGTTGTCCTCGCAGAGAGGGTGGCCTCCATCGACATTCACGCCGTGGTAACCGATCAACCCCTGGAAGCTCTGGAGTACCGGCAGCGCGAGTCAGCGACCTGGCTCGCGAACTTTGCCAATCCGCGCGACTCCCGCCGACCCGCGGGCCCCACCGGCAGCGATCCCGACATAAGCCCCTAGGCAGCGGCCGCGTACTCAGGAGTGCTGACCGTGTACGCCTGCGCGCTGGCCGTGTAGCCGTCCAGGGGCAGCGGGTCTGTGCCGGCCAGGATGCCGTCCAGGCGTGGCTGGATGAAATTGCTAATGGTCTTGGGGCTGAGCTCGACACCGGTCCAGGCGCGGCCCATCTTCTGGGCGACGGCCAGGGTGGTCCCGGAGCCGGCGAAGCAGTCCAGGACGCGGTCACCAGGCTGGGTGGCTGCGGCAATGAGCCGTTCCAGCAGCGCCTCGGGCTTGGGGGTGTCGAAGTCGTCGCCCTTCTCGGTGCCGAAGATCAGCTCGGACTCGGCGCGGGCGTCCTCGTTAGTCGGCGATCCGTTGACGCGGAACGACTGCAGGTTGGTCAGAACCTTGCCTTTGGCTTCGGTGGAGAGGAAGGACGGGCGCAGCAGCGGCTTCGGGGCGATGAAAGCACCCGGGGTCTCCCCCATCTTGGTGACGGCGTCCTGGCCGTAGCGGAACGGGCCGGACATGCGGAAGGCGTTCTTGTTGGTGCCGTTCTCAACGATGAGGTCATCGAGCAGGGCCGATTCAATCGTCGGGGTGTTCATCTCCCCGGCCGGGACGGTGCGGTCGCTGAAGTTGAAGGTCATGGAGCCGGCCGGGAATTCGAGGACGGAGGGCTTGTTGCCCTTGTTGTGGACCGGGATCCGTTTGCCGACGGCGGTGGCGGAGTGGACCAGGGGTGCCATCTTGGACTTGTCCTTGGCGTAGATAAGGATGTGGTCGGTGACGTCGGCGAGCTGGGCGTGCAGGTACGAGGCCCGGTTCTTCTTCTCCCAAATCATCGTGCCGATGTAGTTCTGTTCGCCGAAGACGTCATCCATGACGCAGCGGACGCGGTGGATGTATTTGTCGTCCAGGTGGACGAAGACACTTCCATCCTCGGTGAGCGTGGCCCGCACCCCCGTGAGAGTCCGCTCCAGCATGGCCAGCCAGTCCTTCACGGGGGACGAGTCGCTGTACTGGGCGAACTTCCGGCCGGTGTTGTAGGGCGGGTCCAGGTAGGCCATTTTGACGGTGTTGTGCAGCTGGGAGTCAGCGAGGGCGATGTCGGCAGAGGCATTGAGCAGAAGGTTCATGCACTCTTCTATGCGGCTACACTCGCGACGGGCCTTTCCGCTCGGGAAAGACCGGTTTTTCGTTGCTGCGCCAGCCCGGGCAGTGCTCGTCAAGCCAGGTTGCCCGGTCAGGCCGCAGTGCTCCGAGGCGCTCCAGGGACTGCATGGTCCGCAGCCAGGTGGCGACCAGCCGCTCACGGGTTTCCGGGGCGGCCGGCTCCGGCTGGCGGCCGTGCAGCAGCAGGAAACTGGAGGCCTCGCGGGCATGGTTCAGCCAGGCTTCCTCGGCGGTGACCTGCCAGCCGGGGATCTCGTAGTCCAGGACTTCGAGGCGGAACGGGTCAAGGGTGCCGCGGGCGGCTCCGACGCGCTGGGTGTGCAGCCAGACACCCAGGGAGCGTTCGTAGGCGGAGGCGGCCGCCGGGGACGGCCAGGTACCCCTGTCGAGGTGAAATTCGGCGATGGCGGCAATGATGCGGCGTTCGTCCTGGCCGCTCACCCGGCACCGCCGCTGCGCCTGCGCAGGGGGCAGTTCCAGCCCGGCAGTTTGGCGTTCAGCCAGGCGAGACGCGGTGCAGCCAGCTTGCCTTTGCGGTGGACTGCACGCTGGGTGCCCAGCCACCGTGCCATCTGGCGCTCGTCCTCCTTGGACGGCACCGGCCAACGTTCGTGTTCCGCGATGAAGGCCACGATCCTGTCCGCCATGGCGGACCATGCGCCGTCGCGTCCGCTGTCGGCCGGCAGCCAGTCAGGGACGTTCTTGTTCAGCCAGTCCAGGCGCTTCTTGGGCAGCTTGCCGGACCGAGCCAGGAACCGCTGGTAATTCATCCACCGGTAGAGCACCGCGGTCTCGGATTCCCCTGCCTCGTAGGGCGGGGTGCCGCGGTTCAGGTCGACGTAGTCGGCCAGGTCTTCGGCGCGGGAGCGCCACTGGTGGTCGCTGTCTTCCTGCCAGCCGGGGACGTCCCGGTCCAAGGCTTCGCGGCGCTCCTGCTTCAGGGTGCCCTCGGCTTCAGCGCGGCGTTGTGCCAGGAGCCAGTTCCTGAGGTTTTCATCCAGCGGGTCGCCGGTGCGCATGCTCAACGCCAGGGCGGAGAGCTGGAGCTTCCAGCGGTCCTCGTGGGAGAGCCGCCAGCCGGGAATGTCCCGGTCCAGCTTCTCCATCTTGTCAACGTCCAGGCGGCGCTGCTGCGCGGCCCTCCGTTGTCCCCGGAGCCACTCGTGCAGAACGGTCTCATGGCCGTAGGATCCAGGCTCCGGCAGACGGTTGTGGGTGCGAACGAACATCACAACCCTGCGGGCTGCCCCCGTCCATGCGTCTGGCACTGCCGTTCCGGCCTTTCGGGTCGGACCCGCCCCCAGGGTCACTGCATAAGTCTGTACGTTCACATTACTTACTATGCAGCCGTGGCCGCGACGGGCGGCCGTTGTATTACCGCAGGTCAGCAGGGGTTCCCGGGACATGAGAAAGGCCCGGCCCCGGGGTGGGGTCGGGCCTTGGGTCGAGCTGCCTACGCGGCGAGGAGCTCGGTGGATGCCGCGGCGATTTCGGCTGCCTTCTTGGCGGCCGCTTCGGGGGTCATCGGCAGGCGGTCGGCCCACTCATCCATCTTGCCCGGGTTGAACCCACCCCAGGAGTCGGTGATGGTGCCGTCGGCGGCGCGGATGATGCACAGAGGCGCTGAGGCGACGCCGAGGCTGATGCCGAGTTCCCGTACGGCTTCCTGGTTCAGCTCGTTGTCCTCGTGCAGGCGGGCGTCAACGAAGACGATGCCGTTCTTCCTGGCCTTGCGGTGGGCGGCGCCGCACTGGACGCAGGCGGGCTTGGAGTAGATCTCGAGGGTGAAGTCGGAGCCTGCGGAAGTGTTGGCGGGGGCTTCGAGGACTGATGCGGTCATGGTGGTTGCCTTTCTGGCGTTGGTGGTGGTGTTCGGTTGGGTGGTGCGGGTAAATATCCTGTGTGCGGCGCTGCTGCGAATGTGTCAGGCAGCGACCAGTACGGAGCCGGCAGAGATCCGGTGCAGGAACTCCTCGGCCTCGGATTGCTTGGTGGTGACCTTGGTGAACCGGGTGACGGCCTTCTTGTAGATCGCCCTGGTCGGTTCCGGATAGGAGACCGGACCGGTCTTGAGCATCCGTGGATCCAGCAGGCCGACCAAACCGTAGTCGGAGACAGACCTGATGAGACGGCCGACGGCCTGTTCCATGAGCAGCGCGGCGTCGGAGGCGTACACCATCCGGTCCGCGGCCCACTTGTCGATCATCATGGCCTCCATCAGGGCCTCGGCGCGGGCGTCGTCCACGGGGTTGCCGGAGGCGCGCGGGACCCGGTCGATGGTGACCAGGGAGCAGGTGCGCCCCTTGGCGTCCACGCCCGTCATAAGCGACTTGGTGCCGACCAGGACGGAGGATTCGTCGTCGCGCCAGGCGTTGATGAGCTGGCGGGTGGCGATCCCGTCCCACTGGGAGTAGACCTTCCAGCGGCCCTTGGCGGCCCGGCGGAGTGCCTCCGCGTAGGCCTTGCCGGCAGTGGAGTTCGCAGACAGCACCAGGGCGGCCCCGGCGTTGGCTTCGACGAGCTCGACGTTCTTCCTCGCCGCCCAGGCCTGGTGGAGCTTGGTGTCGAACTTGCCGCGGCGTCCCGGTGCCCAGCCAGGGTAGAGCTCCTGGATCTCGGCGCCGGCGGGCTTGGGGATGTAGAGCATTGACGCTCCGTAGGCGTCATCGAACGGGGACGCGTAGGCGATGTTGTCCGCCGTCATCCCGGCCTGGTAGCCGAACCGGGCCGGCAGGGTGGCCGAGACGGCGATGACCGTCATCGGGTAGGTTTCGACCTCTTCAGGTTCGGCCGGCTCCCCTGCCTCGCGCATGGCGACGGTGACCGGGTCCTCCTCGTCGGGCATGACCGGGGCGGTCCACAGGTTCGACTGCAGGAGACCGCCGATGTTGACCGGGGAGGCGTTGGCAGCCCAGTACGGCATCTGGTTCTTGCTGTTGAGGCCGGGCTCCTTCTCCTCGATCCAGCGGGCGGTGCCGACCTTGTGCAGCTTCACGGAGGAGACGTTGGCGATGAAGCTGTCGAGCCTGCCGTTGAGCCGCTTGGCCTTGATGCGGATCTGGGTGTTGTTCGAGTCGGTGGCCTTTTCGAGACCGTTCTTGACCGACTTGGCCCAGGCGATCAGCATGTCGCCGGTCGCCTCGACCGGGTCCTGGTCCTCCTTGACCTTGTGGACTTCGCCCTTGCGGGTGCCGCGGGCGTAGCCTTCCAGTTCGGTGTTCAGCTCGATGCCCAGGGCCATGCCCTCTTTGATGAGCTTGTCCACCGCCGGGTCCAGATCGTCCAGCACCCGGCTGATGCCTTTGGCCAGGGACGTCACGGTCGCGGCCGAGACCTCGCAGGCGCCGGCGTTGCGGACGTTCGAGGGCAGGGTGTGGGCCTCGTCGATCATGATGATGTGGAATTCGCCGAGGGTCTTGTTCCCGACGATGACCGGGACACCCTTGGCGGCCTGGACGGCGAGCATCGAGTGGTTGGTCACCACGATGTCCGCTTCGGCGGCCTTGGCGCGGGCGGCACGGGGCTTGCACAGGTCATAGACCGGGCAGGAGTCGCCGATGCATTCGGACGGGCCGACGGAGATCATGTCCCACAGCTCCGGGGTGAGGTTCCCGGTGTAGGTCTGCTTGTCGCCGGCGGCGTCCTTGTCCAGGCCCAGCGCCCATTGCAGCAGCGGGATGCCGTTGATGACGTCGAAGGGGCGTCCGTCGACCAGGGGCCGGCGGGATTTGGGGAGCTTGTCCAGCCGGGCGGAGAGGGCTTTGAAGCTCAGTCGTTGTCCTTCGGTTCCGGTGACCGCTTCGGTGGTGTCGCGGACGGCCTGCAGGCAGACGTAGTTGGCGAAGCCTTTCAGCATGGCCACCTCCGGCCGGGTGCCGGTGACTTTCTCGCAGGCTTCGGCGGCATCCGGGGCGTCCTTGTCCATGATCTGACCCAGCAGGGACAGGGATTCGGTGCTGAGGATGGTGCGCTGGCCCAGTTCGGCGGCGGCGATCATGGCCGGCGCCAGCAGGGCCAGGGACTTGCCCACCCCGGTGGGGGCGACGGCGATTGTGTGCCCGGTGGTGTTGATGGCGTGCTCGATGGCCTCCGTCATGGCCTTCTGGCCGGGCCGCGGCTCGGCGTCCGGGATGCCGGTGGCGACGCGGACGGCTTCGGTCAGTGCGCGGATCATCATGGTGTCCTCTATGCGTTCAGGGTCCCCACGGCCGTCACCGGCGCGAGGGCCAGGGAGGTGCAGGGTGCGGGTGGTACAGACAGGTAGGCCCGCCACAGGTGATCCCGTGGCGGGCCCGGGCGGATCCGACATCCGCCCCATACGCAGGGTTGTGCAGGCCCTACGCGGTCTTGGGTTTCCGTTGACGGCCGGAAGTGCCGGTGGAGGGCTTCGGGGCCTCCTCAGGGGCCGCCTGGAGTTTGCCGAAGCGGAACAGCGGGCCTTCGCGCTCAACCACCCACTGGCGGTGCAGCGCCCAGGCTTCTCCGACGGCCAGGACGGCGACGGCGGAGTCGGTGAAGGTGGTGGTGAACAGCAGGCAGATGGCCGCCCACCGGTACCAGCGGCGGAAGCCGTTCTTCAGCAGGATCATGGTGAGCAGGCCGGGCAGTGCCAGCAGCAGCGGCAGCAGCCAAGAGATCGTCTCGCTGGTGTACGGGGCGATGAAGAGAAACTGCGCGTGAAGGTAGGCGACCGCTGAGACGGCGACCCAGAGGCCCGGGGTCTTCCAGTTGAAGGCGCGCAGGCGGCCCATGAACGTGCTCGGGGCGGGCGTTTCGGTGCTCATGCTGCGGCGGCCGATGCCGGGGCCTTCACCTCGACGTCGGTGAGGTTGCGGATCAGCTGGTCCAGCTGGGCGTACAGGGCCTGCTCGGTCGTCCCGAGGCGCTGGCCCTTGTGCTTCAGGGCGCGGGCGAAGACCTCCGGGGCCTTCATCACGGCGATGCTGCGGCCGGCGATCCGCTGTTCGCGGTACTCGGAGCCGGTGCTGTCGAACGAGGAATACGCCTCGAATTCCAGGGCGATGAACGATTCGCAGACCTCGTCAGCGACCCGTGACCAGTTCCGGGGCGGGCCCATGGACTTCACTGCGGCACGGAAGGAGCGCAGGGTGGTGCGGGACGGGCGGACCCGGTCGGCGAGGACGGCCTCGACCAGGGTCAGGGCGACCTTGGGGTCGGTGGTGGCGATGGCTTCGAGGTTGTTGTAGGCGAAGTCATCCCACAGCGGCAGGAAACCGGGGTCCACCGGGCTGGTGATCTGGTCGGCGTCGCCGCCAACGAGGCGGTACATCTCAGTGACGGACCGGTGGGCCAGGGACGGGTCTTCGGTGAGCAGCGCCGAAAGGCGGCGGCGTTCTTCGAGCCGGGGACGGTCCAGGGCAGGAATGTCGTAGGCGTGGGTAAGGGACGCAGCCTGTGCTTCCAGGCGGGAGTTGTCGCGCAGGTGGCGCTTGCGGGCGCTGAGCCAGTCGGCGGCGACGAGCATGCGCTGCCCGGCGTCGGCGGCCTCGATCATTTCGGCTGATTCTTCACGGGTCTGGGTGTGGAAGACCATGCTGGCGCGGGAGCGGAACCGGATCTCGTCGTTGACGACCGAAACGATCGGCTCAACGAGGTCGTACTTGTCGGTTCCGGTGCGCAGGTTGCGGGAGATGGAGTTCCTGGCGACGCGGAGCAGCTGGCGGGCCCAGCCGGTGACGGAGGCGCCGTCCAGTCCGCGCTGCAGGTCGTAGCCGCCCTTGGTCTGCTGCATCATCTTAACGACCATGAGCTCTTCCATCTCGGCGGTGACGTCCACGAGCTGCTGATGGCTGGTGTACGGCTTCTCACCGGCGACGGTGGCGGCGATGCCGGAGCGGTGGAGGGCGTCTGCGAGGGCCTTGCGGGTATCGATGTCGGAGAGCTGTCCGTCCGCGTAGCGCTGGAGGATCTCCCGGCAGTATGTGTCGGTGTCGGAGGTCTGGAGTGTTTGCACGCTCCTTATGTGTGCGGCCCCGGCAGGAAAAGTGCACAGCAAATTGCTGTGAACTATGTCACTCATCGTGTGGGTAGCTTCAGCCCGGCGTGTTGCCCCGACACGCCGGGCTGAAGGGTCAGACGGCCGCCAGCAGCAGTTCCTGCTTGCGCTCGTTCAGGTCGTCGGCGTTGGTCGAGGCCAGCTTCAGGAACGCCGGCGGCAGGACGATCTGGACCGGAACACACCGGCCGGCCAGGTCGGAGTAGTACCCGACCGTGCCGCGCAGGACCTTCTTGGAGACCGGGTCGCGCAGGGCCCGCATCGAGCTCCAGTTCGGCGCCACGGTGCCGCCTTCGCCGAGCATGGCCTTGCCGGTGATGCGGTTGAGCCGCTCATCCGTGGCCTGGAGCTTGAACAGCTCCAGCGCCGCCCGGGCCTCGTCCTTGTCCTCGATGGGCAGGATGAGTCCGCGGGAGATGTAGCCGGCCAGGCCAGCCTTCAGCGGGTCGGAGGCACGCTGGGTGTAGAGCTCAGGGAGCACCTGCTGGGACCGGGCCAGACGGCCGAGACGCTCAACCTCGGCCTTGCCGGCGCCCAGGAAGACCCAGGCCTCGTCAAGGTGGATGGCGCCGCCGCGGCCGGTGAGGGCCATGGCAGAACCGAACACCATCATGCGGACCAGGGCGAGGGACACCTTCTGCATCACCGAGGCCGAGGCCATGGCCCCGGGTTCGGGCAGATCCAGGTGGGTGTTGCCGACCTTGATCAGGGTGATGCCCTCGTTGATGGACAGCGCCTTGGTGTGCGGGTCCACGCCGACACAGGCACGGAACAGTGGCGAGGTGTTGGCCAGGTCGAAGATCGGATCGACCAGCGCGGGCGTGGCCTTGCCGTCCTCTTTGGCGATCAGGAGGGCCTGGCCGACACAGGTGGCACCCTTGGAGACCCCGTAGGACAGGGCCGTGTACAGGTGGACCTCGAACTCCCTCGCTTTGCCGCCCCACGGGTCGATGGAGGCGAGCATGGACACCGCCAGTTCCACACCCACGGTGGGGTTGTGGGAGAAGCGCAGCGGGTCGAAGATGCCGTCGGCTTCCTTCAGGTCATCCAGGGACGCGACCTGGCCGCCGTGGCCGAGGACCGTCGGTGAGTGGTCAGACCCGGTCTTGGGGTCGATGATCACCTGGGGCCCGCCGAGCTTGGCGAACTGGATCGCCTTCCAGAGCAGCACCATGGTCTTGCCCGAGCCGGTGGCGCCCAGGTTGACGAAGATCGGGGCCGCGTCGCCGGAGGAGGCTGCCGTCGGGGACTCGTAGGCGGGCTGGCTGTCGCGTTCGGTGAAACCGAGCAGGGCGCCGTCCTTGTCACCGACGGTGGACAGGGACTGGATCCCGGAGCATGCCACGGTCTGGATGGGCAGGTCGTGCAGGTTCGGGTTGGCCCGGACCCCTGAGCAGAGCATCATCTCGGCCAGGGCCTGGCGCTGCCGGAAGTTCATGATCCGCAGGTTGGCCGCGGACCGGGGACCGGCCTGGGTGATGTCTTCGATCTCGCCGTCGAACGCGACGAGCACCGAGGCGTCCACCAGGGTGGGCGAACCGCCGTTGGCGTAGACGTTCTCGACCGCCTCGAGGGTGGCCAGCATCTCCTCCTGCCGGGCATCCTCCATCTTGTTGTTCTTGTGGCGTTCGTTGATGTCGTCCATGTAGCGCTTGCGCTGGCGGCGCAGCTCGGCGCGGGTGACCTTGGCGGGCTCGATGCTCCCGCGGATGGAGATCGCGACGGCGCCGTCCTCGACAAGGCCGGTGGCCCAGTGCGCGGCGGTCGACTCGGAGGACTCAAACTCGAAGTTGAAGTCTTCCAGAGTCGCAAAGGTCAGGGACCGGTGCTTGGGGATCCTCGGCCACTTGGTGCAGTCTTCCCGGCCGGCGTCGTTGGCCATGCGCACGGCCTTGGTGTCGGCGAAGATGTGCAGGTGGTCCGAGTGCGGCAGGTCCACCGTGTCGGGGAACTCGCCCTGGTTCCACCAGGAGTTGGCCATCGACAGTTCCTGCGCCGTGGGGGTGGAGAGGCCGGAGCGGGCCAGTGCGGCGTCGACCTTGCGGTAGTCGTCGTCGAAGTCGCTCAGCGGTGTGCCGCCGCTGACCAGTGTTTCGACCACGGAGTCCAGGGCCTTCTGCCAGCCGCCGTTGGAGCCCACCTTGGCGACCAGGCGCACCGCGAGCAGGGCGATGCGCTTCTCGGTGACCTGGGTCGGGAAGGATTCCTTGAGGAACCCGGCGATCTTGTGGCCGGACGGGTTGTAGAGCTTGGCCACGTTGACCAGCAGCAGCTGGTGCTGGCGGTAGGAGGACCGGGACATGGAGCGGCGGTTGCCGGTGGTGGTGGCCATCGCTGCCAGCTCTTCGTAGGCGGCCATGAGGGGCATGTACACGTTCATGCGTTCCTCGACGGACTTGGCGTCCGCGACCGGTTCCAGCGGCAGTTTGCGGACGATCCACATGTCGCCCCCGATGCCGAGCAGCCGGCCGTCGGAGAGCTTGGTGCGCACCATCGTGGAGACGGATGGTGCGGTGGTGTTGGCGGGGGGCATGACTACTCTCCTGCGCTCGGGGCCTGCGGGGCGGTGCCCAGGGTCGGGATGGAAGACGGGGAAGCTGCCGGGGCCGGCGCCGCGGGGGCGGCTGCCTGGGACTCAGCGGTGACGGCCTTATCCACCCCTTCGGAGGTGATCTTGCGGCCATCGACGGCGTTCATGTACTCGGTCAGGGATTCCCCGGTGCCAACGCCGCCCCAGGCGACAACCACGGGGGCTGCCGTGTCGGCCTTCTTGATCAGCACGTCGTAACTGACCTTGGACGGGGTCTCGGTGCGTCCGAGGACCTGGCCCTGCCACTGCACGGCGAAGGTGACCCGCGCGACGACGTCAGTGGGCTTGGTGGAGGTGTCGGCCTGCGGGTCGAGCCGGGCGCCGGCGTCGGTGACCTGAACGGAAGTCGCGGTGACCTTGCTCAGCGGCACGTAGGAGCGGTTGTCGGCCGTGTCCCCGACAGCCAGGCGCAGCTTGTCCGGGTTGCCGGAGCTGAAGGCCTCCACCCAGGCGTTGACGGACTGGATGACCGGGTCCGAGGGGCTGACCTTGGCCAGGTTCGGCCAGGACGTAAGGTTCGGCCACTGGGCTTTGTCGTCCGGGGCCCTGGGGATCAGTGCCGGCTGGCCGATGACCTGGGCGCCGCGGACCTTGGAGAATCCGACCTGCACGGTCGTGTCGAAGACCTGTCCGGTGGCGGCAGCGACCGTCATGTGATGCAGCTGCAGGCCCTGCTTCTCGGTGGTCTGGTTGTTGTCCGGGTTCACGGTGACCTCGGGTTCGACCTGGATGTCCACGCCGTCCCAGGAGAGCAGCTGGCCGCCGGGCAGCGGTGAGGGGGTCTGGGCCAGCCAGGTCTGCACCGCCAGCATTGCCGCCGGCTTCGTTTCGGAAGTCAGCGGGCTCTGCTGGGCGACTGCAGCCGGCTTGGCGTCCAGGACCTTGGGCACGACGGCGATGTTGCACAGTGCCGACAGCGGGAAGGCGACAAAGACGATGCCAAGAATGCTGTTCCGGTAGAGCTTCTGCCGCTTGGCGGCGCGGTCTTTCAGCTCGATGTCGGCGCGGGGCAGCTCCTCGGGGTTCTCAAGCCAGCCCAGCGCCGAAGCGCTCTCGTTCTTGCGGTTCTTCCTTGCCATGATTGCCTTCCGGGGTGGAGCTTAGGAGCGCTTGATGAGCTCGCCGGCGTCAGCGAGATCGCGCTTGGATTCATCGGAGAGGGACGCGATGGCCTTCACGAGGGCCAGGCCTGCCTTGGCGACGGCCTGCGGCGGAGTCGGGGTGCCGACGGCGTCCAGGGTGTGAAGCAGGGCCCAGACGTCCTTCTGGCGGCCGCGCTCCAGGGCGGTGGCGGTGACGCCGGCCTCCCACGGGGCGTCCTTGATGGCCACGGAGATTTCGTCCAGGTCGGCCACGGCGGTGCCGGAGGCGCGGGGCGCGGACATGATCGCGGTGGCCAGGTCGACCGGGTCGGCCGAGCAGCCCAGCAGGGTCGCTGCCAGGACGCGGGTGCTTTCGGGGGCGGCGTTGACCTCGATGGCCTTCGCGGCGGTCTTGCGGATCACGGCGCGGTTCGCCTTGGCCTGGTTGCGGGCCTTGGACTCACCGGTGGCGGCGTTCTCCTCTGCGCTGCCGGCGTCTTCTTCGGCGTCGTTTCCTGCCTGGTCGTCCAGGTCCAGCGCGTAGCTGTCGTTCTCGCGCTCAACCTCGTGGTCGGGCTCGTGGTGCGTGGCTTCGTCCTGGTGGGAAGGGTAGGTGATGGGCTCGTATGTCGGGGCTGACACGGGTGGTGCTCCTTCTCTTAGGGTCGCCGCTGAACATGCGTAGATTTCCGGTGACGGGCCGAAACGCGGAAGAGCCCCTGCCACGCGGGGTGACAGGGGCTCTGGCGGGGCGGGTTTAGCGCTTCATGTCCTTGGCGGCGCGTGCCCGGCCGTTTTCGAGGTCCTCGTCTGTGATCGAGGTGTCCTCGCCCAGGTCGTCCACGTGCTGGAGGATGCGGAACTTCTTGTCCGGCGTCTTGCCGACCTGCATTTCCACGTACAGCAGGACGCGGTGGCCGATCATGTTCTCGCGCAGGTCCTTGGCGAAGGCGGTGACGGAATCGTTGCCTTCGACGATCTCGGTGCGGACCGTTTCGAGGCCGTGCTCGTCACGGTCGGTGCCGGTCTTGATGACCACGAAGCCGCGCTTGGAGGTCTTTTCCTTGCCGACGTAGACGATGGTGCCGACGAACTTCTTCGCCTCGTCCAGGATCTGGATCGTCCGTGCGACGTTGGAGCCGTCGGACAGCAGCGTGGTGAGACGCTTGGCGTTGGCGATCAGCCGGGTGTCCCATTCGGAGGACGAGTCACCCACGGGGCCGGTCATGCTGACGGCGCCGAGGATGATGTTGTTGCGGGTAGCGGTGTCGATGCTCAAAGGGGTCCTGCTTTCTTGGAGAGGGTGGTGCCGGGTGGGGGTGGGGGCTTGCTAGGCCGCTGATTCGTCGTCGTCAGGGAAGAGCCATGCCTCTTCGGCTCCGGCGCTGTCAGCGTTCTTCTCGGCCTTGATCGGGGTCACGGTGGCGACCTCCTCGGCGGGAGCCTCTTCCTTCGCAGGAGCTTCGGCCGGGGCGGGGGCTTCTTCCTTGGCAGGTTCGGCCTTGGCACCGCGCGGGGCACGCTTGGCAGGAGCCTTCACGGCTTCAGCGGGGGCGACACCGGCCAGTGCGGCCCATGGGCGCTCCGGGGCTTCCTCGCCGTAACCTTTCAGCGCCACCGAGGTCAGTGCCTTGGTGCGTCGCAGGGCGGCTTCGGCCCAGGCATCCCAGGCTGCTTCATCCTCGCCAAAGGGCAGGGGCAGGGACTGGAGCACCGAGCGGAACACACCGCGCAGGCGGGTGTTGGCACCGTCCTGTGTGGAGCGGGAGCCGGTCCAGTGGTACTGGGCCTCAGCGACGATGGACAGGAACGTGAAGTTCAGGGCGTTCACCAGCGAGCCCTTGGGTTCAATGCCTGCCTTGGTCAGTTCGTCCAGGGCCAGTGATGCGGTGCCGAACGCGGCGGTGGAGGCGTAGGAGTTCGGGTTCAGTTCGCCGTTGACAGTTTCAACCCACGGCTTCGGTTCTTCGGTAAAAGTCATTTCATCCTCTGAGGACTCGGTTTTCGGGGTCATCCCCCTGGCATACATGTGTGCGGCGCGGTTGCCTTCCCTCTCCGCGGCGGCGAGGTCTTCGTCGGAGATTTTGGACAGGTCAGGGGCGAACAGGACCAGGTTGTCGTCCTCGTCGATCTGGCTGTCCGGCAGCGGCACGGAGGGTGCTGCAGCGGCGCCGGGACGCAGGGACGGGATGCCCAGGTCGGTGGCCGAAAGCAGGCCCTCGATCTTGGCTTCCTTGCCTTCGGCCTTGGCGACCGGGCAGGCGTTCACCAGCGGGCACCAGCCGCACAGGGCAGAGACCTTGGTAGGGAACGAGGCGTTCTTCATGTACTTGTTGTGCCGGTCCCAGGAGAGCTTGAAGGTTTTGAGGGTCTTCGCCATCGCCTTCTCGGACAGGTCCACCTCACGCTTCTCACCGAACTTCGTGTAGAGCACGTAGGCGCCGACGGCCTTCTCCCCGGTCTTCGCTTCCAGGGCCGCTGCGTAGACGCGCAGCTGGTCACCATGATCGTCGCCGAAGCGGAGGTTGTAGGTGGAGGGGACCTTGCCGGACTTGTAGTCCTCGGCGATCAGGCCCTCCTGGCCCTTGAACCGGCCGTAGTCGGCGACGCCCTCCCGGACGCGGTCGATGAACCCGTTGCTCGGGACGGTGTTGATGGTCAGCCCGTCGATCTGCAGCTCCCGGCCCCAGACGTTGATGGAGCTGGGATCCTCGATGGTCCACAGGCCCTCGTAGGCGGTGCGGACTTCCTGCTTCCAGCGGTAGCGGTTGATCAGCGTCTCGGCGCGGACGTTGTCCGGCGCATCCGGGTTGTCGGCCCAGAGGGTGTCGGCGTTGCGCTCCACGATGGCCGCGGCGGTTTCCAGGGTGCGCATCGAGGGGTCGTACTGGTCGATGTCGAACAGGTCTTCCAGGACGGCGTGGGCGGACGTTCCCAGCGGTGCCGGGTCGAACGGGTTCTCCTCCTCGGAGCGCAGCAGCCGCTCCCCCACCCAGCGGGCGGCGCAGGACTGCATCGACTTGGAGGTGGAGGCTGAGAGGGCCTTACGCCTCAGCTTCTTTTCGACAAGGTTCTCACCGGTGACGACGAGGGTTTTCCCGTCCCAGGCAAGCTTGTCGTGGAGCAGTGGCGTGTGGTTGGTCATATGGTTTCTATGCGTCCCAGGCCCCGACGGGTGTCACTTTTTGCGCGTTTTGGCCCGATCAGCAATGGCCATCGTGACCGACCAGTGACCGACCCAATGACCACCGCTGCTTCCCAGTGCTGACGCGAAATTTGGGCGATGGGCGACCAGACCGACCAGTGGGAGGTATGCCTATAGGAGAGAAGGCATGTAATGGGGAAGAACGAGGATCCCTATATGTAGTAGTAGTTAACTGATCGGTTTGATCGGTCATATATATATAAGGGCCCTGCTTCCCAGTGCTGGCGCGGAATTTTATGGGCGACCAGGTGGTCGCCATCTGGTCGCCATGGTCGGTCAGAATCACCGAAAAACAGCCCAAAAGGGCCCTGCTGCTGTTCCCGGCACCTTCCCGGCGGGCACCGGCGTCCCGCTGTCCCCGCTCCGGCTGCTGCCTGCCCGCCTCCAGGGCACGCAAAAGTCCCGCCGCACCGTGGGGCGCGACGGGGCTTTCAGTCCGGCACAGGGCCGTCCAGGGCCTTAGTCCACGATGTCGTCTTCGTGGTCATTGACCCCGCCGCCGAGGATGGTGTCCACCGGGATCGGAACACCCGTCGGGCGCATCCTGCCGGCCCCGGTCCCGACCGAGAACCGGACCGTGTTGACCAGGGCTCCGCGGCTGTTCACCTGGCGGGTGATCGAGGACGGGTTGAGGTTCTCATCCCAGATCGAGGCCCAGGCAGAGCCGGTGCCCTGGCCGTGCTGGATCAGGGTCGGGTAGGCCGTCTGTGCCTTGGAGAATGCGGTCTCGACGTCGAACAGGATGATCTTCTCCCCGTTCTTCGTCACGACCGTCCCGATGGAAGGCCCGTTGGCTTTGAGCTTGCCGTCCGAGCCGGAGCCGACGGACCAGCCCAGGCGGTGGTTGGCCATGGCCCCGGAGTCGTCGGTGCCCTCGATGGGCGCCACAGAGGGGTCATCGGCGTTGACCACGTGCGCACCGCCGGAGGCCAGCAGCGCCGACAGGGCACGGACCAGGGAGGTGCCGGGCGAGGACTTGGCGTTCTCCGCGTGGGCGGAGGAGACCAGGGAGATGATGTCCCGGCCCAGGCCGTCCTTGAGGGAGAACAGGTCCAGGAACTCATCCTCCATCTCCAGCTCGTCGGCGAACAGGCGCAGGATCTCGAAGGTGAGCAGTACGTCAGCGGCCAGGGACGACGTGCGTTCCAGTGAGCCGGTGGAGGTGCCCATTTCCTTCATGATCGCCTCGGTGGAGGACTGGATTCCGGTGCGCAGCTCCTCCATGCGGGTGAAGAAAGTCGCCCAGCCGCCGGGGGTGCTGATCGCCGTCTGGCGGATGAAGCGGATCAGGTGCCCGGTGAACCGTGCCGGCACGCCGCGCTCCTTGGCCAGGTCGTTGATGGCATCCGTGGGGACACGGGACGCCGCCAGCTTGCCGTGGCCGATGTACGCCGGGATCAGGCGCTCCTTCGCCGACGGGGTGGTCAGCTCGTTCTCGGCCGTGATGATCAGCTGGGCGATCGGCTTGTTGACCTTCCGGGCGCTCATGTCCGCGTTCATGCGGCCCTTGGTGGCGTTGTTGAAGATGGACCGGGTCAGGTCGGCCAGCTTGCCGTCCTCGGCTTCGGCCTGACGCTTGATCGGCGACGGGGCCAGGTCATCGACCACCCAGATCGGGGTCCGGGAGACACAGGTTTCGATGTACGCGACCGTGTCCTTGGCCGAGCCGGGCAGCTGGTCCTGCCAGGTGGACAGGTTCTTGGCCCAGAAGTACATCATCGCCTTGGCGCTCCAGGACTTGCCCTTGCCCTTGGGACCCCACAGGTAGATGGTGGAGCGGGGCCGCAGCGGGATGGTCGGGCGCAGGGCGCCGGCCAGCACCAGGGCCGCGGTGGAGCGGTCCTTCCAGGCACCTGCAGTGATGTAGGTGCCCACGACGTCGCGGAAGTCCTGACGGATCGATTCACGGACCGTCTCATCGTCCAGGTCGTCGCCGACCTTGCTGACGCCGACGCCGAACATGTCCGCGACAGGGATCTCACCCGTGCCGACCCCGGAAACGGTGGCGCCCTCGGTGGCTTCACCGATCACCTGGCTGCCGACGATGAACACCGGGTCGGAACCTTCGACCGGCACCCAGCCCATCTGCTGCCAGCGGGTCCGCTGGACCGTCTCGGCGGTGCGGTGCGTCTTCAGGGCAGCCAGCCAGGACTCACCCTTGGCCGCGCGCGGCGGCCAGGCCGGGTGGCACAGGATGTTGTCGGGGATGATGGCCTTCTGCCGGACCCAGTCGGCCGGGGTGAAGTGCAGGATGGTCTTGGGCCCGACGATGATGCCCTTGTCATCCTTGCCGCCCAGGGTCCAGGCGACCTCGATTTCGACGATGGCATCGTCAATGTCATGGGCCTGCACGTTGGGGTCGAAGATGCCGGTGCGCAGCTCGTCGTCGGTGGGCTGGCGGCGGGTTTCCATCGTCTTGATGCGTCCGCCGAGGTCGACAATCTTGGTCCACTTGTAGGAGCCGATGGTGCCGCCGGGGCCGTCGTTTACCGCGGTGCATTCCTCGACGGTGAACCCGTCCTTGGAGACCCGGACGGCGCCGTTGTATTCGTTGTCCGAGCGCGGCGGGGCGTCGGGCAGGCTGGCTTTCAGGCCCAGCAGGAGCATGTCCCAGGTGCCGTGCTTGGCCAGGTAGTCGTCGATGCCGGCCTTGGCGAGGGTCCCGTCGTCGTCGCTGGGGACAACCGGGGAGAGGAACATGACCGGTTCCATCTTGGACTTGGTTTCCAGCGATTCGGAGAGCTTGAAGGCAGCGGCGTGCACGTGCGGGTTGATGCCCGTGTCGGCGTCGAAGGCGATCCACGCCTCCCGGCCCTTGAGCTGGATTTCGCGCCAGTCGATCGGGTTCTGGTGGGTGTTCCAGATACCGGCGATGGACAGGATCAGGATGCGCTTTTCCTCGGGGATCGCGTTCAGCATCTCGCGCAGCCTGTCGGAGGGGTCCCCGTCGCGCGGGTCGTAGGCCAGCTGGTCGTAGGGCACACCGTTGGCGTGCAGGTAGGCCGAGAGCGCGGCGTCGCCCTTGAGCAGCCCTTCGGCGAACATGACCACGGGGGTGCTGTCGATCCAGTTGACCGGGGTGCCCGGGTGCAGGTCCAGGGGCGTTCCGGCGGAGGCGATGAACTCGTACTTGATCGGCTTTTCGTGCTCGTTCAGCTCCGGCACGCCGGGGCGGACCTGGTAGGTGAACGGCTTGGCCAGGGTCTTGTCACGGTTGGCGATCTGGATGTCGGCGACGGAGTACCAGGGCATCTGCATGCCGTCCTTGCCGTGTGCGGCCAGGGTGCGCTTGAGCCGTGCCGGCTGGCCTTTCTGGCTGCGGGCGGGGCCGACGTTCATGATCTTCGCCTCGGTGGCGTAGTTCGTCTCGTCCAGACGCTTGTAGCCGCGGGCGGCGGCGACCAGCGGGGCGACACCGGAGTCTGCCAGTTTCGCGGCGCCGGAGCCGGTGATGAAGGCGGCGTAGTCGCGGGCTGCCCAGGACGGCAGCGATGGCGGGTAGTCCGGGGCGCTCATGAACTCCATAGCGTCGCCGGCAGGCGGTGCGGGAGGAGCGGGCGGGGTGGCCGCAGATGAGGACAGGGTGCCGGAATCGTGTCCGGCACCCTGCTGTGCTGTGGTGGTGTCGTTGTCCATGGCCTTTTCTATGCACCATGGGCCACGACGGCGGTCACCGCCTGAGATCAGACGTCGTCGGCGGTAATCCCGAACGCTTCGGAGGCGACCACGACGGCGTATTCCTTGATCTTGCGGATGTAGGACCGTGCCGTGGAGCGCGAGACGCCAAGCACGTCGGCGATCTCCTCGGGGGTCCGGATCAGCGGCGGGCCGTCGGTGCGGTACAGGCCCGAGAGCCACAGTTCCGCAGCCTCGCCGAGCCGGTCGTTGTACTCGGAGGTCCGCTCCACCAGGAGCTTGATGAACTTGGGCCCCTCCACCGGGTGCAGGACGAAGTCCGCGTCGATGGTGCCTGCCCGGTCGTGGTCGTCCACGTCCGCGCTGGCCCGCCACACGTGCAGGTCATCGACGGTGGCGATGACGCCCTGCTTGACCGGGTTGGCGCGGTTGGCGCGCATCTTGGCGTTGTGCGCCTCGACGATCTCCTCGTCCCCGGGTTCCCGGCCGAGTTCGTAGCGCATCTCGTCGCGGGTCTGGTTCAGCAGCCGCACCCGGCGCCAGGTGGAGGACATTTCCGAGGCCGGGGACATCTCCCGGTCCAGGAAGTTGCGCACCATCTGCTTGGAGCGCATTTTCAGCATCGCTTCCCAGATGTTCACCTGGTCCAGCTCGTCCTCGTCAGCGAGCTGTTCGGAGAGCATGACCCACGCCTCGCGGGCGACGATGGAGGCGAAATCCTCACCGTGCTGGGAGGCGGCGACACCGAAGTTCCGGCACAGGGAGAAGCCGATCTGGTTGAACAGGCCCTGGCGTGCGGCGAAGAAGTCCTCGATCATGTTTTCGCGCTGGCGGCCGGTGGCTGCAGCGATGGCACGAACCGCGTCATGAGTGTTCTCAGACATCGCTACTCCTCACATAGGGAAAGCCGGGCCACAGGGGTCCGGTTTTGGGTTGGAAGGCGTCCAGCCAGGCCGCAAAACGGCGGCCCCCGGCCCGCGGATCCAACAGCCAGCCCACGGTGAGGTGCCTGGGATCAATCTTACCGCCAATTACTCCGGCGATGTGAGCAATTACGGCGTCCGCACGCTTCCTCCCCCAGCCCTGCTGCGAGAGCAGGATCTGGCGCAGGGACAGCTTCAGAAGGGGCCGCGCTTCAGGCCGCGCAGCCTCCTTCATCAGGTCCGACGGGGTGAGGGTCCCCTCGTTGATGTGCATCAGCCATTCAGCCCGGATTCGGGACGCTGCCCGGCGTGCGGTGTTGAGGGCGGAAACGTCGAAAACCGGCGGAGCTCCCATCAGGCCATGGCTCCTTCCAGGGGCTCCACGGCTGCCATCATGTGGGTTTCGGGCAGCAGGCGGGTGCAGGAGGCCATGGCGTCGGGGCGCACCGACAGGGCAGCCTCGGCGCGGGTGACGGAGAGCCGGTCCTTCGGGTAGATCTTCCGATACTCCTCGACGATCACTGCGACCTCGGCGCGCGGGTGCTTCAGGGCCACGGCACGGACCTTGGGTCCGATGTGCGGGTCACCGATCTTCCGGCGGATCTCCGTCTCGGCGTCCCGGCGCAGGTGCTTGATCATGTACTTGAACGGGTCGACCTTCACGAAGCAGTCCGGCGCCAGGCACAGTTCGATCAGACGGAACACGGAGCCGGGCTTGTCCTTGCCGGTCTCCTCGTCCAGTTCGCCGAACATCATCAGGTTCTGCACCTGCTCCAGGCCCTGGGCGTCGAGCATGGGCACGACGTTCCCGGAGGTCTGGCCGATCTCGTGGCTGACGGCGCTGTGGGCGACGTGCAGCTGCTGGACCAGCTTGGGCTCGATGGATCGGATGAGCTCCCACCGGGCCGTGGCGCCGGCCTCAACGAGGCGGCGCAGCTCGTGGATGACCCGGGTGCGGGTGGACTCGCCGACGAAGACCGGCTCGGCCAGTGACGGCATGTCGGTGACGCGGGCGACCGCCGGTGACCCCGGGCGGCTGACCAGCTTCGACTGGCCGGCCATCTGGTGGCCCATGCCCAGGGTCCGGTACGTGACGGGCACCGAGGCGCCGGAGACAACCCGGACCATCGGGGCTGCCCAGTCGTTGCGGACCGGCATCAGCAGCTGGCCCGCGGCCTTCCCGGCCCGCGTTTCGGCGGTGGCGAAGGCCCGGCTCTTACGGCCGACGTCGATGAGCGGACGCTGCCAGGACCAGGCAGGCAGGATCGCCAGCCCGGCCCGTTCGGGCAGGGCACGCACGTCGCGCAGCAGGTCCTCCGCGGCGCGGCCGTGCAGGACTGCTTCCAGCCGGGAGCACAGCACGTCCAGGCCGGGGTGGCGGGAGTCGGTGGTTTCCACCTCCTCCACCGGGATGGCAACTACGCTCACGCGGCAGCCTTCTTTCCTGCCAGCCGGCCCCAGAAGCCGACCTTCGGGGACTTGGGAGCCTTGGCGCCCCGGGCAGGAGCAGCAGCCTCAAGCTGGGCGGGACCCTCGGCGATGCGGCGGAATTCCTCGTTGCCGGTGATCCGCAGCAGTGCCGAGGACAGCGCGGTGCGCATCTGGTCGTTGGTGACCTCGGTGCGTCCGGCGTTCATGTTGTCGCGGATGGTGTCGTCGTTGGTGACGGAGCCCAGGAAGGTGGCGCGGCCGCTGAAGTGGGCGTGCAGCTTGGCGGCGTCCTTGACCTGGACCTCGGGAACCTTGTTGACGAAGATCATCTGCCGGTCCGGGGCGACCCCGAGGGAGGCGAACTTGCGCAGCCGGGCGTTGAGGTTGTTCACGCCCACCGGGGTCATGTCGGCCACGCCGATGCCCCACGCGTCCTGGACCCAGGCCGGGACGAGAAGCTCGGAGAGCACCCGGGTGCGGTCGATCGCTTCAATGATCTGGGTGTCGAGGATGACGACGTCGGCGTTGCGGCGGCAGTACTCGATGACGGCGCGGTAGGTGGTGTTGGTGACGATCTCGCCGTCGTCGATGTCTTCCGGCGGTGCGGCCACGAAACCGAACTTGATCTCACCCAGGCCCTGGCGGGGCGCCGCGGCGTTGATCGTTGCCGGGGACAGCACGGAGGACTCGACGTTGCCGATCGCAGCGTTGTAGATGGTGGGCACGTCGGTGCGGTTCAGGCGCAGGTAGGTGCGCAGGTCGCCCTGGCCGGAGTTGCCGTCGATGAGGATGGTGCGCAGGCCTGCATCGGCGCACAGCTGGGCCAGCTGCAGCGCGGTCGTGGTCTTGCCCACCCCGCCCTTGCCGGACCAGGAGATGATCAGCGATGCCAGGCCCGCGGCGGACCGTCCGGTGCCGTGCAGCTTGGCCGCCTCGAACGAGTCGAACACGGAGGCTGCGTCGTGGCCGCCAGTGTAGGCAACAGGTGCCGGGGCATCCCAGCCGGACTGGACGGGCGCAGCAACAGGTTCCGGTGCGCTCCAGGACATTTCGGCGGGCGCTGCGGGAGCAGGAGCCGCTACCGGAGCGGGGGCAGGTGCAGGTGCTGCGGCAGGGGTGTTCCAGCCGAGGTCATCTGCCATCTGCTGCGCCGGTTCCGGAGCTGCCGGTGCCGGCCAGGTCTGGGTGGCCGGTGCGGCCTGGACCGGAGTCTCTGCAGCAACGGAGTCCCAGCCGAAGTCCTGGGCGGGCTGGACCGGCGCGGACACCGGTGCAGGAGCGGCAGGAGCAACAGCAACGGGTGCGGTCTGCACGGGCTGGACCGGAGTCTCGGCGGCCACGGTATCCCAGCTCAGCTCATCAGATGGCTGGGTCGGTGCCGGCTGGTACTGCTGCGTCGGCGCTGCGGGTGCTGCGGCAACCGGGGGAACCCAGTCCTCTTCCGGCGGGACCGGGGTGAAGGAGAAGCCGGCCGTGGGAGCCGCTCCCTGCACGGGGAACGGGTCGTCGGCAAACGGATCCAGTGCGCTCGGATCCTGCAGGTTGGACGGGGCAGCCTCGGTGGCCAGACCGAAGAGGTCTGCGGCGGGGGCTGCAGGAGTCTGCTGGACCGGCGCCGGGGCGGGGTCGCCGAAGTCCAGGTCCGGCAGCAGCTGGAACGCCGGGTCGGCCTGGGGTGCGGGAGCAGCCGCGGCCGAGGGGAAGGAGACGTCACCGCCTGCGACGGCGGGCAGGCCGACGGCCGCCAGGACGCCGTTCAGCGTCGTGGGCAGGGTGATTTCCGCCACGGTCTCGGACATGATGGACGGCTCGCCGCCGGACCTGACAACGGCGACCCGGATGGGGGCCACCGACTGGATGCGTTCGACCCAGGCGCGCAGCCCGGCAATCGGCTGGTCGGTGACGATGATCGGGAAGGCGCCGAAGGTCGCGAAGCCCTCTTTGACGGCGGCGATGCCGCCCCGGAAGTCCGGTCCGGTGACGACATGAAGGCCCAGGCTGTTCAACGCCCCGGCCAGCTCTGGAAGCTCAATGAGGCCGATGCGGGGAATCTGGCCTGCGTAGGAAGATGAAGTGTTCACGCCCTCTTCTATGCGGCGCACCTCCCGACGGGCCGTCAATGTGGACGCAAGTGCCCGGGAAGCATTAGATTTGTGCCTAACGCATGCCTTCAACACAGAATCAGGGACCGCCGGAATGAGTCAGCAAGACACCGTTTGGGTTTCCCGCTTTGTTGTTGCACTCTGCGAGCCCCTGCTCGACACCGAAACGCGCCAGGACATCGATGACCACATGGTCTCCCTGATCGCCAGCCGGCCGCAGTGGTGCGCCGCCTGGCTTTCCGGTTTCCTCTCCGACATCGTCCGCTCCCTGGATCCCGAGGACCCGTGGAGGAACCTGACGATCTCCAAGGGCAAGGCCCTGCTGCCGGACGGGACCCCGTTCGGGTCCTGGGTCGATGCCACGGACCTGATCCACGCCTCCACGATGGACCAGCGCTCCGACCTCGGCCTCGCAGCCCTGGTCACCCCGCTCTCCGACGAGTCCTCAATCCTGATGGCCACCGCGTCCCAGGGCTGGCACGCCACGCTCCACTGGCTTGAGTCCAATCTGGTGCTCGCCACCGGCCTGGACCCGGAACAGGCCCGCGCCTACTTCAATACCGCCGTCCGGACGCTGCGCTGGGCAATACACCGCCGGCGCCTCTTCACCGGCATGGAGGACCAGTTCGTTCCGGTCGCCGGTGATGCCTGGATCAACCGTGCCGAACTGATCGTCGCCGGCAAGCCGTGGGACGAAGCCCGCGCGGCCCGCTACCTGAACGCCAACACGGTCGAGGCCGGCAACTACAAGCAGTTCACCTAAGCCCGGCACCTCCATGAGCCCCAGCTTCCCGATCCTCGAGTCCGTGCGTGCGCTGTTCCCGAAGAGCGCCAACCGGACCATCATGGTCGCCAACGCCTGGAATCCTGCGGATTCGAAACTGGAGCGCCCCGAACCCAACGGCTGGGAGGACGGATGGACCCACGTGGGGAAGCCGGCCACCCGTGACGTGGTCCAGGACCTGAAGGACAAGGGCTTCACCGTGGTCAACCTCGAAGCGAGCGGTGTCGCCAACAGGCACAAGGACGTCCCCATCTCAGCCTTGCTGTAGGTCCTGCACGCCGGCACCGTTTCGTATCCGGTGAGCGGACACTGAGGGCCCGCACACATGGGGTTCATGGACCTCAAACCCACCGCGGTGCTTGTGACTGTTGACGCAGCACTGCTGGCTCCGGCTCCTCCGGAACCGGACACCCCGATGCTCAAGCTCATCCGGCTCGAACGCACCCTGGGGCACAAGGTTTTCATCCTCACATCCCTGCCCGAGCGCTTCCGTGCCGTCCTGTACGCCTGGCTGCGGCGCCTCGGCCTCGAATCCGACGGCATCCTGATGCGCGCCGACGGCGAGCATTGCCCCGACGCCCAGCTGAAGACCGCAATGGCCGCCGCTGTGATGAAGCGCCACCATGTCGTCCACGCCTACAACGACCGGGCTGACAGCCACATCGCCTACACCCGCCTTGGACTGAATGCCACGCGCTGCGCGCTGCCCGCACACAGTCCGGTACAAGCACACGCCCAAACAGAAAGCTAAGACCATGTCAGCACCTGCAATCCTCGCCAACGCCCACACCTCCGACCGCTGGAACCTCACCCCCGCCAACGGGCACTCCATCCTGGAGACCGGCACCGACACGCTGTACCTGGGAGAGGACCCCGAGCTGGCGGCCCTCGTCGCCGCGGCACCGAAGATGGCCCGCGCGCTGAACGCGGCCCTGAACCTGGATCTGGGCACCGAGGCCGAGCGGCTCCTGCGGGCCGAGATCGCCTCCTGCCTGCGCTGACCGGGGAGGGGTGTCCGTGGCGCCGCACACATAGGGCGCACCCATCACGCTGAGCCGTGCCGCCTGCCGGACGCTCCCCTACGGAAGAATCGAATCCATGCACGACGAAGGTTACGTCCAGCCCATCATGCTGCTTGTCGACAAGTCGTCGCCGGCAGCCCACATCGACGGCGTCCACGCCGCGGCCCTGGCCAGCGTCCTCGCCTACGCCGAAGAAACCCTGTCCCTGGTGGACCCCGATCCGTCCTGGGCCTCGTGGCTGGACGGTCCGTTCACCAAGTCGGTCCGCCGCGCTGACGCGAAGACCTACGAGAAGATCAGTACGAAGTTCACCGCCGCCGAGCACGCCGCCGTCACTGTCGGCAAGGCCCAGGCGATGGCGTTCCGTCCCACCACGTACGGGGCCATGTCCCGGCACCTGGCCAAGCTTCAGGTCTCCGGCACCGACCTGCCCAAGCGCGCCACCGACCACCCCATCATTGCGCCCGAGGGCTCCCCCGTCCTGGTGCTGAACGCCGGACTGGGCATGTCCACCGGCAAGCAGAGCGCCCAGGCAGGGCATGCACTGTTCGCCTGGTTCCTGTCCCTGGACACCCCGGCCCGCCGGGCCTGGTACGAGGCAGGCTGCCCGTTCCGGATCGAGCTGGTCCAGCAGGAAGCGTTCGACGACTACGCCAGGGGCGTCCCCGAGGACCTGCTGATCGTCGACGCCGGCCGGACCGAGATCGACCCCGGAACCGCCACCGCCTTCGTCAAGGCCTGACCCGCAAGCTCACAGCAAGGGCGCCGCTAATCTCATTGGTATTGAGAGCGGCGCCTTTGTCGTTCCCGGACAGAAAGGCCTCCCATGGCACAGAAAGAAGCAGACCCGGTCAAGAAGGCGGAGGCACTCAGGCGGACGCAACGCCATAACGGCGCGTTCGCCTCCGGATTCGCATCGGTATCACCAGCCAGGCAAGTGCCGGCCGACGGTCCGGACGAGGACACCGCCGCCCAGGAGTAGCCAGGTTCTCCGCGTGCACGTCTGGGCGGCCCGCCGGACACATAGCGGGCATGAACACGCTGTTCGCGGAGACCCCGCTCAAGGAAATGGATCCCTCGGCCCTGTCCCAGGCGATCATGCACAAGGCTGCGGCCGCCGGCATGGACCTGGACCGGGTCGCTGAGGCCATTGACGCCGCCACCTACCTGCACCTGGGCCAGACCCGGGCCAACCGTGGGCCGTTCGCGAGGACCCCGTATATTGAACACCCTCTTCGTGGAGGGCTCAGAGTCCTGCGCTGGGGCGTCACGGCTGAGCACATTCTGCTGGCGATCCTGCTCCACGACGTCGTCGAGGACTGCCTGGAGCGGCTGCTGGCGCGGTTCGTACCCGGTGACCACTCCGGACTGGACATCCAGTCCAAGCGCGGTCTGGCGTACGCGTGGATCGCGTCGCGCTTCGGAGCGGGGACGGCCCGCATCGTCGATGCCCTGACCAACCCTCCCGGCGGAGCAGAGCAGAAGACCCGCGCCGAGAAGAACACCGAATACCTGCTGCACGTGAGGCTGGCCGTGACCGATGACGCAGAGGTATTCATCGGTAAACTCATCGACTTCGACGACAACGCCGGGGGCCTGCACCACAACGCGGTGCCCGGCAACGAGAAGATGGTGGGCCGCCTGGCGGTCAAGTACGGCCCGGTCGCTGATGTCTTTGCGATGGAGTTCGTCCGCAATGCCGATGCCATCAGAGCGCTGGTGTCGGAGGACGGCTTCGCCACCATCACCACGAAGATGACGTCCATCAAGGGGCGCCTGGTCGGGCTGGCGGCTCAATATGCCTGAACTGGTGTTGGCCGCCGCGGACCCCTGCTCGCCGGCAAGCCGCAGGGGTGCCGCAGCGGGCACGGTGAGCAGGCAGGATCATCCGGGGCACGCCACAGGCGTGGGGACCTCGTTTGGGGAAATCTTGAACCGGGACGTGCCGGAGGAGCTGCCGCTCGGGGAATGCGTCATATGTGACAGGGACGGGAACCCGGTCATCGTGACGTTGACGTCACACGACGCGCTGGTGGTGGCCCGGCTGCAGGACGTGGAGGATCATCCTGACCTGCTGCCGGAGGACTGCTAGGCCGACCGAAGCCCGGGCAGCGATACTGCTGACCCCGGGATCAGGGGCATGAGTCCGGTATTGGGACCCGGCTCGGCGATTGCGCTGGCGCGCAGGCACTGCGGGCAGGTGGCGTCCATGTCCAGGAGCCAGCCGGCCTTCCGGGCCAGACGGGTGGCCACGCTGAGCGGGTGGTGGTAGACGACCGTTGAGCGGTCGGGGCAGACGAGGCCGTGAGTCCCGTCACAGGAGACAGTGGTTACAGTGATGGCAAGAATCGACATTGAGAGAAGCTTTCGGAACCGGCCCGTGGGGATCGGGCAGACAGAACGGGAAAGGTCAGCGGCGCACTGCGGCGACGGCGTCGGAGATGGGCATTGAGGCTGCGGGGCCGTGGCCGGGGAGGATCACCGAGGCATCGATGCCGTCGAGTGCGTCCAGCGCGGGGACTGTGCCTGCAGGGTCTGAGTGGAACATCGGGTCGAGCATCTGCGCACCAGTAAAGGGGCTGAGCGCATGGCCGGTCACTAGGGCGTCGCCTGTGGCGATCGCTCCAGCCTCCGGGAATACCAGGACGGCACTTCCTGCCGTATGTCCGGGTACGCTGACCGCTCTGGGGCGGCCGGGAAGATTGTGAAGCATTTCCGCGGTCCAAGGCTCGGCCGACGGAACCGGCTCGGCGCGGAGCGCGCCGGCGGAGATGGCGTGGATCATCCACTTCAGCACCCGCGGGTTCCAGGACCGGGAGATTACGGTGGCCAGGGTGACCTGGTGCTTCTCGTGGCCCTGGACGTGGGCCAGTTCCTCGGGGCTGCACAGCACGGGGGTACCGTACAGGCGGGAGAACTGGGCAGCAGACCCGGTGTGGTCCACGTGGCCGTGGGTGATGAGGATGGCTTTTGCGTCCTCGGGGCGGAGGTCCAGGCTGCGGATGGAGTCGAGGACCAGCGGGGCGTCGGCCGGGTAGCCGGAGTCGATCAGAATGAAGCCGGAGTCGTCGCGGACGATGATCCAGTTGGACGCCGGCCCCTCGACGAAGAAGACGCCGGGTGCGGGTTCCGACACGGTATGTCGGTCGGTTTGCCCGGCAGTGCGGGCGGCTTTACGGTGCAGCAAAGCTGTACTCCTGAAGTGTTCAAAGGATGCTTGTACAGCCAGCCGGGCGTCCGCCAGAAGGGCTTAGGGCTACAGCATATACACGCGGATTGGACATGTTCAAATTGGACTTTGGACATCCCGCCGCATCTCAAATGCGAGTTTACGACTATGTTGTGACGGGCATGACAAGGCCTGTCAGTTAATGGACAATAGGCGAGGTTCCGCTCCGGGACCCGCCTTGTTGCGTGCCGATTGTCCGGGACAGCAGGCGTAAATGGGGATATAAGAATGGGGTAACGCCGTATGGTTTCCACCAGTGATGAAAGCGGCCAATGGTTACTGGTGGATTACCTCACCAGGGACCAGCCCGGGCTGCTGAGCATCGGCGGTGCGAACTATCACGGCGCCAGCCTCCGCAAGAACCTGACACCCCTGGGCCGCGAGCTCTTGGTCGACCGGATCCGCGTCGTCGCAGAAACCGGCACCACCATTGATGACGTCGTGACCTACCGGGACCAGGACTACAGGGTGGTGGTCTGCCCCGCACTGGCCCCCACCTCAGGAATCCCGGTGGCCGTACAGGCGGTCTACTTCCCCGCTAACGCGGTGATACCGGAAAGGCCCCTGGCCGGCACCGTGGAGTGGATCATCTCGGACACCGGCAGGATCGACACTGCCTGGAACGATGACTTGTTCGGGATCTACGAAGTTGACCGGCACGGCGCAAGCCCCACCGGGGACATGAACCAGTGGGTGTCCCAGCTGATCGCCCCCGAGGACCGGGCACGGATGAAAGTCACCATTGACGCAGCCATCAGGTCCGGCAACGCGCAGCGGTACCTGGTCCCCTACCGGGTCGTCACGCGGTACGGCTCCGAGGACCCTGGCGTGCGGAACCTGGAAGTCTGCGGGCGTGTCTTCCCCCTCCCGGAGCAGGGCGTCAAGGTTCTCCGCGCCATCACCCGCGAGGTCGCCGAGGTGACCCAGAGCCCGGTCACGCCCGGCTTCGGTGACTTCCAGTCCAGCAGCCTGCTTCGTGCCGTCTTCGACCTGTCCGAGGACCAGGTCCTGGCGGCAGTGGACACCAGCTGCTGGCAGGTGTTCATGACCTCCAAGTCATGGGACGAGCACGACCTGCAGATGCCCCGGTTCGGCTACATGCCCCACGTCATCTACCCCGGAGAGTTCCGCATCTTCCGTGAGGTCGTGGAGGCCGCGGACCCCTCCTATTCAGATGTCATCAGCATGCTCCGCCGTGACGGCAGCTACGTGCCGTACAGGGTCTTTGCCAGTGGCGGGACCAACGCCGGCGAGGGTGAACCGGACCCCTACGTGATGATCAAGATGCTGCAGGCCTCCACCAACTGACACGACACATCCCGGATGGCGGATGCCGGCAATACACCGCACCGGATGCAAGCCGGGAAGGCATCCTTGACGCTCCGCACACATAGGCCCCGCCGGACTACCGGCAGGGCCGCTTCGATCGTCGCGGCCTTCCTCCTGATCGAAAGCAGTGCCCGTGAGACTCTCTGACTTTGACGTCCCCGAATACGACACCCTGCTGTGGCTCATGGGCGGATTCTTCGCGTTGGCGGCCCTGGCAATGGTTGCCATGGTTTTCATCCCCACGAGCCAGGGAAAGACCAGCATTGGCAAGCGTACGCTGATCACCGGATTCACCGTCTGCGCTCTTTTTGTTGCGGCCGGGCTTGTGACAAGCGGGACGCTGCGCGAGGCATTGAGCAGCCAGGACGAGAAGTTCACCGCCGCCCTGCAGAGCAAGTACGGCGCAACATCGTCCAAGACGTACCGGGAGGTCAGGTACACGTCGGGGAGCGAAGCAACCCTGACCCGGGACGGCAAGTCCACTCCGGTCCGCTTCGTCCTCAATGGCGAGACCATCACGCCGTTCGCCATTACGGAAACCGAATACCCGGCGCTGGAAGCCAGCCATGACTGAGCAGCCACGCCTCCACCCGATCAAGGGACCCGGCCCCTACAGGATTGACGTCCGGCTGGAGCCGGTGCCCCATGTGCCTTCGTCCCGACACAGGCCCGAAGCCTTCGATGCCGCCAAGCTTCTCGGCGCGGATTTCAAAGGCGAGCACGACCGCGGACTGTCCCGCTTCGAAGCAAGGGTCTACGCCCCGCCCGGCGTTGAGGACGCGGACCGGGACCGGTGCATGATCGCCAACTTCTCGTTCCAGCACATGGTCCTGGGCTACGCCTCCGGCGGCGCCATGCACTTCACCGGAGTCCTTGTCGGCGCTCTCGCCTACACTTCGACCTTGTACAAGTCCCTGGACTCAGGGGTTCCGCTGACGGAACTCGAGGAGGCCAGGGGCAACTGGCCCGGCGACGTGCGGTACCAACCGCCGGCCTGGGCCCACCTGCAGCCCTTCCTGGGGTGGCGGGCCGCCGTCACGGTCGCTCCCTTGGGCGGCAGGGAGGAAAGCCAATGACCCTGGCAACAACCAGCAGCACACGGCCGGCCCGGCCTTCGGGCAGTCCCGGCCGGAGCGCCGCACACATGAGCGCCATGACTGACGCCACCGCAGCTCCTGCCGTGCCCGAACTGGACCTGGACGCCCTCGAAGCGACTGCACGCGCAGCCGCCGCCATAGCGCCGGGAGCCTGGTTCTGGCGGGGCAACACCGACCACGAAGAACCCGCCCTGAGCTGCATCGTGCCCCGCCTGGGCCGTGTCGAGGTTCTCGGCCACTGCACGGTGGACAGGGAACGGGACTCGTTCGAAGCCAGGCAGCACATCAACGACCTGGAGAACTGCTTCGGCACGCTAACCGAGGACGCCAAGGAACAGTACCTGAAGGACTGGCTCTGGGCCGACGAGGCTTACGAAGTACCCAACACGGACTCCCGGCTCTCCTTCTTCAACGGAAACTTCAAGGTGCCGGCCCGGGATCTGGTCACCTACGAGGTAGCACGCCTGCGTGGCCTGCCCGACGATACGAAACGGGAGCACGACGGGATCCACCGCGGCAACATCGTCGATGTCCGCAGCCCCATCGCCCAGCACCTCGCCGCCGCAAGCGCCGACACCGTGCTGGCCCTGATCGGCCGCATCCGGGACCTCGAAGCCAAGGTCGCTGCCCTGTGAGCGGCCTCGACCAGCTGCACTACGCGACCCACACCACCGCGTTCGCCCTCACCTGGCTGATCGTCCAGGTGATTGTCATGGCATGCGTCACCACCGAACTCATCCGCCACTACCTGGCCCGCGGCACCCGCGGCCGCTACATCATGACCACCATCGTCCGCACCCTGACCGTGCCGGCCATCCTGGTGAAAATGGTCGACATCGTCCTGGACGTCGCCGACAAGAGCTGGCTCAACCTGGTGATCGACATCGTCATCACCGCGTTCCTCATCATGAAGTGGTACTGGACCAAGGATGACGACAACTGGTGGAAGGGCCGGGGCAAGAAGCTGGGCCTCTGGGCCCGCCGGACGTTCACCCGCAGTTCCCGGACAGCAGCCCAGGCCGCCTGACAGTAAGCACAGAGACAGCAGAAGCGCGGTGCCGCGAAGGTGCCGCGCTTCTGCGTTGGCACAACTTGGCGCTGGAGCCACCCGAACGACGCGCCCAGGCAGGCGTGGGCACGGGAACGCCTGCCTCCGTACACATGGGGTTGCATGAGCGACCTGCAGACCATTCTCGACCGCCACGCCGCGGCCACACCGGGACCACACAGCGTTGACGTCATCGACGACCACCTCGGCCGGCCCGACAGCAGGGAATGGCTGATCACCGACCTCGCCCGCGACCAGTACGGCAACAACGCCGTCCACTTCGGCCAGGACGAGGCCACCGCCCGGTTCGTGGCTGCCGCATTCACCGACGTCCCTGTGCTGGCGGCCCGCCTGCAGAAGGCCGAGAAGATCCTCGCCACCATGGAGGACCTCCTGGACCACGGTGCCGTCCTCTCCAGCGACTTCGGCGAGGTCGCTGCAGACCTGCGCAAAGCACTGGAGCTGGAGGGTGCAGAGTGACCACCGTCCTGACCACGAGTGACCCCCACATCGGGCACGCCCTTGTGGCCGCGGACCGCGGGTTCACCTCCATCGCCGACCATGATGAGTTTTTCGCCCAGCAATGGGCTGAGAACGTCACCAAGAAGGACTCGGTCTGGATTCTCGGCGACCTTGCATCGTCCAACCCGAAACCGGCATTGGAGCTGCTCAGGAAGCTGCCTGGCACCAAGCACCTGGTCGCCGGTAACCACGATCCGGTCCACCCGCTGTACTCAGACGCCCACCGGCACTTCCGCAAATACCTCGACGTGTTCGCCTCGGTGCAGATGGCTGCGAGCCGGCGCATCGGGGACCGCAACGTCCTGCTCTCCCACTTCCCCTATTCCGGGGACGGAGTCGACAGGGAAGACCGCTACGACCAGTGGCGCCTGCGGGACAAGGGTCTGTGGCTGCTCCACGGGCACGTCCACAGGGCCTGGAAAGTGACCGGCCGCCAGGTCAACGTCGGCTTCGACGCATGGCAGCGCCCAGTCTCCTTCGACGAGCTGGGCGCATTTATCAACGCATGTGAAACGGAAAACGAACTGATCGGAGCCACACTTTGACGTCCCGGACATCGGGAGCCGGTGACGGGTTCCGGAAGAAGCTCACGTCTCCGCGGCTGCAGATTCCCACCTGGCTGACCGTTGCGCTCCTCCTGACCGCAATCGCTACTTCTGTCTGGGCCTGGCTCACTGGTGATGACGCTGCGGGATGGATCAGCAGCGCAGCGACGCTGCTGTTCGTGGCCGCCTTGCTGGCCCTCGAAAGGCTGACGAGGCGGCTGTTCCGCGACCACTACAACTTGAAAGGCAGCAATGACTGAGACTACGACCCTGCCCTGCGCGGTCTGCCGCAAACCGCTGGAGCGCAGCGACGGGGACCCCAACGTCCCCTACGGCGCCAACATCTTCATCACCCACGGACACTACGGCTCTACAGCCTTCGACGCCGTGTTCGGTGGAGAGCACCTCGAGCTGCTGATCTGCACTGAATGCATGACGACCATGCGGGAGAACGCCGCCATCCACCGTGTCCTCAAGGCCACCGAAGCCACTCCGGAGCAGACCTTCATCTGGGGCTCCCCGGAGGACCCGAACGAGGACAACCCCTGGAACAAGCAGCGGCTGCGGAACGACTTCGCCATGGAGGACTTCTTCGCGCAGACCCCGGGGATGACCGAGGACTGGGCCAAGCTGATCTACGACGCCTGCCAGGTGGTGTCCCGCGACGGGAAGGTCTTCGATCCCGCCTCCATCCCGGCTCCGGCGGTGGCCAATGCTTGAGAGCCACCCCCGGGTCGTCGCCGGTGCCCAGGCACGGGTCGACTTCTACGAGCCGCTCCGCGACGGCCGTCCGTCTGAATGGACCGAGATCGACTACGCCGAAGCCGACGTCACACTGAAGGCTGCCGACGCCTGGGACGCCGCCAACGGTGTCCTCCGGGTCACCGTCGATGACGCGCTCCGTGACCGCCTGATGGATGCCCTGCACGTGGGCGCCACAGGCGACCTCTGCGAGGATGCCGACGCGGTGCTGGCAGCCGTCCTGGCTGCGCTGGTCCCCGGCGTGAATTCTGTGGCACCGGAGTAGGTTCCGGGCTTGTCCGTACACATGGCAGCCATGAAACCGATGCCCCATGTCCACACCTATGTCCTGAACGGCAAGGGTGAACGGATCAGCCGCTGTCTCCACTCCGAAGACCACCATCGAGCGGTGAAGTACGCGCTGCGCCGCCGGCTGCTCACTGCAGCACGTGCCATCTTCGCGAAAAGCGCATGGCGGTGAGCGAGGCCCCGGTCCGCCGCCGCGGCTACCACCGCCCCCGGACGCTGCCCGCACCCGAGCAGTTCACCCTGGCCGGGCACCGGTTCGAAACCGACGGCAAGGATCTGTGGGTGACACCGCCGGACACTGAGCGCATCGACCGGTTCAAGGTCACCCGGTACCTCAGCTCCCGCTCCATGAAGCAGGGCTACCCCGTCGAGCTGGTGCGCCCCGAACCGATGACCGCCGAGTTCGCCCGCTCCGCCGCAGCCTTCTGGCTGGAGTGGTCCACCACCGCAGACGCCGCGGCACATCCACCGGTGTTCCTGGACCACTACGTCCGCCAGCTGGAATCGGGCAGCGCCTGAGCTGCTGCCGCACACATGGCAGGTCAGAACGCCGGAACCACCGGCACCGACCCGAGGAGTTCTCATGCTCAAGAACGACGTCATTGGCCACCTGACTGTCCGCATCCCGATCCGCCTCGTGGAGGATCGCGAGTCCTGGGAGATTCCGGAGGTCTACACCTACCTGGAGGCCGACCCTGCAGAGCTGGTCTCCCACGACATTCCAGTTGCCTTCCACGAGCGTATGCGGGAGACGCTTGAAGAGTCCGGCGGCTTCCAGGTAGGCACCTGGGGCGAGGTCGAATTGGCGCAGACCACGCTCCTGCACGAGCATCCGATGCCCGCTGAACCAGCCCTTCCGTCACTGGAGCTGAACTTCTTCGGGAAGGCCTCCCAGTGAAACGCAACCTCCGCGCCCGGGCCGTGGGCGCCCGCAAGAAGGAGCTCCGCCGCCGGCACCGGGACCGCATGAAGCGGGTGTGCTGCGAGCGGTGCCTGAGCCACGCATCTGGCCATCTCGGCCGCATGGCCCGGGCTGCAGAGTCACCCTTCCGGCCTACCGCCAGGGCAGCCGCCCTCCGCGACCAACACCTCAACTCCTGACAGGGGACCATGAAGATCCTGAACATCAACCGCCGCGCGACCAACGAGATCGACGTTGCGCTGCCCTTCGACAGCGACGCCCAGGTACTGGCCGCCTGGGACTACCTCATGGCCAACCGGAGGGCCGACAGCTTCCGCTACGACCCGGAAGTCGAGGGCGAAGACCCGGACCGCGCCTGGATGGGCCAGTACCTGCAGAACCACCGGTCCGGCATTCCCCAGCCCGTCCCTGACGCAGACCAGGTCCGGCGCGCCATCCCAAAAATCTGGGGCGCCGAGATGAACTACGACGTCAGGGAGCTTCTCGGAATCTGAGCGCTCCCGGGCCGGCAGTCCCCTACCCAAAAGCCGAAAGCCCGCCCTAGAATCGGCCATGGGATTCGTGCTGGGCGTACTCGCAATTGGCCTGCTCTGGCTGATCTGCGTCATCGGCGTAGTGGTCGGAGCCGTCTGGCTGGTTGCTCCGAAGCGCCCGAAAGCACCCACACCCCCACGGCCTAAGCCTGCACTCAAGCCAGCCCCGGCCGTCATTGCTCCCCCGCGACCGGAGCCTGCGCCAAAGACGGTCCCGGCCAGCAGCACTCCCGCACCGCAGGCCGCCCCTATGTATGTCCCCCGCTGGGGACCGCACCGCCGCGCCTGGGAGGTCCGCTCGAAGGCGCAGTGGCAGGCTGAGTTCGACCAAGACGGGGAGTAGCAGCGCCGATCCGCGACCACCGGCGGGGAGGGATCGGGAGCCCTCCCTACACATAGGGCTTATGACGATCCTGAGCACCTTCAAGCCCAGCCCGCGGTTCACTCTTCCCACCCCTGAGCAGGAAGACGCCATCGAGTCGGCGGGGCTGCTCCTGATCGCTGCCGACCACCTCCGCGATGAGGCCCGCGAAGCCCTGATGACCACCCCGGCGTCCCGGGAAAGCTACAGCCGCTACCAGGCGGTGACCGCCGCGCTGAAGTCCGTGGAGCGGGCAGCTGCCCGCGCCTACGCCGCCGGCAGCCTGCCGGTGGAAGCCCTGGGGTTCACCCCGGCCGACAGCATGGGACGCCACGCCGAGCACCTCGATGCCGCCCTGGAATTCGTCACGGCCGGATACCGGGCAGCCCTTCCAACCGTCGGCCTCGGCGGCCTCGTGGACGCCTCCGCCCTGGACGCTGCACGCAAGGCAATCCAGTTCGAACTGTCAGCAGCTGGAACGTCCTCATGAGCGAGGCCGCAGCTGAAGAAGCCCAGGTCTGCACGAGGCTGCTGCCCTACACCACCCACCAAATCGCCAACATGCAGCGCTGCGGCAAGCCCGCAACCGATAAGGACAAGGACGGCAACCCGATCTGCCCCGTGCACAGGGGCGCCGACGTGCGTGGTGACCAGAACCGCAGCCGTGCCAAGGACCGCTATTACCGACGGATGGGGATCAACCCCGCCAAGATGAACTTCGAGGACTGAACAATGGGCAAAGCAAAAGGATTGAGCGTCTCCCGGAGGAAATTCCGGAAGCTGATCGCCGACAACTACGGCAAGCCCGGGGAACTTAGCGGCCAGCCCTGGTACGGCGAGGGCATCTTCGTCCAGCACCTGACCCCGGACATCTACACCCTGATCGGCTTCTGCGGCCGTGGCGTGCGCAGCATCAACAGCCACCCGATCCGGACCCTCATCGGCATGACGTGTCCCGAATGCACCGGGGTGCTCAAGAAGATCAACCGCCGCATCGAGGCCGAGAACAGGACTCTGCAGGAAGCATCCGACACCACGGAAGGACACTGACATGGAATCCCCGAACGCACCCAGCACAGCCCGGGCCCTGCAGGGAGCCACGGGGAACTTCAAGGTGGCCATCGCCTTCCTGTACTTCACGGTGACGGCCACCTACCTTGCCATGACAGCCCTTGGCGGCACCCACGTCGATACCGTCTTCTGGGTGTGGCCGCTGGTCATTCCGCTGGCCATGGGAATCACCGGGTGGAACACAGGCAGGCCATTGACCGCCGAGGAGGCCCGCCAGCGCGCGGACATCTCCCGCTGGGATGTATAGAGCGCCGCTGAACATATGAGGCCCTGCAGCGAAGCCGTGGTGTCGAGGGGCTGGTTACAGGAGTCGGGCTGCGTCCGCTTCGATCTGGTCGGACAAGTCGTCATCACCCGGGTATAGGGCGGAGGGCGCCGTGGCATGGTGAAGGAATTCCTTCCGGCGTTGCGAGTCCTTTCGTACGTCAACCATGAAATCGCGCTCTATTACGTCAGCGACGTTAATGACAAGCTCGGCGGCTGAAGCGGTGCCGAGTGTCTTCGCCGTCCAAACGAGGAGCCGGCCGAAGTGATCGCTCGGGCGCTGGATCTGACCGATAGCAGCCAGCATTTCGGAAGCAGCACCACGGCAGGCGAGCTCCATCGCGCTCGTCCAAACTGCTCGTGGGACACCGGCGCTGACCGTCTTGGGTGCGGTATCTTCGCCAAAGTCGATCCGGTCGAAGAGGCTGTCTCCATAGTGGGCCGGGACATTCGCTCGCGCCTCAGCGCGCAACATTTCGATCTGCTCTCTGTCTAGCGAGACGCTGAGGGGTCCGCCCATTTGCTTGAGCAGGGCTTCGAAGGTGACTTCCTGCTTCAGGGCCAGGAATTCCTTGGAATGGACTCGGTACTCAGCAAGGAGCTCGGCCAGGAATCTCCAGAGACGGTCCTTCTGGTCCGAGATCCACAGCCACGATGCGACGCGACCGAAATCGTCACCGAGGTGCAAGTCCACCTCGGTACCCGTGCCACGTCCGCGATCTCGGTCATACCTAATCCCCTCGACGGTGAACTGGACGGTGGATCGAACCGAACCGCCCAGCATGTGCTGGAGCACCATCTCCGGAGCAATTCGACCGTAGGTGGAGGGAGAAACTAGAACAGCCTCGGGCTTGCCGTAGCTCCCGATGACGACCGAGATGCCTCCAGCAACTCGCTTGAGGATCTTGGCCAAGCTGCTTCGAAGTTCGCTTACAGGTACCACTTCATTCACGGTCATGGCTCTATTATCGTTAGGAAAAAGCTTTTTGGTACATAGTCTTGTACGAACTTTCGTACTAAATTCCCTCGTGAGAGAAGTCGGCCCTGCCGTACACATAGGCGCCATGTCACTTCGCCTAAACAAAGCCATCGGCTACGCCCTCCCTGACCTAGTGCCCAACGATCCGCGCATCAACCAGGAATCACCCCTGCTGAACTGGCCCCGGCTGGAGGAAGAGAACGAGAACTTCGTCACCCCAAGCTTCGAGGGTTACATCGCCTGGCTGAAGGAAGCCGCGGCCGCCGGCGCTTCCGCCATACGCTCGAGGTCCCAGCCGGCCAGCGGATTCGGAACCAACATCGAAGCCACCCTGCTTCAGATCATGATCGACAAGGCGCGGGGCACGGCGAGGCTCACGGACGCCGTCATCTACCAGCGGGAGTCCGGTCCGGACATCCTTCTGCTTATTCCGCCGGTCTACATCCACAGCTGGCTGCGGAGGGACGACTCCATCGACTACGCCGAGGCACGTCTCCAGCCCGGAGGAGGCCTCGACAATAAGCTCGTCCGCACGGACGTCGGATTCGGTGCGTACTCCACCAGGTTTATGGACGACGACGGCACAGACCTCTCCTCCACGGCCGCGGAGTTCGTGCAGTTCGCCGAGGCAGGCATGCCTTCCGATGAACTCGACCGGATCGCTCGGGACATCCGCCCCCTGGACTGGAAGTTCAACGATGACCGGCAACTGTACGCCGGTGCGGCCGAAGCCTCCGCCCGGATTGTGCCCACGGTCCCGTCAGACCTACGCCGGCTCTCCGCGTACGGGCAGCTGTTCACCTCGGATGATGTCTGGAAGCAGCTCCGCCCGGTGCTCTACACCTACTGGAGCTGAACGGGCAGGCCGGGGCCGGGGTCCGTACACATAGGGTCCATGTCGCTTCGCATCCGCAAAGTCCTGGGCTACGCACTGACCGACGTCGTCCCTTCCGACCCCCGCATCAACTGGGATTCACCACTGCTCGACCTCGTGGGGGTCAGACCGACCTTCAACGACTTCGTGCGCCACCTGGAAGCAGCCGGTCCGTTCGAGGACCCCGAGCTGGAGGACGTCGACATGGTGCGGGCCGGGATCGGCGACCAGCTCCCCTACCGCCTCGGCTCCTGCATCGTGCACTCCTTCGACTACGGACTGCCCACTGTCATGGTCCTCGTCCCGCCGTCCTACGCGTCCACCTGGATCCAGGTCGACAACATCTTCGATTACGTGGAGGCCCACCTCGGCGGCGAACCCGACACCAGCCCGGCCCTGCATGACGTCCCCGGCATCGACCCGTTCGACGGCCGCTGGATGGACAAGGAGACCGGGCTGGAGCTGAACCACAACTACGTCCGCGGCTACCGCCGGGCTCTTAAGCTGAACAGCGACACCGCGCAGCACGACATCGCCGCCCGGCGCATCACCATCGCCGGCCGGCCCCGCCCGGAGACACCCCTGTTCGCCGACGCGGCAATCGCCGCAGAACGGCTGGTCCGCCTGGTCCCCGCCGAAATCCGGGAGCTCGACCTGCTGGGCTACCTGTTCACCAACCCGGGCACCTGGACGTCCCTCCGTCCGGTCCTTTACACGCACTGGAGTTGAGCGGGGAGGCCCTCCCTGCAGTCCGCACACATGGGTGGCGCGCAACCGCGCCATAACCTGCGTCTAAGGAGTCACCCGTGTTCGCCCTCAAATTCAGCTTCTACCTCCGCTACCACCGCGACGTTCCCCGCAGCATCCACGTTCCTCTGGACAAGCTCGTCGGCATCGACTTTGCCGGGATCGACGACCATGCTCCCGGAATGGTCATGGCCGTCATCGAAAAGGACGACGCACTGCTCGACGAACTCTTCGGCGACTACGCGCCCGAATACCGGCAACTGGTTCAGGACCGGGAGTCGAACTGGAAGGAGCTGATGCGCTTCGACGAGGAGCTGGTTCTGGTGTCCGTTGGGGCGGAAGCCAATGATGAAGGCTGAGATGGGCACTCCGGGTTGGGTCCAGCGGAAGCTTTCCGGGGAGTACGTCCTTCAGGCACTGCGGGTCGCCAAGCAGTTGCGAGACACCGCTGACCGCATTGAACGGTCCGCCGGGGCGATCCCGACGGAGACATCCACGGGGTTGCCGGACCACAACCGCGCCGCCGTCGATGTCCTGGCTGCCATCGACACCTTTCACGGCAACCTCTCAACCTCCGCCCTCTTCACCGCTGCCGCGGCCGCCGACCGGCACGCCCGAGACCCGAAGGACCTCACATGACCGACGTTGACCTGCTGGCCCACGCCAGTGAATTCTCGTTCCACCCCGAGGGCGCCTCTTTTGGGGACCGGGAGGTCTTCTACTTCGAAGTCACGGTGGCCAGGCGCTCCAACGATCTATGGGCAGTGCTCTGGTTGGGCAGGTGCTGGAACCACGTCACCCAGGACTGGGAATACGAGCCTCGGGAGCGGAGCAAGAAGTTCCTGGCAGAGTGCCGGCTCCCCCTTGACGAAGCCGTGAAGGTGGCCCGCAGCAAGCCGGACACCCTCAGCGTCAACGGCAAGACCTGGGTCGACTTCAAGGCCATCCACGCCCTCCAGGCGGCCAGGGATTGACCGGGGTAGCCAGCCAGCCCTCCGAACATCCCGGACCTGATGAAATTGAGCGGGCGAAGGTCATGCGCGAGATCTACGTGTACCGGGACATGGTCGAAGGGTTTATGACTTTCCGCCGGCTCACGCCGGAGAACCTTGGAACGGCCATTGCCGCGCTGCAGAAGACCCGGTCCATGATGCTGCAGCACGGGATCACCGACCTGCCCCGCCGGTGACAACGGCGGGCAGGAACCCCTCCGGCTCCGCACACATGCCACCCATGACGAGCAATGAGGTCCCCGGCGCTGCCGGTGGCGACGGCGAGACCTACGACGAGTATTCGGCCCGGATGAAGGCCACGTTCCCTGCCCAGAAGGTGCATGAAGCAACGCGGGGCCTTCCTGCCAGCGGAACCCACACCCGCGTTCCGCACGGACTACCCCTGGCACCCGAGGAAGTTGCCGGGCGACCTGTCGAGTACGTGGTCTTTGACCAGCTCACGGCCCTGGTGAAGCAGGCAGCGGGCGAGCCGGAACTGCTCTTCGTCGCCACCGATGCTCTCGGAGACGAGATGGAACGCCTGGGCATGGCAGGCAAGGAACTGACGGCCGTCCGTAACTCAGCCCGCGCCGTCAAGCAGACAATCGGCCACTCCGCGGACACCGTCTGGAAGACGCTGAGCTGGTGGGAGCAGATCCGAAACCGGAAGCACAAGGCACACTGGAAGCACGCCCACACTTCCGCCCTCCTGCTCGAGTCCTTCCGGCTCGTCGATGCCATCCTGGAGGGCCGGTGAGTGCCGCCACGGCTGGGCAGCCCTGTCGGTGGCTCCGCACACATTAGGGCCATGGAACCCTCACCCGACTTCGTCATCACCAGCACCATCAGCTACCGCCCGTACCGCATCCCGCCGCGCTGCCGGAAGCCCCGCCCGGTCGAGGAAACCTTCACCCATGAATTCCGCATCCCGTGCGTGAGCTCCGAGGACGCACCGATCGTGGCCTGGGTACCTGATGACCACGGCTACCTCGGTGCACCTGCCGGTGAGGACGCGCCGCTCCGCGCCCACAACGGACAGCTGTACGCCGCACAGGCCCGCGATGGCAGATCAACGAAAGCCGGCAGCGGCGCCTTTCCCGCGACCCGCCACTACGAGTCCCGCGATTCATGGGATAGCCAGGCGATCCGGGAGGCCGGCAAGCAGTTCGAGAACATCCTGATCATCGACGGGGAGGTCTGGAAGACCGCCAAGGAGCCCGCCTATGCGATCGTCACCCTGGGCATGGGCGAGAACCACGGCGGAACCTACCTGGAGATCGACTACGCCGGCCGGTATGCCCGCCAGTTCCCGCTCACCGACTACGAGGCCGCCGTCGAGGCAGCCGTGGCGTTCGCCCAGAAGCGCAAAGACACCGGCAGTATCCCGATCATCCGAAAGACACCGAAGGCAACCATCCTGGACCCTTCCGTCTTCACCACCCCGTCCGCGGCCGAACGCCAGGCAACCGCCGAGACAGAGATCAGAACCCTCGTTGGGAAGGCACGTAACGTCCTTTCCGGGCAGCTGACCAGGATGTCCCTGCGCGAGGTGAAAGACCTCATGGACGAGGTCAGCGAGCTGATGTCCCAGGCCGGCGTCGACGAGGTCCACGCACCGCCAACACAGGCCTGACAGCACAGCCGCAGTACCCGGTCCATGCCCCTGGATCGGGTACTTTTGGCTCTGCAGCCGCACACATCAGGGTGTAGGAACTCCATCACGATCAAAGGCAAATCATGAGCCCTGTCACCCAAAACCGTCAGCCCGAGGGCATTCCAGTGGGCGGCCAGTTCGCCGCCACCGCCCACGCTGAAGCAGCCGTAAAGCTGAGCTACCAGGACAACCTCCAGTCCTTCGCCGATGAGGTCGCCGGGCGGCCCGCGTACGACGAGGCCGTCAAGCGTGCCCAGTCCGCCGCTGCGACCTACGCCAACGTGGACGAGGACGGCGAAATCGAGATGGAGGACGCTGAATTCGACCGGCTCATCGCCCAAATCAGCGACTACGAGGCGCGCTTCGGCATCACCCCGGAGCACGACCTGCACACCGTCGGCCAGGGCGGCGCCGGCGGCGGTGACATCGAGCACGACACCCGGATGCTCTCGCTGGAGAAGCCCGGCGAGGACGCGGTCATCGAGTTCGCCAGGAAGCACCCGAGCGCCATCGTCGAACCGAAGATCGACGGCCTGGCCATCAGCGTCAAGTATGAGGACGGCAAGATGGTCCGGGCCGCCAAGCGCGGCGACGGCTACACCGGCGAGGACGTCACCGACCGGGTCCGCGGCGTCGAGGGCCTGCCTGAAGCCGCCGGCGAAGGCGACTACGAAGTCCGCGGCGAGCTGTACCTGAGCGACGAGAACAAGGCCAAGGCCAACGAAATCCGCGCCGCCGCCGGGAAGCCGCCGTTCAAGAACGCCCGCAACGGCGTCGCGGGCATGCTCAACAAGCAGGACGGCACCTACGCCGGCCTGTTCTCCTTCGCCGCGTACTCGACGACGATGGGCCAGGACAAGGACCACCTGGAGAACATGGAGGACCTCCAGGGCCTCGGTTTCACCACCGCCCGGTCCCTGCTCCCCCAGTCCGTTCTGGACGCCGAGGACCCGATGTCCGCCATCGCCGCCCTGGGCGCCGAGCGGAAGGGCCTGAACTTCCTCATGGACGGGGCCGTCCTGAAGATCAACGGCGCCGCCGAGCGGGCCGCCCTCGGTGAAGGCTCCAGCGCCCCCAAGTGGGCGGTGGCCTACAAATACGCGCCCGTCGAGGAACCCACCGTCGTCCGCGACATCGAGCTGAACATCGGCAAGACCGGACGCCTGTCCCTGCGTGCGGTGTTCGACAAGGTGGACGTGGACGGCTCCGAGCTGGAGTACTGCTCCCTGCACAACGTCGGCTGGCTGGAGCGCGCCGACATCCGCATCGGTGACGAGGTGATGGCCTACCGCGCGAACGACGTCATCCCCCAGGTTCACCTGCCGCGCATCGACCTCCGATCTGGTGACTCGAAGGCGTGGACCCCGCCGTCGGTGTGCCCGCAGTGCAACGAGCCGTTCGATAAGAGCACCGAACTCTGGCGCTGCCACACCCCGGAATGCTCCGTCAGCGGCCGCATCTCCTACGCCGTGTCCCGCGACGCAGGGTTCGACATCGACGGCTTCGGCGGCTCCATCGGCGACGCGCTCATCGAGAAGGACCTGGTCAAGGACGTGTCCGACCTGTTCTACCTCAGCGAGGAGCAGCTCGCCGGGCTGGAGATGGGCGAAACCAGCACTGGCGGCACCCGCACCCTGGGTAGGAAGAACGCCGTGAAGATCATGGCGGAAATCGAGAAGGCCAAGTCTCAGCCACTGAACCGGGTCATCACGTCCCTGTCCATGCGCTTCACCGGCCGGACCTTCGGACGTCGCCTGGCCTCCGAGTTCGGCACAATGGAAGCCCTCCAGGCCGCCACCGTCTCCCAGCTGGCCAACGTCGAAGGCATCGGCCAGAAGAAGGCTGAGGTCATCTACGAGCAGCTCAAGAAGAACGAGCCCGTCATCGCACGCATGAGGGCCGCCGGCGT
Source organism: Pseudarthrobacter sp. BIM B-2242 (assembly GCF_014764445.1). Taxonomy (NCBI): domain Bacteria; kingdom Bacillati; phylum Actinomycetota; class Actinomycetes; order Micrococcales; family Micrococcaceae; genus Pseudarthrobacter; species Pseudarthrobacter sp. BIM B-2242. Next base: position 66,490 of record NZ_CP061722.1, read on the forward strand.
CAACATGGGCACAGCGAAGGCAGTCCCGGCTGCCGGCGCCAAGCCCCCGAAGCTGGCGAAGCCGGACGGCAGGCCGATGAACGTCGTCGTCACCGGTTCAGTGAAGGGCGCCCCAACCTTGGCCTCGCTCTCGCGGAGCGGCGTCCAGGAACTGATTGAGGCCAAGGGCGGCAAGGCCTCCGGCTCCGTCTCCAAGTCCACGGACCTGCTTGTCTGCGCAGAGCCCGGAAGCAGCAAGTTCCTCAAGGCACAGGAACTGGGCATCAAGATCGTCACGCCCGAGGAGTTCGCGAAGATGGTCGAGGACGGCGAGGTCTAGCCGCTACTCATCGAAAGGGCCTTTCCGCTGGCGCGGGAGGGCCCTTTCTGTCGCCCGGGTCTGCCACAATCGCACCATGACGCAGTCAGCGGCAGAGACCACCTTCAAGCCGGACCATTGCGCCAACTGCTTTGCACTTGGCTGACCTGACCGGACCTCTTCACGCTGAGCATGGAGACTGTCGTCTCCGCACACATGGGGAGACATGACTACCCAAGACGCCCGTCCGCTCAGTTTCAACGCCTGGTTCCGTGAGAACCCGGGGCACCTGGGGCGTGCCCTTCCATCGTTCTTCGTAGCCTTCTCAGCCGTTCTTGTAGGCAGCTTCCTCCTCCCTGAGATCAGCATGAGCGACGCCTTCATCACCGCTTCGCTGGTGGGATGCGCCGCAGGCGCAGGCCGAACCATCATGGGCTATCTACAATCCGTCATCGCAGCACTCCGCCCTGGGGCTGAGCCAGAGGGTGGGATCAGCTGGATTAACATCATGGCCGGCCTTGCCATCACCGCAATGTTGATGACAGCGCTTATACCTGTGCTGGCCCGCCTCATGGCGAGCCGCTGAGCCTGTAGCCCCTTTCCGCACCGTCCGCACACATGGGGGCCATGGACATCTACGCCGAGCCCGCCGCCGAAAACACCGACCTGCTCCCTTATGGAGACGCCACCTACCAGATCGTGGACCAAGCCCAGGGCGGCGTCATCGCCTACTGCCATTCCGGCAGCGCCGAACGGATCGTGGCCGCGCTCAAGGCGTACGACAACAGCATCACCGCTGTCACCAATCTCGGGATGCTCATTCAGGCACTGTCCGCCTGCGATCCGGACGCCGAGCTGCTCCTGGACTACGGCGGCGAACTGGCCCACCTCGGCAAGCCCACCTACTACCGCAGCTACCACAACGAGCTGGCGCTCACCCCGGACGGCACCGGGCCCAGGACTGTTGCCGAGACACTGGACATCCTGCGGGACGTTCGGATCCACGGCTTCACCCGCCCCGGCCGGGAAACCTCCGCCCCGGACCACACCAATGTCTGGGTTGCCAAGTACAGGGAACCGAGCGGCCTGCGCGTGACCAGTATCCGCAGCGAAGCTAAGCGGGTCATTATCCTGACCGGAGAAGGGTAGGCGCCCGCATGTACCAAGCAACTACCCTCGCCGGGACAGGCGGCCACTACGTCCGCCTCACCGCCCTGCGCACCCCGCGTGGCGGCTGGGGATGCCGGCCCTTTCCGGTCGTGACCTTCTACGGCGCCACCCTCGACTTCGGTGCAGGGACTCTGACCGTCAGTAACGGTGCCACCGAGGTCACCCTTGACCTTGCTCAAGCCGAAAAAGTTCAGGAGCCCGGCAGGGAGTCGGACGCGGTCCGGCTCAGCGCCCCCGTGCGCCATCCCGCCAGGCTCTATGCCTTCAGCGAGAACCAGCGCGTCGACGTCCTGATCCTGCCCCTGGAAACCTACGAGGTCCGGAACAATGGCGTCGCCACGCAGGCAGTCATGCACACTCCCCGCAAATACCACGGCCCCGGTCTCTACCCGGAGACGACCAAGTGGGGCAAGTGGATCAACACCTACCGCCGCGAGGCTGAGGAGCGTGCAGTATCCCGGGATGGTGGCAGATGATGGGATCGGCCGGACTTGTTGAAGTCGCCGCTGGCGTCCTGGTCCGCTTTGACGTCCAGGGCGTCCAGGTGGTCCCGGCAGACGCTGCGGACTGGGCCGTACTCAAGCCATCTGACGGTGACCGGCCAATGCCCGAAATGCTCGCCGCCCTGGACGCAGCCTGCACAGCACTCCAAGTTGAGGGCGGGTTCCAGATGAGCTTCGGGTGGAGCCACGAGCCGCCGCCGCGGGCCCGCCGCCTTCCGGTCCTCCTCTGGCCCAACGTGGTTTTCAAAGCGAGCAGCTTCACACCGCTTGACGGACTGGTCACCGACTTTTGCACCAGACCGGCGACGCTGAACCGCCACTACTGGGAGGGATAGTCGTGCACTCCGCACACATTGAGGACATGCCCAGCGAACCAGCCTTCAATATCAGCCATCACCGATGGGTCGCCAGCCAGATCCAGTCCGGCCGGGCAACCTCCGCCCTGGTCGAGGGCTCCCATGAGCAGCTGCTCGCCGAAGTAGAGCGCCTGACCCATCTGGTGTCACCTGCAAAGCGCAATCTGCCGGGCAGCACCGAACCGGTTGAGGTGTCGACCCTGCTGGGGCTCATCGATGCTCTCGCCAAGCAGCGGCGCGACGCGGACATTCAGGTGGAGTACATGGGCATGAAGTCCTCCCCCGGCTACATGGGCTCCTACCGCGGCATGTACGACCAGCTCGCCATCGCCCCTGACGGCACGGACCCACAGACAGTCGCCGACGTCGTGAAGTCACTGCGGACCATCAAGCGGAAAGGCATCAACGGCGAAGGCGGCCCCTACGAAGTCCAAACCCATACAGGCGTGTGGGTGGACCGAGGCCAGGCCGAACACCAGCACCTCTCCGGCGTCCGCGTCGACGGAGGAATCGTCATCATCATGACGGAGCCGCGCGAATGGTAGAGCGGGCAGCAGAGCTGCTGCGCCAGGCCCGTTCCTTCCACGACCGGCAGTTGGCCACCCACCGCCGCGTATTCCGGCTCGGAACGTCACGCATCTTCCTGACCACCGGACAGGTCGTGACCACCTCGGGCAGCCTGCTGTGGGCCAACTCGACAGTGGCAGCCGGCATGCCCGGTTGGGTGTTCTGGGGCGTGGTCATCGGCGGGTACCTGGGCGGACGGTTCGCGTTCCCGATCCCGGACAGCAGCATTGCCAGCAAGCGAGGCCCGGTGGCTGTCGTTCCGCTGGGACCGGCCCAGCTGGACACCATGACCCCGGACGAGATCCGGGCCTACGAGAACAACATGCTCCTCCAGCACCCGAACAGCGAACCACGCTCGCTCGGGGCAATCCAGGCCCTGCACCGCCACCAGCAGGCCGTCCGGGCCGCCGCGGAGGCCACCGGCGCCTACACCAAGGCCCTCGCGCGCCTGTCCACAGCGGATGCGGTCGCCTGTGCGGCCATTGCTGCCCGACACGAGGAGATCCGGGGCCGCTGGCTGGCCTACGAGGTGGACCCGAAGCTGCAGATCGAGTACCCGGCGATGTCGGACATCTCGTTCCCGCCCACCGCCGCCATGATCAAAGCCATGCGTGCTGCCGACCAGGCCAAGACCTCGGCCAACCCGGCAGAGTACCGTTCCGCCGTTGAGGCTTTCGGCGATGCCCTGGCGGCGGCAGAGGCCGCTGCCGGCGTCACGCCCCCATAGCTGTCCCGGGCAGCTTCAACCCGGTGTCCGCACACATGCCGGACATGGAAACCCTCACGATCCCCGTGGCCTCGGTCGAGGCCGTCACCGACCTGGTGATGAACCGGCAGCTCATCGAGGTCCAGCGCGACCACGCGAAGGGCATCGTGGCGATGGTCCTGGGCTGCGCCGCCGAGGTTGCCGGCCCCCGGGAACCCGTCTACGAGCCCAACACCCGCCGCCTGAACGTCACCATCAAAGACGTGTCCACCCTCCAGTTCGGCCACGGCTTCAGCGATCACGTCGGCTACACCACGGGATGGGACGGCAAGTTCGTCCGCGACGGAAGTGCCTACGGGCCGCCCCGAAACGACGAGGCACCCACAGGCCTGACCTCCACCCTGCAGCAGCTGGTTGGGCATAATGTAGCCCTCTGGGTCACCGACGACGAGTTCTTCGCCATGCCCACCATCGTCCAGGTCAACGACATGGGGGTCTCAGAGTGAAGCTGTCCGTGACGAAAACCGTCAACGCCCGCTCCCTGGAGCGGCGCTGGAACCTGTCCGGTGCCGAGCCTGTGACCACCCACCCGCTTCTGCCGACGGTGCCCTTCACGCCTGTCGATCTGCGCATCTGGTGGCAGCTCAGTGACGGCCGATGGCCTGAAACCTGCAGCGCCCACGCCTGGCCCGCCAAGGACCAGGACCGGGACCGCAACTTTGCCTCCTGGGACAGCACCGGCGGCAACTATCCTGCGGCCATGCCGGAGTGGGTCAGGGACCTGGCCAAGGTCGTCCGTGCAGACCTGGTCGCCAACAAAACCTCGCCGGACACCGGGGCGGAGGACTTCTGGGGCTACAGTCTGCACCGCTACTGGGATGTCGAGGACGCCGGCACCGTCAGCGACTGGCGCGGGCCCGGCTTCATCCCCGCCGATCTGGACATCTCCTGGAGCTTCTACCCCGGCAGGCCGGAGAGGGACCACCGGTACGGCGTCTACGCGCACTCGGCCGGCCGTGGAGACCGCGGCAGGATCCGCGACACCGGCCAGTGGGGCGGAACCCGCACACGGCACGACCCTGACCTTCCCGGCTGGATCCGGGACCTCGTTGATGCCCTGTACGAGGAGCTGGCCGCCACCGCCAAGGCATCGACAACGGAACGCGACGCAGCATGACCGCTTCCCAGCCTGAGAAGAGCCCGCCGGACCCGAGGGAGTACAGCATCAACTCCAAGGTCCGGAACCTCCTGTGGACGGTGCCCCTGGCTTTCATGCTCAGCCTTCCGTCCTGGTTCGTGGCAGCGTTTGCCTGGTGTGGGATCAGCGGCTGCAGCGGTGGCGGGTTTGGGGTGGCCACAGGAGCTCAATGGCTCGCCATCACCCTGAGCGTGCTGAACGGAGTGATCTTCGCGGTCGCTGTATTCGCCGTGCCCTGGCTGTACCCCACGCGCAGGCGCGCCCTCGTGGCCCTCATTGCTGGGGCGCTGTTCGGGCTACTGGGCGCCGCCATCACCCACGGCTGACCGCACGCCTCCGTTTGATCTCCGTTACCGATGGGTAGGCTGATTGCTTCGGCCGCACACATGGAGGGTTCACGACGTCTATACCGATGGAGCCTGAGTTGAGCCTCACCATGACCGAGATCTCCAGCCTGTACCGCACGATCACCTCCACCCGCGATGTGATCGAGCTGGCCGCCGAACTGAACCATCCCGAGCGGGAGCGGCCTGCCGTGGTGGTCTCCACGACCAAGAGCGGCCCGATGATCAGCCCCGAGGCCCTGGCACAACGGCTGGGCACCGACGTTGACGTCTACCTTCTTGGCTCCGCCAGCATCGCTTATGACTTCCAGGACGCCATGCCCCTGGACACCTCCGTGTACGGCGGCGCGGCGCGCTGCTACCCACCCGGGAACGCCTGGGCCAAGAGCACCCACAAATCGATGGTCCGCCTGGCCTACACCCCGGAGGAGGGCCGTGCCGCGATCGCGCTGCTGGCCGGCGACGTCGCCGACATGGAGCCCTTCACGCCCCGCTCAGCAACCACTTCCTTCAGTCCCCGTCGACAGGCACCGGCTGAGACTGTCACCGGCACCGTCTCGGTCATCCTGGAACCGGACGGCGTGCTCATCAAGCTGCAGGACGGCATCGCCCGCATCGACACCTCCACTCTTGCCCCGGGCATCAGCCCTGACCGGCTCTTCAGCCCGGAGCAGCAGGTCACCGGGACCGTCCGCGACGGCATGCTGACCATCACGCAGGGCCTGCACACCCCGGCGGACGCCGTGGACCGCGCTGTCGTCGGGAGCATTCACCCCGCGCTGGTCCTGTCCCACAAGAACGTCCTCCTGTTCCCCGGGCTGAAAGTCCGCCATGCCACCGCCGAGCCGGCAGGGTCGGTTATCGCCCTCCAGGTCGAGCTGCAGGGCCGCGCAGACGGCAAGGCGTGGAAGTTCACCACGGTCGAGGACCCGGAGCCGGCGTCCATCACCGAGGCGCTGCCCTTCCTCGCCGGCGGTGAGCCGTGGATCCGGCACGAAGCCACAGCGGACCTGCCCCTGCCCGTGGCCGCCCCGCCTGTTCCTACCGAGCCACCCGTCGTGCCAGCTGAGCCGGATGAACCGGCAGTGGTGGAGCCCGCCGGCGTTGACCCCTTTGCGGCCCTGGATTCGGTCCGGGCACGGCTCGAGCATCTGACCGCCGAGAACGCCCGGTTGTCCCGCGAGATCACTGATCTTCAGCTGGACAAGGTCGCGCAGACCGAGACGTCCCCGGTCCCCATGCCGTCCTTCGGCGGCGCCGAAAACGAACGCCTCCGCGCCCAGGTCGCCCTCCTGACGCGCCAAAAGATCGACATGATCGAGGATGTCAGCCGCGCCAACGAGGACGCCAACAGCCTGGCCGCCGAGAACGCAGCGCTGTCCCAGCAGGTTGAACGCCTCCGGGAGGATGTCCGGAAGGAGCGCGACCGGGCCGCGCGTGCCCGACAGATGGCCAAGGACATCGATGACGTCGCCGAGACCGGCCCGCTGTTCGCCGACCCGGAGCAGCAGTTCCGGCACGAGATCTACATGGAGTGGGCCACCCGCATCCCGGCAGGCTCCAAGACCACCACTCCCCTTGCCGACTATGGCTTCGCGGACGGGTTCCTGGCCTCGGTGGAGGATCTTCAGGGCGTCGACCGGTCCAAGATCATCGCAGTCGCCGTCGAGGTGCTCACCGGCCTGGCCGACTCCATGCCGGGCAGGGACATGCACCGGCTCCGCGGCGGTGTCGCCGGCACCTCAACATACGTGGAGGACCCGCAGCTGGGCACCGCATGGAGGGTCGCGCTGCAGGTCAAGACGGCCTCCGCCCGGCGCATGCACTTCTGGCGCGGGACGGACGGCAGGATCGTTTTCGCCACGGTCGGGCTGCATGACGACATGGGGATCTAACCGGCAGCCACCGCGGCTTCGCGGACCCAAGGCGGTCAGGATGATTGAATCGTCTTCGACGCCACGGTGGTGCGTCACCGAGCTTGGCCCTGAAGAGCCGGCCCCGAAAGGAACATAATGCCCCCGCTGCCCCGCTCCGCGAACTGGGATGAGCGTTGCGCCCATCTGGCACGATGGGTCGAGGTCAACGGTCGCGTTCCCAGCCAGATGAGCGATGACGCGACCGAGCGCAGCTGCTACAGCTGGCTGACCACCAACAGAAAGCGCCTGAAGGCCGGAAAGCTCACCGACGAGCAGGCACGCCTTTTCAAGGCACTGCCTGTTCCTCAGCTCACCCGGAACACCATCGAGGACCGGTTGAACGAGCTGGAGGCCTTTTATGCCAAGCACAAGCGGCTTCCTCTGACCACTGCCGTAGAGCCGGCGGAGAAATCCCTGTCAACCTACCTCGTCGGGAACCTCCGCAGAAAAATCAGCAAAGGCACCCTTGATGAGGGGATGCTTGCGCGGGCCCGTGCCATTCCGGGCGTAGACGAGATCAGCATCATCCCCGACCAGGACGAAACCCTGGAAGAACTGTTCGCCTATGCCGCCCAACACGGTCACATGCCCCCGTTCCGGAAGCCGGACGGCACGCAGGAAGCGCGCCTCAGCAGCTGGGTACGAAACAACACCCGCGGCAACCCCCAGGACAAGTCACCGGCACTGAGGGCGCGCCACGAAGCTATCTTGGTCCTGATAGCCCGCTACCCGGGAGCCTCCGAAGCCGAACGTGAGCAGCGGCCCCAGCGGCGGGAACTCCAGCTCCGTGAACTGGAGTCGTTCGTGAAAGAGCACGGCCACCTTCCTGTCAGCACCAAGGGTGTGGATGAGACCTCGAAACGCCTGACAGCCTCGGTGGAATTGTTCCGCCGTGAAATGGACGAGGGAAGACTGGAGCCCGGGCATGAAGTCAGGGTCAAGGCAGTGCTGGACTATCCAAGCCACCGGGACTACGAGTGGCAGGCCAACTTCGAGGCGCTCGTCCAATACGCAGCCGCGCACGACGGAAGACTGCCGGGAACCTGGGCCGCCGGCAAGCTCTTTTCCTGGCTCACGTTCCAGCGCCGCCATTACCGCAATGGCATGTTGAGCCACGAGCGCCTGGAGAAGCTCCTGACCCTCGACGGCTTCATTCCCGGCATGACGGCAGCAGCTGCGAAAGAGGTGCACTCCTAAACCCGGCGCCGACGGCATGAATCTTGCCCGGCGCCGGGAAGGGCAGACGGGTAGTCCGTACACATGGCGGCCATGAGAACTTTGGACCGCAAGTACCTGGCAACCCACCCAGCCGGCGAGGAGCCCGCCGTCTTCGAGGTAAGCATCGACCTTCCGGCATCTGTGGACGTCCCGAACAACCCGGATGGAACGCGCCCCCAAGTGACTCTGAAGGCAACCTCGGACACCTACGCCAATCTCCTGGGAATCCTCGGGTACGTCCACGGCGTCGAGGTTGGCCAGAACATCGTGATGCTCGTGGTCGAAAACGCCGACGAACGCAAGATGGCCAAATACGAAACCGTCCTGGCCGCAGCACCCTACCTCCGTGAAGCAGCAGCTGAGATGGTCACGCCGTTCCGCACCTTCACCCAGACGCTGGAGCTCCAGACTTCGGAGGATGAGAACTCGATGGTCACCGCCTCCCTGGAAATCACCGCACCCTCCATCACCCACGCCGGACTGGCCCTGAAGTCCATGACCCGGCCGCATGTCCTGAACGAGCTGGCCATCTCTTTCTCCCCGGAGACCCAGGATGATGATGACCTCGCCGACAACCACGTCCTCGTCGTCTCGTGACCGCCACGGACAACGCATGAGCACCCTTACCGTCCACGACATCGTCGCCTTCCTGCTGGTCCGGCAGGGCGGCCACCTGAGCATGTCCGCCCTCCACAAGATGGCCTACTTCGCCCAGGGCTGGCACCTGGCCTGGGCCGGGACTCCCCTGTTCAATGAGGAGATCCATATCCGCATGGGCGGACCGTTCGTTCCGGCCCTGTTCCCGCACCAGAAAGACGGCTTCCTGGAGACCTCGTGGCCCGCCGGCAACCCTGCCGCCGTGGCCGGCGAGCAGGCGAAAGCCCTGGAAGCCATCTTCCGCCACTACGGCCACCTGACCGGGATCACCCTCGCCGAGTTCGCAAACCGCCAGGCACCCTGCCAGCTGGCCACGGCCCGGGCCACCGAAGAGGACCCCACCCCGGCCATCGACCTTGGTGAGCTCAAGGCCTTCTTCCGGGCTCTGAACGATGCTCCCGAGGACACCACCGCCTACGCCAACAGGTTCATGGCCCGGTACACCGACGAGGCCCTACGGGTGCAACAGTGAGCGCCCAGCACACCCTGGTCGAAATCCGCTACGCCACTGCGTCCCTGCCGGACGACGACTACTCCGGCTACCACTGGAAGTGCAGCTGCGGGGCCGCCGCCAGCTCGTGGATCCAGAACTGGCCCCAGTCCGAAGCTGAAGCCCAGGAAGAGTGGCAGCTGCACTTCGAATAGGCCGGTGACGGCTCTCGAATGCGCCACACACACATGGCTACAACAAGTGGCTCGCCAAAAACACCTAAGCCACTTCGCTACCAGACCTAGGAGCATTGAATTTGGGCCACCTGACTGACTACTACGCCGCCAAGGACGCCGAACGCGAGGACGGCTCCACCGACTGGTCCCAGGTGCCGATCCGCAACGGGGGAACGCTCAATACCGGACACCCGGAGGATCAGGATGACTGAGCCGGAAGAGCTGATCGACGACGACGGCTATCCCACTGACGAGGCCCTCGACTACCTGCGGAACTTCCATGGTTCAGCGGCAGAGATGGTCACCTACGTCCGCTCCCTCATGCATAACGGCGCGTCCACACTGGAGAACTTCCTCGACGACTACGGGCGCGACGAGCAGCGCCTGACCCTCGTCACGTACGGATGGTCCGGCTGCGAATCCGTCATCGGCGCCCTGCACGGAACCATGTTCAACATCATGTTTTGGGAGTCGTCCCACCGAGGCGGCAAACATACCTTCACCTTCAGCCCCCAACAGCTGTCCCTGGTCATGTCCTGGGGCAACCCCGCACCGGCCGCCGAGCCGAAATCCTGAAAGGCACCACCATGCCCACAACCCGTGCCAAGAGCGACCCCGCCACCCTGCGCAAAGTCCTCGCCTACCCGATCACCGTTTTCACCATCGGCATGCTGAGCGTCGCCGCCTTCAGCTTCGTCTTCATCTTCAAACTCGGCCACTAAGAAAGGCACCACCATGGCGCACCGGAAACTCACCATCGACACCTTTGACGGCTCCTCCCAAGTCACCGTCGAGGGCCTCCTGCAGCTGACCGTCCTGTCCGACGGCAGCGTCCAGATCGACCTCGCCGGCAAGCACATCAAGGTCAGCCGGAACGGCCTGCAGTACCTCGTCCGTCCGGAAGCCGCCACCGTCATCGAACGGCCCGCCGCAACGCTCGTCGAAGCGCGGCCGTGACCGCTGCCTTGCCTTCACGCGCCCCTCGCGAGCAGGCCGGGAACGCATGAGATGGATGCGGGACATGGCATCCCTCTACAGCCGGTACCGGCAGGCACTCCGGCGTGAGCGTGAGGCGATGCGGGACCTGAAGCGGTGGATGCGGGAGAACCCCTGATCCGTCGGGGAGGAGCCCGCTGGACTCCGTACACATGAGGCCCATGATCCTTCTGACCCTCATCGCGGCCACCGCCATTGTTGCCTCGCAGCTCACCAGCCACATCACCGGCCGGCACCAGGCGGAGGACGCACTCGGCTACGGTGCCCTCGCGCCGGCCTGGCGCGAAGGCTACCTGGCGGGAGTGAACGACGAACGGATCTCGGCTGCCTGGGACGTCCCAGGCTATGGGCCCAACCGCGGCAATCCCTACCCCGGCACGGAAGAGCTGGTGCAGCATGTCTGACCCGACCGCTCCCCGCCATTACGTGCTGGCCCAGGACATCAAGGCCGGGCAGACCATCGTCCACGGCCGCGGCGGCAAACACTGGACCGCCCTGGAAGACGCCGACACCACCAACATGCGCCGGCACGCACGAACCGGGGACCTGCTCGTCACCATCCCGGTGTCGTTCCGCGGCACCCCGCAAGGCATGCCCCTTGGCATCCCGCTGGACAAAATCGTCCGACTCATCACCAAAGGAGACCCCTCATGAAGGTCCGTCTCCTCGCCTTTGCCTCCAATGAAGGGGCAGTCTCCACACGATGACGGCCACACCCCGAGGGCCGGCCGGCCCTCACCCGGCTCACGAAGCCCACCGCCGGATGGTCGCCGCCTCACGGGCAAGACTTGAAGCTGCCAACAGAAAGGCCGCCAAGAACCGCGCCCGCGGCATCAACAAGGCGCTGCAGAGGGCAGCCGCCCGGTTCCTGCCGCCAGGCACGGAGCTTTCAACCCCCAGAGTGCTGGACCTCGAGCGATGGCCGTACGCCGGCGACCAGAAAGTCCTCTATGACGTCCCCCAGCCGCTCAGGAACTCCATCCTGGAAGAAGACGCCCTCTGTGTGTGGTGCCGCCAGGAGCTATCCACCACCATCGACCACGTACACCCACTGAACCGGGGCGGAACCAACCATCCGCTCAACCTGGTGGGCGCCTGCGGTGCCTGCAACTACATCAAGGGTGACTTCCTTCCCAAGGAACTCGGGTGGGTGCTGCGCCTTCCACGGCGGGCTTTTGCCCTTGCTGCGCTGCCGGCCTGAAAGCGGCCGGGGAGCTCGTCCCGGCGGTCCGTACACATGAGACCCATGACCGATCCGACCCTCACCGCCACCCTGATCGAGCACCTGACTCCTGCTGATGAACCGCCGGTCGGCACCGTTGCGTCCTTCCACTACCGCTTCGCCTCGGGCGGCGGCTCCTCCACCGGGTTCATGCTGCGGGACGCGGGTGGCTGGCGCGACAGCCCCAACCGCCCGGCACGGTCCTGGGCCGAGATGGTGGACCTGGATGCCCGCAACGCCGCAGCCCAACAGCGCAGTCCGGGCACCACCACACGCTTCATCTCCCTGGAGGTCGTCCTCCACGTCACTCCGCCCGTTGACCACCCCGCGGACCGGGCCCGACTGGTGAAGCTCCAGCACGCTGTCTACACCGCAGCGGAGAACCTGGGGATCGAGACCGAGGGTGTCGAGCACACCGACCTGGTGAATGCCGTCGCTGCCCTGGCAGGAGCACGCTCATGACGTACGGGGTCGGCACTGTCATCGCCATCGACGAAAAGGACACTGAGTACGAGGCCACCTGTAACCTCGGCTGCCCGCACAACGTCACACCCGTCGCCCGTCGGTCCGTCACCATCGTGGAGGAGAAAAAGGTCCGGGACCTCTTCACGGAGGGCTGGGCCAACACCGGGCCACAGCCGCCGAGGCTCCCCGGCTACCGCGCCATCGAGGATGACGGCACCGAATGGCTTCGCGACTGGGACGGCTGGGTCAACGAGGTTCCCGGCTTTTGGAAGACCGCCGACGGCCGCCGTGCCGAGTCTGCGTCCTCGCTTGATCCTGCCGTCAAGTACGCAGGCCGTAAGTCCCAGGTCTACCAGTTCATCGACCTGACCTCCGCCACGGAGGCGTAGTGGACACCATGGGCAAAGACGTGATGGTCCGCATCCTGACCGGGCACTGGGGCCGCCCCTACGTGGAGGAAGGGTACGCCCTCTTCGTTGATTGCATGGGTGCCGGTTGTGGCTTCCGGTCCAGCCCCGCGGAGGCGGGCAATGAGGACAAGATGTGGACTGAGCACGCCGGCCACGTCGCCGAGCAGCTCCAAGCAGCCGGACTCGCCGACACAGCCAGTGCAGCAACAACCGAGCGGCTTCGCCTGGCCGACAAGCTGGACGAGGAGGTCACCCGCCGGGAAGCACAACCCTGGCTGCGGTGGAGCCCTGCCATCAACCTCGGCTGGACCCAGGCCGCCAACCACCTCCGCCACCCCACCGCCACAAACTGACCCCTAGGAGCACCGCCATGGAAAAACAACAGGAACAGCCTGTCTTCAAGCCCTTCGACGTCGTCCTCTATGACCACGAGCCGGAAACCGGCCTGTATTTCCTTCCCGGCACCCTGGCCACCAAGCCCAGCGGCAACTGGAGCCACATCTGTATCGGCAAGCCCGTACTTCGAACGCTCACGGACGAAGAACTGGCCGCGATGTACTGGCATGCCCGCCACGAACGTCTGGCCGGCAAGGGCTGTCACCGCGACGCTGAAGGCAACTTCGTCAGCGAGGCGTTGGTGCTGGAGCGCTTCGCCACCCTTCCGGCCGTGAAATGAAACGACGGTCTAGCATTAGGGCTGGCCAGGCGGGCAAGAGTGGGAGCGGGCGAGTGGATTTTCGCAGGTATGCCAAAGCAGCTGTTTTGATGGGCGCCGTTGTGCTCACGCTGACGGCTGCGTCCTGCGATGAGCGACGCTTCACGCGCGAAGATGCCCTTGCCGTTCCCCACTCCGTGGTCCAGGTCGGCGAGTATCGCGACAAGGACTGGGAGTACGTCGACAGTGACGGCGTGGCGCAGAAGCTCAACAGGTGCGAGGACCTCAGCCCTTGGACCGTCGAATACAGGTGCACATCTCTTGACGGCAGCGTGGAGCTGACCTTCGATAGCTCGAAATACGACAGGATGGGGGATGCCACTCTCCACATCGATGGCAAGGACGTGCTTCTCGACTGCATCAACGGCGGCTTCTGGACCGACGGGAAGATGTTCTGCATGCCGGCCTCGGCCGTGCCGAAGCCGAGCGGGCCGGCGTCGGAATCCTGACACCCACCCCGCCTCGCAGAGGGAGTCGTTAGTAGCACCCCTGGTTGGCGCATGTGGTGAGCATGCACCAAGCCTCCGCACACATGATGGCCATGGGAACCCCGACCAGCCTCCACACCGCACTCCAGGCAGCCATCAACACGCCCGGTGCCATCACCAAGGCACAGCTGGTGACGCTGCTCAAGCGGTTCCCTGAGCCGGAGATTCCGACCGAGCAGGACCTGGTGATCGTGAACGGCATCCTCTCGGTGGACCTGCGCGAATGCACCTGCGCCGCCTCCGACTTCAGCGCGCCGCTGGGCTGCTCCCACGAGAAGCACTGCGGCCTCGAACCGGTCATGGACATCAGCCTGGCCCTGGAGAAAAGTGGCTACCGTGCCTGAGCGCAAAGAACTCTCCGCGGCCTGGGTGACCGGCGCTGAAATATCCGCTGACATCTTCGGAGACGTTGACGCCTCCGACTGCCCCTACGACGACCCCGACCTTGCCGCCGCCTGGCGCGACGGCACCGAAGTTTCCCGCGACTGGGACGGCCGAGCCGACCTGTCCGCCAACCCCCACGAAGAATGAGGAATCCATGACCATCACCCGCAATCCCAACAACATCCTCTGGGTCGACTATGAGGCCACCGGCCTGATGAGCGATCCGTTCACAGTCCCGCTCGAAGGCGCCGCCATCATCACCGACGGCGACCTGAACGAACTGGCCGTCCTTGAGGGCATCGTCCTCCACGCCACCGAGGAGGAGCTCTCCTACATGAGCGACTTCGTCCTGGACATGCACACCAAGACCGGCCTGCTCGACAAGGTTCGGGCATCAACGGTCACCCGGTTCCAGTTCGATGAAGCCCTGGCTGGCTTCGCCGCCCCGTACTTCCCGACCAAGGGCGAGGAACTCGCTGACGGGACCAAGTACCGCGGCATGGTCATCGGCGGAAACTCGGTGAAGTTCGACTTTGACGTGACCGAGAAGTTCTTCCCGCAGACCCGCAAGAACATGGACTACCGGGTCATCGACATCTCCGGCCTGGGCGAGCTCGTCCGCCGCTGGAGCTATGACTACTGGAAGGCCATGCCGCCCAAGCTCAGCGACCACACCGCGCTGACCGACATCCGCGCCGGCGTCAACGAACTGCGCTACTACCGGGCAGGGATGCACCTGCTCGCACCTCAGTAAGACCAGTCGCCGGCTTCGGCCGGCGGCCCCGACGGCTGGTAGCTCAACCAGGTGAGGGCGAAGCAGGGCAAAGGGCCGGATTCTAGATCCTCCAGGCACCGCCGACATGCCAGCTCCAGAGCACCGGGAATGGTCCCGGAGACGAGGTTCAAATCCTCCCAGTCGACAATCAGGAGGGCCGTTCCGGGGAGCCGGGGCGGCCTTTCCGTACACATGGGGTCCATGGAATCCCAGCAACTCACCCTCGGCGGCTTTCTGGAAGCGCTCGACGCTGTCCCCCGTGATGCCCAGCTCTATGTGTCATTCGGCAGTGCCAAACGCCTCGGCGGCTTTGTCCGTCGCCATCGGCCTTACGTCGACGGTGTCGCCCTTGAGCCAAGGATGCGGGAGACCGAGAACACAGCCACGGCTGGCGCCTTCGCCGCCCACCTCCGCCGTGCCGCATTCGGGCTCAGCTACAGCACGGAAGACCGTCCCGTCGACGAATTTCTCTCCGGCTGGCACACCCCTGTCTGGGTTTCCACACGCCATGAGCTGAGCTTCAATGCCGTCACCGGGGTGGAGATGGTGAAGGGTTGTGCCGTCATCCGCACCACCGACCTGGCTCCCGTCCAGGGTCCGTCCCTGCAGCGCATCACCGATGAGGAAGCCATCAACCGGATGCGGGTTGAACACCTGCGGCGCACAGGCCAAGACATCCAGCTCGCCCCGGCCGCCGAGCGGCACCTTCTCCGCTTCGTCATGGTGGGCCGCAGCGATCTCCTGCACCGGATGGAGGAGGCCCGTGCGGACCTTGCAGCGTTCGAGAGCAGCCTCCAGGCCAAGAAGGACCGGGTCGCCCGGCTCGAAGAGGAAGCAGCACGCAACGACTACCTGCTCGGGATCCGGAACGACCTTCCCGGTGATGAACCCGGCTGCAACGGCCTCTGCCACCGCGCCTCCGACGTAGGCGTCGCTGTCCCAGGCGACCCCGTCGCCTACCCCCATGACTCCTGCCCCGAACACGGCGCCTGAAAGGCAACGACATGCACAAGGACAGTGCCTTCGCCCCGCTGACCATCACCGGGGACGGCTTCTACGACGCCTACATCACCCTGGAACCCGGACCCCACATGCGTTTCCCCAGGTACGACCACCACGACCTCGTACGGTCCGCGGTAACCCTGAAAGGCGCCGAGCTGGAAGGTGGGGTGCGCAACGACAGGACCATCTTCGAACTCAATTCCTACGCCCCGCCCGGGGTCGTCGAAGACGACGGGGACCGCTGCCTACTGGCGAGCCTCGAATTCCTCTCCGTAAACCTGTCGTCCTCCAAGGGTGGCCGGCTGTACTTCACGGGCCTTCTGACCGGAGCCGAGACGTACCCGCAGGACGTCCACGACAAGATCGCCGCCGGCGCCCCGCTGAGCGAGATCGAGGAGCTGCGCGGCGACTACGACGACGTCCGGTACCTGCCGCCGGGGTACGAACCGCTTCGGGACTACTTCGGCTGGGAAGCCAAGGTCCAGCTCATCCCCCGCAGCGCCTCCTGACCCCTGTCCTGGGCCGCCGGAGAGGGCTCTCAGATCGTCCGCACACATAGGTCCCTGTTATTGCACTCGATCTAGGGATTCATGAAACATCGTTCTACCCGCGTGGCCGCGGTAAGCCTCGGCCTCGCCCTCTCCTTGTCCGGCAGCCTTGTTGCCGCCACCGCTGCCACCGCCGCACCGGCACCCACGATCGTGGCGTCCACCGTCTACGACGAATGGTTCACGAAACAGACCTTCGACCTGATCAACGCCAAGCGCGCCGCAGCAGGTTCACGTCCTTTCGTATGGAATCAGAGAATCGCCGATGTTTCCCAGGACTGGGCCAACAAACTCGGCACCGCGACCAAAGACCCCAACTGGGACTTCGGGACCATCCACCGGCCTGACGCGGGAGGATCACTGATTCCCTCCGGCTCCACCTGGTACCGCGAAAACATCGGGTTCAACGGAACACCCCAGCAGATCGTTGACTGGTGGATGAACTCGCCGGGCCACAAAGCAGCCATGCTTGACCCACGAGGGACCGACGCAGGCCTCGGATACGTCGTGCAGACCTCGGGCCCGTACGCCGGGCTGAAGCTTGTTGTCTCCAACATGGCCGCCTACCCGACGACCCAGCTGCCCTCGACCACCACCCCCTCCGGCTCCACCCAGACTCCTCTCGCCCTCAAGGCGGCACAGATCAACGGCGCACTTGGCCTGCCGACCAGCCCCGAGGTTTACGGGCTCAAGGACGGCGGCGCCTACCGCATGTACCAGCTCGGTGCCCTCATCTACTCCCCGGCATCCGGTGCCCGCATCTCCTTCGGTGCCATCAGGACCACCTGGGCTTCCCAGGGGTTCGAAGCAGGTCCGCTCGGCTACCCCACGACCGACGAGGTCGGAGGGATCAAAGACGGCGGCGTCTACCAGAACTACCAGGGCGGAGCGATCGTCTGGTCCCCCACCACGGGTGCCCAGATTTCCAGCGGGCCAATCCGCACGAAGTGGCTCGCTGCCAACGTTGAAGCCGGCCCCCTCGGCTACCCCGTCTCGGGTGAGGTCAAGGGCCTGAAGGACGGCGGCTCCTTCCAGAACTACCAGGGCGGCACCATCATGTACTCGCCCGCCACCGGCGCCCGGATCTCCATCGGTGCGATCCGCACCACCTGGGCATCGACAGGGTACGAAAACGGCTCCCTGGGCTACCCCACCTCCGATGAGTACAAGGTCGAAGGCGGCGTCGCCCAGAACTATCAGGGCGGCGTCATCACGCACAACTACTCGTCCGGCAACCGGATCGTTTCCAGTGAGATGGCCGGACCGTACAAGGAGCACGGCGCCTACCTCGGAACCGCGGTTGCCGACAGGGTTGCCATCAGGGACGGCGGTTTCTACCAGAACTTCATCCGCGGATCGATCCTCTGGTCGCCCGCCACAGGAGCCCAGATCTCCATCGGTGGCATCCGCAGCATCTGGGCCAGCGTCGGCTACGAGAACGGCGTCCTCGGCTACCCGACGTCCGGTGAACTCGCGGCCAACGGCGGCGTCTACCAGAACTACCAGCACGGCGTGATCACCTGGCACGGCACCGGCGGCGGCCACTTCGTCTTCGGCGGCATCGGCAGCATGTACAAGAGCGCCGGCGGGGCAACGGGGCGGCTGGGCCTGGCAACCAGCGGCGAGTACCTGACCGGCGGCGGCAACGTCTCCCAGAACTTCCAGGGCGGAACCATCAACTGGGGTCCGAGCGGAAACTGGATCAGCTACAAGTAGGCACCTGCCTGAAAGCACCCCTTCCTGCCAGTGCGGGGAGGGGTGCTTCTGTCTTTCCGGAGACCGGACGCGGGTACGCCGTACACATGGGGCGGTATGAGCATCCACATCCGTGACATCGCCAATGACAACATCACTTCCCTGGCCCCGCAGCTGAGCGGCCTCTACATCCAGACCGGGTCCGTGGACCACAACGGGCGTCTGGTCAGTGGGCACCTGCAGGACGCCAAAGTCATGGAGGACGGCCAGCGGATCGCCATCAAACTCACCCGCTACATGAACGGCAAGCACGTGCTGGACAGTGTCGTGGTGCCCGCAGGCAACGACCCCCTCGGCAACCCCTGGTGCACGGCAGTCCATGTCCGGGCAGACAGCGCACTGCTCGCCCAGCTGGACGCCACTGGCACCACTCCAGTCGCGGCCTAGTTCACCCGCTCCGCCAACCCGCCTGCGATCGCCCCTAACTGGGTCGTCACTGAAGGGGCTCTGGTCTGTGAGTCACGGTAGAGACCCACGCAGAACAGTGCATAAGCTAAGGCACGCCGTACGATTTGTGGCGATACATCTCAACATCATGGGGGATCCTTGAAACAAGCACTGGCAATCGTTGCGTCCGTTGGTCTGCTCGCGACCACCGCAGGGTGTTCCTCGGCGCCGAAGACCATCACCGCCCAGGGAGCCATCACCTCATCCACACCCGCGAGCCTGGGCTACCGCGTTGGTGGCCCGTGTAAGGGCATGGGGAACGACTCGATGCAAAAGGGCAAGGAATACAAGATCACTGCCGAGGGCAAGACCCTCGCAATCGGAGAGCTGGACGAGGGAGTCGGCATCCGGGGCGCCGAAGGTGGCGTTGATTGCCAGTTCAAATTCAGCCAAGAAGTTCCGGCAGGCATGAAGTTCTACACCTTGGACCTCGGTGAGTTCCAGGGTCATAAGGAGTTCAGCGAAGCCGAGATTTCCAAGGGGATCACCGTCGACCGGATTGATCTCGACGGACGCCAGTAGTCAAAGGTTCCTAGCCACTACGCTGAGGTCCAACTTCGCGGACTGGACCCGGTCAGGCCGCCTTCACGACCAGCAGCTCGCCCCATTCGGTGGTGTACCGCGGTGACAGCGCCTGGCGCTTCATCCCCCAGTCCGGGGCCTCGACCATGCCGGCGATGCCCAGCCCAATGGATGAGGTTCCGTAGCGGTCCATGACGGCTCCGAGCAGGGCTCCGATGCGCTTCTCCTCGTGAGCGGTGGCGAATGCGGGCAGCTGCGGGGCGGCGCCGGCCGGTGACAGGTCAGTGAGCATAACCCCGGCCCGGGCGTACGGAACGCCGTCGACCAAGCGGCCTTCCAGCGCCCCTGTGGCGGCCCTGGTGAGGATGACCGGGTCTGCGGTGGGTGCCGAGAGTTTCACGGTCGCAGAGGGGAAGGAAGTGGCCGTCGGGTTGAAGTGGGAGGTGCCGGCGAAGCAGGTCATGAGCTTCGCCTGCTGGCTGTCCTTGGCCAGGCGGATCGCCGCCTGCTGCGCGTAGATGGCCATCACCTCATGCATCCTGGCCGTGGTGGTCACCGGCTTCGAGAAGGACCGGGAGAAGATCAGCTGCTGTTTGGTGGCTATCTCAGTCTCGAGCGGGATGCACGGTACCTCGTTGAGCTCCAGGATGGTCCGCTGCATCAGTACCGAGAACCGCTTCCGCATGGCCACCGGATCCGCGGCCTTCAGGTCGGCGATCGTGAAGATTCCTATGCCGTTGAGCCGTTTGCCGAGCCGGCCGGCGATGCCCCAGATCCCGGTGACCGGCACCCTGGACATAATGTGGTCGCGGTGTGCTGCCGGCAGGGTGTCGTAGCTGCAGACTCCGCCGAGGGCGGGGTTCTGTTTGGCGACCCGGTTCACGAATTTGGCAAGGGTCTTGGTCGGTGCGATGCCCACACAGACCGGCAGCCCCACGTGCCTTGCCACCGCGGATTTGATCTCCCGACCGATGGTCTCCAGCTCCTCCGGGGTACCCCGAAGCAGCCCGAAGGCCTCATCCACTGAGTACACTTCGACCTGGTGGGTGTACCTGCTAATCAGCGCCATTACACGACTGGAAAGATCCCCATAGAGCTCGTAGTTCGAGCTGCGGTGGACCAACCCGGTGCGCTTGGCGTCGGCCGCCAGCTTGAACCAGGGGTCCCCGTTTTCGATGCCCAGGGCCTTGGCTTCGTTGGACCTGGCAACCACGCAACCGTCGTTGTTGCTGAGGACTACGACCGGCCGATTTTCCAGCTTCGGGTCGAAGGCACGCTCGCACGAGACATAGAAGCTGTTGACGTCGATCAGAGCCGTCCGCTCCACCCTCCCGTTGTCCAGGTTCTTCATGGAGCGTACCCACAGTGGACGGACAGTAAACTTTCAGGGTTCAACTACTTTTCACCACCTTGGGGGATTCCTTGAAGAAGCTCGTCGCTATTGTCCTGGCCGCATCCGGCCTGCTCGCCATGACCGGTTGCGGCGCCCCGCAGCTGTCCACGTCGGAGACATGCGTGGAGCTTCGAGCGATCACCAAGGGCATGCCCGATGACCCGTCGGACGAGGAGACCAAGGCCGCCCTGGAGGACATGGAGAAGCTGGCTGGCCGCGCCTCGGACACCCTGAAGGGCGTCATCAAGGACGTGGCCTTCGCGAACCTGGAGCGGATGAAGCCGGTCGAGGAGCAGGACGAAGCCGCGATCGACGAGGCGCAGGAGCGCATTGACGCCAAGTCGGAGACCATGGAAGCAGCCTGCGAGGGCGACCTGTAGGCCTGACCGCTAGACATGGTGCAGGCAGCGGGTGACGACGCCCCAGATGGTCAGCTCGGCCAGCTCCGGGACGACGATGTCGGGGTAGTCGGGGTTCTCGGCTGCGAGCCTGACCTGGTGGTGTCCGAGCCGGAGCCGCTTGATGGTCAGCTCGCCGTCGATGATGGCGACGACGACGTTGCCGTCAGCCGGGGTGAGTGACCGGTCTACGACGAGCTCGTCGCCGTCGGAGATGCCGGCGCCGGTCATGGAGTGTCCTGAGACCCGGACCAGGAAGGTGCTGGTCACGTCCTTGATGAGGTGGGCGTTGAGGTCGACCCGGGTCGTCGCGTAGTCCTGGGCCGGGCTCGGGAAGCCGGCCGGAACCGCGATCGGACTGTAGAGGGGGCCGGCCAGGGCTGATTCCAGGACGTCCAGGACGGAGACAACGACGGTACTCATCAGCCACTCCTTTCGAAACTATGTTCTCCACAGGTTTGTCCACATGTGAACATCTCTTCGAATTAAAACTATACGCGGAAGCATGCGTAGAAGCTCCCGCGGGAGCCTTCCGATGACGGAGGTCACCCGTTCCGCACACATTCCCGCCATGACTCAACAACTCACGGTCGGGCAGCTCATCGCCGCCCTTGAAGCCATTCCGGGGAACCCCCTGGTGATCATCGCCGGCTTCGGCGCAGCAGACGCACCGGGCGACCTCTACCGGCACCGGTCCCACATCAACGACGTCGGCATCGAAGTGGTCTACAACCGGATGAACTGGAAGACCGTGGAGCGGTTCACTGCGATCCTGCGCATGCATGCCTCGCAGCCGGTCACCATGTGCAACCCGAACCCGGCCACCCTGGATTCACTGGCGTGGATCCTTCCGCGCGAATCCCCCAGGCCTACGTTCTGGGCGGTGACCGGTGTCCGCTCCTTCTCCGGCCATGCCGTCATCGAAGCCGAGGACGTCGCACCGGTCCAGGGACCTTCCCTCCAGCGAATCAGCGACGAAGAGGTACTGCGCCGCAGCCTCCAACTCGCTCACCCCGGAGAGTCAGCCGATCTGGACCCGCAGACGAAGGCGAACCAGCGGCTGATCCGAAACCTGCCCACAGGCAGGGACAGGACGAGGCTCGAGCTGGAGTCCGCACGGGCCGAGATCCGGAGGTTGCAGGGTGAAATCCCGCTGCTCGAAGCGCAGGCGGCCAGCCTCGACTATCTGCTCGGCATCACGAACACCGCCCCGGAGCCGCTTCCCCGGTAGGGCAGTGCGCGCCCCGGCCGGTGACAGCGGCAGGGTTTCCCGTACACATGGTGGCCATGCTTATCGCCGATCTTCTCTACATGTACGGGCTCTGGCTATTCGCCACCGCCCTGTTCGTCTGGCTGGCCACCATCCTGTACCGGCTCTCCCGGAACACCTTCGGCCCGGTCCCGGAAGCCCCTGCCAGGCCGACGGCAGCAGCCGTTGTGAACCTGCCGCCGCAGCCCACCCGCAAGCCGCGCGTTCCCCTGACCCGCGCTGCGTAGCCGGTGAGTGCGGCCGGGATCTCCGTACACATAGGGCCCATGACAACGACCCTGACCCGTCCCCGCCGCCCTCAAGCCTTGCCCCTGACCGTTGAGACCACCCAGGTCTGGGGTGCGCTCCTGTCCTCCTACTCCGAGGACACCGGCTCCATCTCCGTCTGGTCCACCGAGGACGGCGCGCTCCGCTATGCCGAGCGAGTCCTTGACGCCCAGCCCGGGATCGAATTCGAGCTGATGACCTGCACAGGCAATGGCCCCTGGCGCTCTGTCGCCGACGGACTGGGTATCCGCGAAACGATCGCCCGCCGCTGGTCAGCATGAAACGGAACGCCGTCGGCATCGCCCTGCTTTTCGTGACCGTGCTGACCGGATGTGCCGGACCAGTCGGGGCCTCCCAGGAGCCGGCCACTCCCCCAGCAGAAGAAGCCAGCATCCCTCTGAGGGACGACGTCACTGCGTACATCACCAAGGAACGGGTCGAGGGCACCGAACTGCTCTGCCGCACCCAGGGCAACTACGGCTCCACCTCCTGCAACTGGGAGCTATGGAACAAGACCCGGGAGGTCCAGAAGTGAGCGGAACCGACCGGGACCGCCGCGGCCGGCCGCACTCGAACAAGCTCTGCCCCGAGTCCGCCAACGGCGGCTGCATCTACTGCCGCACCGGGGACCAGAAGCCATCACTCCGGCGCCGCGCCCGCCGCGCCGGGAAGCGACTCACCCGCTCAGAGGACCGCAGTTGACCTACGACAAACTGCTGGTCGCCACCAGCCCCGCCTGGGTGGCCGAAGACCTGCGGGCCGCCGGCACCATCGAGGTCGGACACACCATCGGCCTGGACGCCCCGGCACTGGATGGAAGCACCGCGCTCTGGTGCTCCTGGACCTGGGCAATGCGCCTGGCCAGGACCGGAATCCAGCACCCCTTCCTCTCCCCCGGACCCGACTGGCTGACCCGGGTCCCGGAAGAGTTCCTGCGCCGGAAGGTGTGGGCCGGCCGCGTGGGCGACATGCCGTACCAGGGCATCGAGCCGACGTTCTACAAGCTGGCTGAGCACAAGCACTCGGGCATCCCGGCAGGGCTTCACATCGGCCGCGGACACTTTCAGCGCCTGGTCGGCAGAACGTTCGACTTCGCCCCCGACTACCAGGACCTGCACTATGTCGGCTCCGAACGGATGGCCTACGCCCGGGAGTACCGCTGCTTCATCACCCACGGGAAGGTCACCGCCTCGTCCTTCTACCTGTCCACCGTCCCGGGCATCCACGGCACCGACGTCACCATCACCTGGGACGCCTTCGAGCCGGACCGCTGCCCTGAATCTTCGGCAGCAGCCGCGTTCGCCGAAGAGGTTGTGGAGGTTATGGGTGCGGACCAGCCGCCCGGCTATGTGCTGGACGTCGGCGAGGACACCCAGGGTAACTGGTCAGTGATCGAGGCCAACGCCGCGTGGAGCAGCAACATCTACCACGCAGCCCCGGCCACCGGTGTCGTCGAATCCATCCTGGCCAGCCAGGAACCAGGCCACCCGGAATGGGACTGGGCGCCGGACACCCTGTTCCTGAACCGTGCCCGGCCTCTGCCTTCGCGGTGAACCGCGCGCCGGCTGTCGGGAAGCTACGGAAAGTGCTCCGCACACATTAACTTTGGAACTGCACGACATACCTGCACGTCAGGAGCGTGCAACCAGCTAGGTTGGGGGCTTCCGCTGGGGCAGCCCCTTCTGTCGAACTCACATTGGGGGACCCTTGAACATTCCGCGCAACAGAGCGCTTGCACTTTCCGGTCTGCTGGCCGTCCTGGCCCTGACGGTCTCGGGCTGCCAGGTGGCGCCGAATCCGAATCCAGTCGGTGCACAGGCGCCAGCACCTACGTCCGCGGCTAAAGTGCCCGCCTCAAGCCTGGATCCGGCGACCGTCGAACTCGGGGAACTCTGGGTCAACAAGCTTGGCAATGACCCGGCACTCGCCACTTCAGCCGCAGAGGTCGGGAACAAGGTTCTCAACATTGTGTTCGACCAGTTCCCGCAGTACACCGTGGGAGGCTTCACCCCGACGCAGGCCGACTTCGACCAGGTTATTGCTGCCGCCAAACCCATTATGACGCCCGACGCCATCCAAACCCTGGAATCGGACTGGGCGAGCAAGAAGAGCATCCCTACCCTGACGAGCGGCCGCACGGACAGGGACGGGAACTTCAGCCAGACCTACGTCACGGAGGCCGGGGAGAGCTGCACCGATTCAGACCAGCCATATGAGGTGAAGCCGGTCCACAATGTTCTCCTCACACTTACCGATGAGAACCAGATCGAAGTCCCATCCTTCATGTCCAACGTCAGCGTCAGGTCCCACTGCAAAGAGGGTGGCATGCTCCAGGGACAGATGCAGTTGTGGTTCACCCTTGTACAGGAAAACGGCACCTGGCTCGTGAGCCGGGCGCCTCAGGTCAAGCCGGCCGCGCCTTTCGAGATGGTGACCGAGGCTAACCGGCTGGAGTGGTAAACAGGGATCTCCGCACACATTAGGTTGGACAGGGACACCTGTCATTCACTCGACCAGGATGGGGAACACTATGAGCAGCGACACCACTGAAGCCGGAGAAGTCATCGGCAACGACATCGTCAGCCTGACCTGCGTCTGCGGCAACGCCGCCGACGGTGAGGGCATGATCGCCGCCAACGCGGACGGCTTCCCGGTCTACATCGAGGAAGGCGAGGTCCCCGAGGGCCTGGCTGAATGGCCCGAGGACGACGACATCCACACCCTCTGCCCCTCCTGCGGCCGCCTCTACCGCAACGCCGACATTGAGCGCGACGGAGAAGCACCGGTCATCGACACCCTGGACGTCGAGAAAGGCCCAATCGCCGAGGCCATCAAGATCCACTGGTCCCTCGGGTAGGCGTCCAGGAGAAGGCCACCTCAGCTGATCGAAGCCAGGAGCCCTTCCAAAAACAGAGCGACAGGGCCATGATCGTTGAGCATGGACGAAAAGGTATTCCTGGCTGCCGCTACGACCAATGTGTCGCTCACTGCAGAGCAGTTGGAGGCACTGGACGAGCATGGGTGGAAGGCAGTGCACAACCCAGAAGAAGACTCCCCTGGGAGCCTGCTTTTACGACAAGTCCAAAGCGAAGACGACGCTGTCGTCCAGTTTGCTGATTTGATTCAAGACGTACGGCTGTCACACCTACTCGGCATCGCAACGACACCCTATCTTGAAAATCCCCTGCAAGCTTCGGATCAAAGACCATCTCCCATACAAGCTACGGCCTATCTGGACGACCCCTTAAATGCTGACGCCACAATTGGAAAGTCAAGCAACTCGGCAAAGTCCGGTGATCCAGCGACAAAGTCACCGAAAACACCCGAAGATCCCCCTAAAGAGGCTGCTCAAAAAGCGGAGCCTTTCCCTGCCATCCCGGAATATCTCTGGAAGACGCTCAAGCCCGATAACCAGGATGAGCTCGCTAAGAAACTTGTCGAGTACGCCATCAACCGGGCGGACATTGCGGCATACGGCAGTGGCTTTGACGATGCAGCCCTTTTCGCCCACCTGGAACTCAGCGAACGGTCAGGCTTGGCTAAAAAGGTTATTGAGCAGAAGCATGGCATGGCGGCTGAACAGGTTAAGCGCGAGGATCTGGTGAACGAATTCCAGACCGAGCGGGTCAACCTCATGAAGTCGGCGGTCCTTACCGCGGGTGAAGTGAACCTGCACCTTGCGAAGTGGCGGGAGCTTTCCGGCAATGTCTGGCCGCTGCTGCGAGTGTCCTCAATCATCGCCGGTGTGTTTGTGCTGGTCTCGTTCGCATTAGTTTTCGTCGGCCGCATCAGCGGCTGGGAGCTGGCCGTACTGGCCTTCGTTTTTGCGCTGATGGCCGTTTCGCCAGCGACCCTCCTGCTCATCGGCCGGCCCTTGAAGGGCTTGGACGAGTGGAGCCCGAGCAAGCAGGAGAAGAAGGCCGATGAAGCTGCGAAGGATGAGCCTGCGAAGGACAAGGCGAAACCTGAAAAGTAGGCTCCCTGTGCCCTCCTGTATCTTTTGCTGAGACGGCCCGGTCCCGAGGAGCCGGACGCACAGCTCCGCACACATGGACGGCATGGCAAACCTTCACGCTGACCTGACCGAACTCCTCGCCCGGCACCGACACTCCGAGGTCCCGGAAGTCCAGGACCTCCTGCGGGATCTGGACCTCATCCTCGATGCCGCCCCGGCCCCGGTGTACCAGTACCGCAATCACCCCCGTTGGGACGACACCTGGATGGACCTGGACGAACCTCAGGTCGGTGCCGTGCTGAAGCATGGCCACGTCGTCGAACGCCGCCACGCGATCCTCGAAGACTGGGAAGCCGTGACGGAGGTGCCGGCATGATCTGGGATGAGGCATCGCGTGCGGCTACGAAGGCGGACGGCATCCTTCCGATGTTCCCGGTTGATACCGACGCGCCGCGGCCTGCCATACCGCACTCGGAACGGATCTTCGCCGCGTCCAAGGACCTCCACGACGCCTACGCCCGCGGGGAAGAGTGGACGAAAGTCATGCCCCTTCACGAGGCCTACGTCATCTTCTTCCTGGAGACGGTCAGCGACGCCATCAGTGCACTCTGCGACCGGTGGAACGACGCCGGGCGTCCCGGCAAATTTCCGGACTCCCTGGCAGTCCAGGAAGAGCTGAAGCGGATCATCTGTCTGGAGGACCGGCAGTGAGCAAGACACCGGGTACCGACCCGCTGGGCGCCCTGCACGCCGCGATGACCTTCTCATCGATGGACTGGGGTGCCTCCCAGGACACCGCGTGGATCTACGGCATCGCCGTCGGCTGGGACGGGCCCGCCATGGCCGAGCTGGCCAAGAAGCACAACTGGTCGGATCAGAAGGTCAAGAACCTGAGAAAGCTGCGCCGCTACTACCGTGCAGCCGAACTGGCTGAAGAGCGCCGTCGCGCCTAAAGCCGCCAGGCCGGGGAGGCCGGCCGGACAGTCCGTACACATGAGGGTCATGAAATTCCTTGTTGCCCTCGAAAACGTCCTCGCCGGCGCCGCCGGCCTCATGATCCAGCGCACTGCGATCCTCGCAGCCACCCTCCTCACGATGGCCATCGTCTTCTCCGCCAACAGCCTGGCCACTGCCGCTGCGGTCGTCACCTGGCTTGCCCTGTTCCCCATGACCGTCGCGGTCGCCAGCCTCGCCGCAGGAATGCGCCAGGAACTGCGGCCCAGTGCCTGACACGGCCCTGACCGTGATCGACCCGGCACCGAAGGAGCCGGAGCCCGTCCACGACGGCGTGTGGACCACCGAGGAGGAGCTGGATGCGCTGCCGCTGCTGGCCGTCATCCTCAACACCGACGGCAACCCCCACGCCTACCAGAAGCGCTGGTGCGTCATCGGCGGACAAAAGCTCGCCCGCTGGTTCTGCACCAGCGACACCGACTGGCCCGAGTCCTCCGAGCGGCTGCTGCGCGAGAACCGGACCTTCATCACTCTGTGGCTCCCGAAAGGGGCATCATGACCTCCGCCCGCCTCCTTGTCCTTGGTGACTCGCACCCGCCCGAGGCCGCCGCCAGACACCTGGCCTCCTCCGGCATGCTTCCCGTCGAGGCCGGCACCAGCAACCGCGTCCCCGAGACCATGGAGGGCACCGCCCTTTGGGTGGACACCTCGGGCGCCACCCGTCTCCTCAACGCCGGACTCGAGCTGCCGCTCCTCTCCCCCGGGTCTGCCTGGCTGTCCACCGTTCCCGGCTACCTGTTGGGGCGCCGTGTCCTCTGCACGACCCTTGGCCAGCTCCAGGAGAAGTGGAGGGGCCCTGGCCTGTTCCGGCTCGCCGAGCAACAGTACGCCGGCCTGGGCTTCCCCACCTTCCACGCTGACCCGGCCACCTTTGTCGCCGCTGCCGGCAAGTACCACTACCGGGCACTGGATCTCGTTGCTGAGCTGAACGTCGTCGTCTCGGCGCCGGTGGACTACGTCGACGAGTACCGTGTCTTCGTCGCCGACGGGGAGATCTCGGCCTCCACCCGCGTGGACACCCGGCTGCGGCCTGGAAAGCGCACCGATGCCTATGAGGGTGACGAGGAGGACCGCACGGCCGCCGCCCTGCACTTCGCCCAGATAGTTTTGGACGCCACCGTCTGGCACCAGCCGCCGGGCTTCCGGATCGACGTTGGGCTCACCGCGGACGGTTCATGGCAGCTGATCAGCGCCGGCCCGTCCTGGGCCGCCCAGTTCCATCTGGCGAACCCTTCCGGGGTTTTGGCCTCCGTGCTGTCTGGCCAGGCACCCGACTACGACCACTGGAAATGGGTTCCGGACGAGCTGTTCCAGCAGCGCATTTTCAGGGCCTGGCCGGCTGCCTGATGGCGGTCTTCAAGCACCCCCCCCCTTTCAGGGTCCTGACCGACCTCCAAACCTGCCCTCCGGGGCACCTCGAATCCGGTCCCTGAAAGGGGTCATTTCGGATCCCGGGAACGGCCCCTTCCAGTACCTCACATCACGTCCTCGAAAGGACCCCGAAATGGTGAATTCCATGACCCTTGCAGGCATGCTTCCAGGCTCCCCGATCGGGTCCCTGGAGGACCTCAAATCCCTCCCGGAGCACTCGGTTGTGCTGCGCCGTTCAGGCGCCCAGCCGTACTTCCGGACCGCCTGGACCCTGAGCATCCTGGACGGCGAAACACGGTACTGGACCTCCTCATCCTGGCGTGCCCAGCACTCCGATGAGGATATGTTCAACGACGCGATGGAGACGATGACCGTCCTCTACCGGCCCCGCGAAGAGTTCGCCGTCGGCCTCCTGGACGGCAATGGAATGCTCGTTTCGGCACCCCCGCTGACACCCGCGGGGACCCTGGCGGACGCCAAAAAGGCAGCTTCGCTCCTCGCGGCGAAGGACCCGATGGCTGTGATTATCCAGCAGATCGACCCGGGACCCTGGGTCGTTTTCGAAGGAAACTGACCCCGGGACCACCCCAGGCACAGTCCACAACGCCTCCGGCGCACTATTCGGTGCCGGGGGCGTTTTTGCGTCTGCACGCCCAAAACGGCGTTTTTCACTGTTTTTCGGCCCTGAAGGCGGGTTCATGACCGACCTGACCGACCAGTGACCGACCCAATGACCACCCCTGCTTCCCAGTGCTGGCGCGGAATTTGGGCGATGGGCGACCAAACCGACCAGTGGGAGGTATGCCTATAGGAGAGAAGGTGAGTAACGGGGAAGTACGAGGATCCCTATGTGTAGTAGTAGTTAAGTGATCGGTTTGATCGGTCATATATATATAAAGGGGCCTCCTTCCCAGTGCTGGCGCGGATTTTTATGGGCGACCAGGTGGTCGCCATCTGGTCGCCATGGTCGCCATCGGGTCGGTCACGCTTTTTCGGCCTATTTCGGCCGCTTCCGCCGGTGAGCCGGCTTCAAGGCTCCGCACACATGGTCCTGCATGGACCACGACGCAATCATCGCCACCACCGGAATCAGCCGTGCCGACATCGACACGACCGTCCAGCTAACCCGAGCGCTCGAACAAACCGGGGATCAGGTGACGGCTTATAGTTTCCCGGTCGAGGACCTCGCCATCACCATCGAAGACCTGTCCCTTCGCTTGGCCAGAATCAGCTCCCTCATTGCTCCGCACCTCAAAGACGGTGGTGCCAACGGGAGGCTCGCCACCTCCATCGCGTCCATCATCAACCCCTCGCCGGCGTCCGCCATTGACGTCGTCAACAGGGGCATCAATCCGGACCTGCAGGGGACTCTTTCCACCGGTGAAGAACGGATCTACGGACACCCCGATTTGCGCCTCGTCAGCTACCTCGCAATCGACTTCGAAACCCTCTCCAAAACCTTCCTCCGGTACCTGGTCCACATGCCCTCCGAAACTGTCGTCAGCCTCGGCGAAAAAGACAGCATCATCACTGCGGCGACCGCCTTCGAAGCGACCCTTTCGGTAGGCTAGGCACGACCCACCCGAACACCCCTTTCAGGGGCGATGCATTGCCGTGCGCGTTTTCCTGCCGCGCCGCACACATGCGGTCATGACACGTTGCAGCAGCAGGCCCGAGAGGATCCACCCGTGACCGCCGAAGTTTTCACTTTCCCCACCACCGGCCAGCTTCGCGCCATCGTCGAGCACGACGTCCCGGCACCGGTCCGGATCCTGCCCACCCGCTCGGCCGACGCCCCGCTGCACGAGATCCTCCGCAAGGCTGTTGTTGCCCACCGCGCCGGCGAAGCCCGCGAACGCGGATCGTTCGCGCACCGCCACCACCTCGCCATCGCCCACACCTACCTGGACGCCGCAGCCATCCTTGCCGGCAACCCCGACGCCGCCCAGGAAATGGCACAGTGCCTGGACGCCTCCGTCTACGACATCCGTGCCCTGTCCCGCATCGCCCGCGACTCCGGCGGACCCCACACTGCCTGACCCTGCGGTGAGTCCCGCCCGTCCCTCCGCACACATGAGCGGCATGACCTCCGTGAACACCATCCTCGAGTCCGTCGGCATCGATCACCCCACCCTCGCTGCCCAGGTGAAGAGCCTCCGAAGCCCTTCAGATGCCAGCCTGGTTCCTGCCGGCCACTACCCGGTGGAAGTGCTCGCCTGCGCAGTCGAGCAGCTGGCCAGCCGCCTTGCAGGAATTGCAGGGTACGCCGAGGGTGAGTTCGAGGACTACTACGTCGGTGGCACCTGCATGGAGGTCTTCGATAAGGCCACCGGCAGGGCCGACAAGGATCCGCTCGAGGCCGTTCTGACCCACCTCGGCCTGGACGCAGAGCAGTCGCTCCTCACCAGCTCCCCGGTCTTCGGCCACCCTGAGCTCCGCTGCGTCAACCACACCGTTCTGGACCACGGCCAGGGAACATTCACACTGACCAGCTATCTGGTCGAGGTCCATACCGGTGACGTCACCCCCGTTCCCGGCGGCCCGATGGTCTCGGCTGCAGTCCCCGCCTAACCCCGACAGTCCCGATCTCCATGCCTTCCAGCCCTTCCGCCCTTGCACCGACCGATCTTGCTGTCTGCGACTGCACCATGGCCGCCGCACCCCACCAGCACGGCGAACGGGGCATGTACAACTACCACCGGTGCAGGTGCACGCCCTGCGGGGACGCAAACCGTGAGTACAACCGGCGGTCCAACCAGCACCGGAAGCGCCGGGAAATGGTGGACGCCGACCTGGTCCGGGCCCGCATTGCCAAGCTTCGGGAATCAGGGCTGACCGTGGCCGAGATCGCAGACCTCTGTGCCGTGAATGCCAAGGTGATCGAATTCGCCATCAAAGGCCGCAACGGCAAGCTTCCCAAGACGGTTCAGGCCAGCACCTTCCGCGCGCTGAACGCGATCAGCTTCAAAGACATCGCCTCGCTTCAGAAGCCCGGCGGCCGAAAAGTCGACGGCACGGTCCCGCGCCTCCAGGTCCAGTCCCTGCACAGCTTCGGCTGGTGCGGCAGCGAGATCGCATCACGCATCGGTTTCACCGCTTCAACGATCAGCTCGCTGCTCGCCGGCAACGGCATCACCGAGGAAGTCCGCGCCGGCATCGACCGCCTCTACACGCAGTTTCACGGAACCACGCCGCCTCTCGACACCCCGGCCCAGCGTGCCAGGGCCACCGTCGCCAGGAACAGGGCACTGGCCAACGGCTGGACCGCCGACACCGCCACCGACTACGAGTACGCCCGGTACTCCCGCGCCCACTGACCGACACTCGAACTGCCGAAACCGCACAGATGACCTCCACACCTTCACGCCCCTCCGCCACCGACGAGACCGACCTCGCTGTCTGCAACTGCCGCAAGGCAAGCCACAACCACGGGACCCGGGACATGTACGGCTACCACCGGTGCCGTTGCCTCCCCTGCCGCGCAGCGAACCGTGACTACTTCCGCAGTACGGCCCACCTGACCCGGACCCTGGAATGGGCCGACGCAGAGCCGGTACGGCAGCGCCTCCTCCAGCTGCGCGAAGCCGGCCTGACCTTCCAGGCCATCTCCGACCTGAGCGGGCTCCAGATCACGGCGCTCAAGACCGTCCTCAAGGGACCTAACGGCAGGACCGTCAAAAGGGTCCTCGCCAGCACCGCCGACGCCATCAACGCTGTCAGCTACAAGGACATCGCAGCGTACAGCCCCACCGACAAGACCCGGATCGAGGGCTCGGTGGCGCGCCTGCAGACCATGGCCCTCCAGGCCGCCGGCTGGTGCTCCGAGGACCTTGCCGAGCGCAGTGGGGTGGGCAAGCAGACCTTCAACCGGCTGTTGCGAGGCCTGGGCACCACCGAGGAGATGCGCCGGCAGATCGACGCCCTCTACCAGGAGCTCCGGTGGACCGACCCTCCCCAGGACACCCCGCTCCAGCGGACGCGAGTCCGCCGGGCTCTGCGCCGCGCGGCAGAAAACGGCTGGACCACCACCATGGTGGAGGACGCCGAGTACGGCGAGTACGACGAGGAGGCAGCCTGAGCGGTGAGCGGGACGCCCGGCGCCTTACACATGAGGCCCATGACCACGACTCCCGAAACCACCACTGACGCACCTCCCGCCACCTGCGACCGGGTCCGCGACCTGATGGCTGATGACCCCGAGTACGCCGGCAAGGTCATCCTGACCTGCGACAAGCCCCTCGGCCACGACCGGCGCGGCCCCCACCGGATGCGCAACGCCGAAGGCAAGACCACCTGCACCTGGTGGGGCGCGGCCGACAATGACTGAAGCAGGCCGCGGCAAGGTGTTTGGGTTGCCTGCCCCGACATCGGAGGAGGTCGTGCAGGCCAGGCTCGCCCGGACATTCCTCGAAGCCAATCTCTGCACCGCGGTCCGTGACCTGTTCGCCGGCGACCCGGTGCGCGAAGGGACTGTCATCCAGACCTGCGTGTTGACCTATCACAACGACAGCCGCGCCCATCGGATGACCAACCCGGACGGGAGCAACACCACATGGCGGAGCTGACAGACCTGGACCGGGAATGCCTGGAGTTCCAGGAAGGATTCCTCAGCGGCCTGATTGCTGCCACGCGCAGCCAGCCCGAGCATCTGACCCGGTACTCCTTCCGCTACGCCAGTGTCCTGGCCCTGCTCGGCCGCGTCAGCGAGCACAGCTACTGCGCCACCATCGCCAACGTCGCCTCGACCTTCATTGGACGCTCCGCGGTCCAGGCCTGGTACGGGCTGCCCATCGGTGAACGGCTGCGCCTTGGCCCCGGCGGCCGTACCCGCTGGCAGCAAGCCCACACCGACGGCCTGTTCCAGGACGCCGACAAGGAGCTGAGCCGCATCGACCAGCTCGCGGCCAACTATCGGAACGACCTCTCAACCCACTTCGACGCGGCCGGCCGGCGCCGGTAATCAGCCGTCACCCTCCCAAGCCCCAACACCAGACAAGGACCTGACCATGGCCACACGCCGCACAGCCCCCTCGACACCCGACATGCTCGGGCAGGACGTCAGCCCCGGCGACGCCGTGGCCATTGCCGTGAGCACCGCCTACGGCTCCCGCGCCGCCGAACAGCGCCTCTTGCGCGTTGAGAAGATTTACCTGGACGACACTTCCGGCGAGCCCTACGGCTCATCGCTCGTCTGCTTCCGCGACCCGACCACCGGGCACCTGTACCAGACCGCCCCGGACGTCTACCCCGCGTCCCGCAAGGTCACGGACTGGAAGACGGGATTGCCGGTCGACGGCAGCGCCTGGGTTCCCACGGTCGTGGCCAACCCGCACGCGCTCGGGTACGGATACACCGGAGCCTACGAGGTCGTCTACCGCCCGGAGGCCCGCGTTGTCGGCTCCACCATCGACCGGCAGGGCACGCACACCACCGTTGGGCGTACCAGGAACACCTACATGACCAGTGCAATGGTCAAAATCGACGAGGCGGCCCTGGCAAGCGCCGGTGAGCAGGCCTGACGGCGCCGCACACATGACGCCCATGGAACAGACCACTGACCCGCGCGTCACCGCAATCCAGAACCACAACAAGACCCTGAAATTCGTCGGAGCCGGCACAATCGCCGACATCCTCGACGCCGCCCAGGCCACCGGAGCGCTGTCGATCAAGCACGACGCCCCGTCCACCGGCTCGATCCCGACCTTCCACCCTGTCCTCGTTGGCGCCGCGGCTTAGCCATGTCTGAGACCACGTCCACCCCTGACCCGCGGGTCCAGGCAGCAACCCAGGCCCTGCACTCCTTGAACTCCGGCGACAGCCTCGCCGGCCAGGCCGCAGCCCTGGTTGCCGCCATCGACGCCGCCGACGACCGCGTCCGGCTGACCCTGCCGCAGTTCCACGACATCAAGGCGGAGACGGTCAGCAACCTGAGCATCGACCTGCACTCCCGCTTCGGAGGGGACCCCGCCGCCGCTGAGGTCCTGGCCTTCATCGAAGAGCAGCGCGCCCTGTACGGCGACCGGTACATCGAACCCGCCGACCACGAGGAGGCCATGGCCTCCCTGATCCGGGAGCGGCTCGCCCTGTCCCTGCGGTCCACCGCCGACAGGTTCGACGCCGCCTCGCTGCAAGACATCACCGAAGGCTTCGACTTCGAACACGGCATGGCCCCGCGCACCCTGCGCAAGGTCATCCAGGGCTGCGCCGACTGGCTCCGCACCAGCGCCCAAGACCTGGAAGCCAACCCCCGGCGCCCGTACCGCCGGGTGGACACCCGCGCCGTCATTGACGAGGACCGCCACACCGCTGTCCTGGGTGTCATCGGACGCCTGGTCCGCCGCTCCCGCGCTCTCGCCGAGCGAGACGGCCGGACCACCTCCCCGTTCATCCTGACCGACATGCTCGTCGAAGAACTCGACCGCGTCGGCGCCAGCGTTAAGGCAGGCTCCTGATGGGCTGGCCCTTCGGAGACAGCCGCGGCATGAGAACCGTCGCGCACTCGACCAGCAGCCTGGTCGTCGCCGCACACCAGATGCTCCGGCTCGAAATCCTGGCCGACACGTACGCCGGGCAGCCGGAGGAATCAGCCCTGATCCTGCGCCGCCTGGAAACTGCGTGCCTGCAGGCCGGCCATCCCGAGCAGGCCCGTGCGGTCCACCAGCGGACCATCGCCTACGCCGCCCAATGCGGGAACACTGCTGCGGCGCGGTGGGAGGCCAGCCCCCGCTGGTTCCGGCGCCTGGCCGGCCGGTTCCGTCCCAGCATTGAGCTGCTGTGGGAGAACGGGCAGTACCGCCGGATGGCCGCCATCATCAACCAGCACCTGGCCGACGTCGAACGCCGGACTCACCGGCTGAAGGCGGCCGCATGAGAACCATCACCACCGTCGAAGAGCTCGACGCCCTGCCACGAATGAGCGTCGTGGCCTGCATCCACTCCGTCTCGAACGAGCCGCCCATCGTGCTGGTGTGGCAGCGCGGGTCCCTGAACGGGTACGCGACCGAATGGTGCACCCCGGACACCCCCGGGCAGATCGATTCCCACCGCGTCTTCCAGTTCCTGCTGATCAACCAGATGCCGTTTGAGCTCACCGTCCTGTGGGAGCCCGCTCCCATCCCCGTCGCCCAGTGAGAAGGGAAGCCTGATGACCTCAACGGGAAGCCCGTACTACGACAACCTGCGCGCGTCCGGGGAGAACCTCGCTGACCGGGTCAAGCAGGCCTCCCGCCGTGCCCGGCTCTACGATCTTGAAGACGACGGCGCCTCCGACCTCGCCCAGCGCAAGCGCTCCGCCAAGGACTCCATCGCTACCCGGCGGTATCTGATCAAGCGTATCGAGGACCGCCAGGCCGGCAGGGCCAACCTCCCGCCCCGGCCCCAGGAAGAGGCCGACAACTTCATCGCCGCGCACCTCGAAGCGATCAAAAGGCTGGAGGAAGCGAAGCCGGAGATTGGACCGGCCGTGAACGTCCTCGCCCCGATGACCCGCCGGGTCGCCCGGGAAGACCGGCGCCGCAGCCGCAGGACCAAGAAAAGAGCCGAGAGGGAGCCATGACCGACGCCCTGGTGCTGGAGCGCCACGTCCTGCCGGACACCTACCGCCAGGTCCTGGCCCGCTACTGTTCCCTGATGGGCAGAGAGGACGGTGTCATCGTCCTTTTCGGTGCGTTTGAGGTGATTCTGTCCGCCTACCCGGACATGGACGCCGACGCACTGGTGGGGCGCATTGATTCCCTCATCGCTGCCCAGGGGCCGGAGGTCCGCCGGGTCATTGAAGGCCATTTGCCGGGCACACCGGATTACGTTCTCTCCCGTGACTGGCTATACCAGGGGCCGGAGGTCCTGCTGGTCGCCGATCTGGCCCGCACCTGGCCCAGCCGGCTCCGTGCCGTGGCGGCTACCGCGGATTTCGGCATGAATCTTGAAGCAATGGCAGAGGAACTGAAAGGCAAGCAACAATGACCACCGAACCACGCACTTGGACCGGACCGGCCACCGTCGTCATCCCTGCTGAGCTGATGGCCGACTTTGAGGAATGGCTGGACCAGCAGCGGCTGCTCCTGATGGGTCCGGCCAGAATGAGCGAAGACCCGGAGGACCTGGTCTGGACTGTCGGACCCCGCCGCCAGGACCTCCTGGCGCACAAGGCCGCATCCCTCGCCGCCATGGTCGAGTCGACCGCCAGCCTTCCCGACCGCGGAGCCAGGCTGCGCGCCATGGGCATCTCCGAGGAGAAGGAACGGGAGATCCGCCGGCGGGCCGCCGAACAGAGCCGCCTCGCCAAAGCCCAGGAGGAACAGGGCCGCCTGGCACGCCAGCGGGACGAGGACTACCAGGGCGACTGACCGCCCTGTTCCCTGGCCAGGCCTGCCCGGGTGTGTATCGTGGCGAACGTAAGCGATACCGACCGAAAGGGCAGACCGTGGCACAAGGCGACATCGAGACTTACTGGGAAGACGGTTCGTGGAAGAACCGGCGTGAAGGCACCGACAGGGCTTTCGGCGCCGGGTACGGCACCAAGGACGAGGCGATCGCCGCCGGCCGGGAAGCCGCCCAGTCCGACAAGGTCGAGCACGTCATCAAGAACCAGGACGGGCAGATCGCCGAGAAGAACAGCTACGGCAACGACCCGCGGAACGTCCCGGGCTAAAGGGGTCCGCCCGGCTGGGGCCCGGCCGCTCCCGACACCAGTGGTGCAGGAGTTACCGCCAGCCGGGCCGGCGGGGCCATAGGATTCGAGAATCATCACTCACCTGAAAGATCAGATTCTTGAATACTCGCCTTGCCGCAGCCTCCGCTGCCCTCCTCATCGCCCTCACCGGTTGCTCCTCATCCGGGTCGGCATCGGCTCCGCCCAGCTCCGAATCCGCTGAAGACCGAAACAAGGCCATTGCCGGTTGCGGCGTCGTGGGCAAAATGCTCAACGGTGACATCCCGGTCAACGCCAGCACCTACGCCGAGGTGGAAAAGACGCTTAGGACCCTGGCCAGCAGCGGCCCGGGAGAGGTGAAGACCA
Organism: Pseudarthrobacter sp. BIM B-2242; assembly: GCF_014764445.1. NCBI lineage: Bacteria > Bacillati > Actinomycetota > Actinomycetes > Micrococcales > Micrococcaceae > Pseudarthrobacter > Pseudarthrobacter sp. BIM B-2242. The sequence continues at coordinate 104,502 of NZ_CP061722.1, forward strand.
CAGCCCAGTTCATCCTCGATGACATTGACGGCAAACAGGAGTCCACGGACGCCGAAAATGAAGCGCAGATCGAGAAGTTCAAAAACTACTGCATGAACTACACCGTCGACTGACGCGGGCCCCGAACCCGATCTCCGGCCGCCCGAGGCTCCGCACCCGCCGGCGGTCGGGGTACGGCACCACTCTGAACTGAATCCGGTACCGGCGGCCTGGCACCGACCTGGAGGTTTCCTCGCGTGCCTGACCTTCCACAGGAACTGCGACCGCCCCTGCCCCTGGCCGCAGCGAAAGCCGTCAACCGCATTCCCGCCCCCACCGCCCTTCCGGGCGGCTGCCTCTATGAGCCCAAGTGGGATGGCTTCCGGGCGTCACTGACTGTCACCGAGACCGGTGCGGTGCTGTTCTCCAGGCAGGGTAAGGACCTCTCCCGCTACTTTCCCGACCTGATCGCCGCCGCCGAGGAGCACATCCCGGCAGGCTGCATCGTGGATGGTGAAACGGTGATCTGGTCGAACGGACGCCTGGACTTCACCTCCCTGCAGCAGCGCATGACCACCTCCAAAACCGCGCTGCCGGCGTTCGTCCGGGAACGCCCTGCCTCCTTCGCCGCCTTCGACGTCCTCGCGGTCGCCGGCCAGGACACCCGGGCGCTGGCGCTGCGGGACCGCCGCGCCCTGCTCGAAGAACTCTCCCGGTCCTGGGAACCGCCGCTGAACCTCTCCCCCGCCACGGACAACCCCGAAGAGGCCGCGACCTGGTTCGAGGAGATGCCCTCGATCGGGGTGGAGGGCCTCATGGTGAAAGGTTCAGGCCAGTTGTATGAGGGCGGCGTCCGGCAGTGGCTGAAGGTGAAGCATCGCCTGGATCTGCACGTGGTCTGCGCCGCGGTGATCGGCCGTCGGGACCGCCCCACCGCCATTGTCGCCGGGCTGCCCATCGAGGGCCGGCTCTGGATTGTCGGGCGCTCCAGCCAGCTGACCGCGACTGCGTCCAGGGCCCTGGCAGCGCACCTGCACATCCCGCGTGAAAACCACCCGTGGCCGGAGGAGATCACCCCCGGCACCCTGGACCGGTTCACCAAGGACAAGTCCCCGGTCCGGCTGACCCTGGTCGAACCAATCGTCGTGGAAGTCTCCGCCGACGTCGCCTGGTCCGGCAGGTCATTCCGGCACGCGCTGCGGTACCTGCGCGCCAGGCCCGAGCTGAACCCTGGCGAGGTGGAGGTCCCGGGGCACCTCCGCGGGTAGCCGAAGCCGGTGCTCCGTACACATGACGGGCATGAAGACTTTCCGCGGCCACGTCCAGGCCCCCGAATATATGTTCAGCACGGAAGACGGCAAGACGGTGTTCCGGCCGATCAACGACCACTACGCCACGGTCCGCCCGGGCGACGCCGCCCCACGGTCTACCCCATTCGGCACTGGTCTCGCAGGGCTGCGCTCCCCTGACCCGGTGAGTGTCGAGTTCGACCGGAACGACGGCGAGTTCTTCCAGGTCCGGGAGGAGATCGACAAATCCGAGGGACGCATGGGCACCAAACCCGCCGGAAACTTCCTGGACTACGCGGCTGCGTACACCGCCGCCGCAGGCAAGAACGCCCAAGGCGGCCGCGGAGCCATCGTCATCATGAGCCCCTCCGGCCATGACGACATCACTGCCGTTGACGCCAATGGAGAAACCGTCCTCATCGAACCCCGCACGCGGTGGTCAGGGATTGACCTCTCCAGCCGCCTCCGCTTCCCGGACCGGGACGCATAGCCAGATCATCACAGCTCAATCCCGACCTAGAGAGGAGTCGTCATGCCCGACAGCGCTACCGAGGCCATAGCACTGATCAAAGACCTGGAACGAGAGGCACACGCGACTGGTCTGGAGACCACAGCCGGGAACACTGGTGACCATTCGGATGTCCCCGGCTGGATGCTGGCCGCCCTTTGCCCGGCGCTCCTCATCGACGCCGGCGACGGCATGAAGCTCGCGATCCTCCACCACAGGGGCCATATCAACGCTGTTGAGATCCAAGGCAACACCTACCCAGGAAGCTATCCTCCTCCTGTCGAGGCAACTGCCGATGGCCTCGCATCCATCGCATCGACTGCCCGGAAGTGGATCGTCGACCACGCCGGCAAGGCCTCCTGAGCCTCGTCGCTGTCGCCACCGATGAGCGCCTCGCCCCGCTCCGCACACATTCCGTCCATGAGCGACTCCACCAGCCCCCAGCCCGCGGTCATCCACGATTTCCAGATTGACCTGCTCATCGAGGCCACGCAGAAGACGTTCGACGGCTGGCTGGAGCGGGTCGTCAAAAACGGGCCCGAGGACGTGAGCGCAGTCGGTGAACTGGCAGCCAGTTCCGCGCGGTACAGCCAGCTGATGACGCTCAAGCGCAGCTACCTGCACCAGTACTAATCACTGACTCCGGGAAGCGGCGCCCGGCTGTCCGCACACATGGACTGTCATGACCACCATCTTCAGCAAGTCCGATCCGCGCGCCTTCATGCTGCTCGCCGTGCATCTTGGCCGGGTCCGGTCCTCCCTTACGGAAGGGCGCACCGCCTGGCAGCCCACCGAGGGCGTCATCTCCGGCACCCATCTCGACTGGCTCCTGGAGGAAGGTTTCATCACCGGACCCGCAGGTGACGGCACTTGGACCACCTCGGCCCTCACCGCTACCGGCCAGAGCATGCTGATCGTCGTGCACGGAATCATCCCGGACACCCCGCCCGCAGCAGCACCCGACCCTGCCCCGGGACCTGGAGCCGCCGCCGAGCTGGCTGAGGCCCGCTCGAACGCCCTCTACGACGTCCGCCAGGGCTACATCACCCGCTCCGGCGCCTCATGGAATTCCACATCCCACAGCCTGCCCGCCTCCGAGCTGGACTGGCTGCTGGCCCACGGCTACATCGCGCTCGGCGCCGCATCTGCCTCCGGCCACCGCACGGCGGCACTCACCGCCCTCGGTGAGCGCACCCTGTGGGAGGTGGCCATGGTCCCGCCTCTCGCTGTCGTCCAGGTGTCCATCGGCCTGCACGGTGAGGTCGAGCGGGTCCTGTCGGCGGCCGGCGCCGGCAAGGTCCGCAACATGCCGGTCATCGGCACCAGCATCCCCGAAGTCCACATCAAGAGCTACCGGCCCGATGACGAGGCGGACTCCCTGAACGCCGCCGGCAAGGCTCTCCTGGAGCATGGCGGCTTCGACGTGCGCGTCGGCTACGACGAACACCGGGAGATGGTCCTGTCGGTCACCGGAAACCCCTCCGCAGCACCCCGGCAGAACGTCTCCACCACCCACATCACGGACGTCCTCAACGGCCCCGGTCCGCAGTAGCCGGGTGAGCGATCCAGATGCCTCCGTACACATGGCTGGCATGACTTCTGCTGCCGTGGCCTTCAAGGCCAAACAACCCGCCCTGATCGCCGACTACCTCGCTGCCCGTGAGGTCGCCGTCGCCGACTTCCACACCAAGGCTGACGCCTTCAAGGAGAGCATCGGCGGCCACGAGCTGTTCGGCACCGCCTTCTTCGACGGCGGCTGGGCTGTCCGCGGCTTCAACTCCCCGAACTCATTCATGGAACTCCCGGCCGGCTGGCGCCGCGAAGGCGGGTTGAAAGCAGTCCCGGCCAGGCGCACCCCGGAAGGCAAGGAGCACGCCAAGACCCTGGCCACGCTGCGGTTGGCCGGGAACACCTATCCGGGCTGCCCGAACATGCTCTTCGCCGAGGGCTACAGCGTCTACCCGCGGGTGGAACAGGTCGGCGACGATTACTTCCTGACCCTGTCCATGGTCCTGCGCGATGAACCGAACAATTCGCTGGACCCGGAGGCCTGGGAGCAGGTCAAGCTCTCCGAGTACCACGCAGCCCTCGAAGCGGCTGAAGAAGCTGCAGCGTGATCAAGGCACTGGAGGAGATCCGCGGCCGCCATGCGGTCATCTCCGAGTACCCGTGGAAGAAGCACGACTTCGGCTATCCCGGCCAGGAGGAGCCCAGCTCCATCGTCATCCACCAGGGCCGGTTCAACTGGCGGGCCATCTCCGAGGGTGAGTTCATCGCCTCCTTCCCGGGTGCGGACCGGGACGAGGACAACAATGCCGACTTCCTCGCCAACGCCCCGGTCGACGTCGAGAAGCTCCTCGCTGCCTTGGATGCGGTGATCCAGCTTGCGGAGAACACTGACGACACCGCCGTGACGGCAGCTGACGGGCCCCACGTCCCGGCGCACCTCGTCCTGTCCGCCATTGCCTCTGCCCTCGGAGGCGAATCATGACCGCGCTGGCTGAGCTGATCCTGGTCGAACTCCAGCGCCACGAAGCCGAACCGTCTTTCAACCTCCGCTGCACGTGCGGCCACATCGGGACGACGGTCAGCCGGCGCGGTGACTTCGAACGGCACGTCGCCCAGGAGATGGCAGCAGTCCTCGACGCGGCCGGCGTGGCGACGGCCGCAGAAGTGCTGGAGAAGGCAGCCGAAGCGGCGGAGGACCCGACCCCTAAGGACATGGACGACTTCCATATCGACCAAGCCGACGTCGGACCCTGGCTGCGTGCCCGGGCCGCGGCGGAACGATCAAAGGTATCCGGTGGCCACTGAACGGGACATGCTGGATTTGCTTCTGGACCGCTACACAGCGATCCGCCGGGGAACCATCTCTGACCGCTGGGTCCGCGCCGAGCACGTCAAGAGTTCCCTCGGCTATGCCGATGGGGACCGCATCGCTGACTTCATCGCAGGGGACAAGTACGGCGGCGGCGCCGAAGGCCTGAAGCTGGCCCTCCACGGCCACGAGGTCAAGGTGTCCCGGGCTGACTTCCTCAGTGAACTGCGCGACCCGTCCAAGGCCGATGCCATCAAGCGGTACATGCACCACTGGTGGCTGGTCGTCCCCGACGCCGCCATTGTGAAACCCGGCGAGCTGCCCGAGGGCTGGGGTCTGCTGGCCCCGGGGTCGGACGGAAAGCTGCGTGCCCGGAAGTCTGCACCCCGGCTCTCACCCGAGCAGCCTCCGCTTTCGTTCATCATGTCCCTGATGGCCGCCTCGTCCCGGACCGCGCACCGCGAACCGCTCCGCAGGGACGCCCCGGTGACGTTCGGCCGGCGCTACGCCAGGCACTGCGGGTTCTGCAATACCCCATCCCCCTGCGCCATCCACCAGCCAAGAGCCTTAGCGGCCAGCGGCCAGACCCTGAAAGAGGCCTCATGACCACCAACCGGAGCGGCGTTCCCGCCATGCTGCACACAGGCGCGCCGGGCTCCGGCCGTAACTGGGGCATCCTTCAGGCCCTTATCCGCACGCAGCGCCTCCTGACGGACGTCCGCCGCGGCGGCTTTCCTCTGTTCCGCAGGGACTCCTGCAACCGCTGAGCAGCCGTGCGTCGGTGAGCTTTCCCGCCACCGCCCCACACATAGGTGCCATGAGCACCCTGAGCCACACCCACGTCCGCCGCGAGCCCACCCAGTTCCGCGTCACCGTCATCGAGAATGACGACGACCTGCACTATCTGGGCCGGACCTACGACATCCACCCGTACAAGGATGGCTGCATCGTCCGCTACATAGACCGTGACGGGATGGAGCAGGAACGGGTGCCGCTCCTGGGGATGTATCTGACTGAGGAACTGGACCAGGACGGCCAGGTGACCCGCACCCACCAGCTGCTGACCTTCCAGGAGTACAACGAGCAGTTCGTGGAGCGCGGCGATCCGAACCTCATCTACGGAGTCAGGGCCGCCGGCGGCAGCCATGTCGAGGTCACCCGCGGCACCCTGGAGAGCGCCCGCATCGGCGTCCAGCTCTTCAATCACCGCCACCCGCTCGGCAAGTTCGAGGTAGTCTCCCTCCCGCGTGACACGGACACCGATGACAGCACCTGGACGGTGGTAGGCCACTGATGACCACCCCTGACCAACCTACGGAGACCACCGTGAGCACACCCATCGCGCCCGTTACCGCCATTGTCTTCACCGACCCCTCAAATCCTGACAAGGCTGTGGAATGCTTCAATGCCCGGTTGTCGGGGCCTGAGCTGGAGAAGCTGACGACACCGTACCCAGACATCCAGCCGCCGATGTTCCCGATGCTGACCGCCATGATGGGCCTCTTCCCCTTGCTTGTCTGTGGCATGCACGCGTTCGGCTGGGCCGTCAATCTGACGTCGGAAGTGTTCCCCGACCTGATCATGCCTTTCGTGTTCCCGGGGATCGGCGTGACGCTGGCCAGCCTGCTCTGGATCTCCTACGTCATGTCCCCGAAGCGGCCCCGCCCGAAGGCCTGGCGGGACTCCCTCAGTGCTGCGTGGTTGAAGCACAGTGGCGGTGTCTACCTGTTCGGCGACATCCCGAAAGACGTCAACGAGGAGGTCTGGAACGATGCGATCACGCTGGACAGCATCGGCCGCGGACTGAACCGCCTCGACCCCCGCGGCGACGAGCTGGACGGCGCCCGCGCTGCCCTGGTCAGCTACATCGCGGCCTCCCGCATCCCGCTGCTGGACAAGCGCGCCGCCGAGGCTCCCCACATCAAGGACCCGGCCGTCCGAAAGGCTGCCAAGGACTACAAGCGTGCCGTTGAGAAGCAGGCAGACGCCCGGCGGTTCCTGGACGGCAAGATCGCCGGGGCCAGGGAACTGCTGGCCGCCCGCCGGCAGGAACGCACCGACGCCGAACTGATCCGCCTGGCGAACGAACGATGACCGTCTACGTCGACAGCATGCGGATGCGCGCCACGGTCGGCAGGATCACGGCCAACTGGTCCCACCTGAGCGCCGACACCACCGACGAGCTCCTCGAGTTCGCGGCCAGGCTCGGGCTCAGGGCCTCCTGGATCCAGAACCCCGGCCACGTCTGGAAGGAACACTTCGACGTCACCGACTCCAAGCGAGAGCTGGCCATCAGGCTCGGGGCCAAGCCCATCACCATGCAGGAGGCGGTCACGCTGTGGACCGCGAAGCGGGAAGCGGCCCGGGCAGCGTAACGCCGCCCTCCGTACACATGGGGCCCATGACCACTTTTGAAGCCCGCGTCGGGTACACCGCAGAATTCCATGGCGAGAAGTCCATCGTCACGTTCGCCAACCTGAGCAGCGTCTATCTTCCCCTGCCGGTGTGCACCATCGAGCTCAAAAAGGGCGAGGTGTTCATGGTCGTGGGACAGGACAAAACCGAGTACTTCGGTGACCTGTTGCAGGCACTCCGGTTCGCCGACAACCACGGCGTGGGACGGAAGCCCGGCGCCATCACCATCCTTTCCCCTTGCCGGTCCGAGAAGGGCATCCCCGTCTGGGCCGTCGAGCAGATCCACGAACGTGCCGTCGCGAAATCCTAGGAACCCATGACTGACAAAGCCGCCTCCAGGCCCCGGTTCGCCCGTATCTGGCCGTTCGTCCATGAGGTGCCGAACGGTCTGCAGACCATCCTGCCCGTGGGCCGGGTGAGCGTCTTCAACCGCGGCCTCACCACCGAGGAGCTCAAGCCGCTCACGGAGAGTTTCCAGACCCCGTGCGGCAAGGCCTTCAAGGTGGTCGGGCAGGTCTTCCTGTGGGTCTTCTGTGCACAGGGCCTTATGTGGGCCGGACTGCTGGGCCTGGATCTTCTGTTCAACCTGGAGCCGCCTCGCCCGGAAGTCCAGGCATGGATCACTGAGCACCTGACCAACACACTCAATGCCGCCCGCGCCATCGACTTCATGGTTCTCGCAGCCATGGCCCCTGTCCTCGCCGTCCTGTACACGATCCACTTCGTCGCGTGGAGGAAGTGGCGGGCATCCGTCGCCGCTGCCTGGGAGCAGGCAGGGAACCGGCTTGTCCACACCAGGAACCTGCCGGGCAGCCGCCGCGTGCAGGTCGACCACCTCGGCGGGAAGCTGGACCCTGCGGTACGCCGTCTCGACCCGGAAAACGAAGAGCACTGCCGCCTGGTGACAGAGGCGGTGGCTGCCATCGGCCGCTACATCGACCTTCCCATACCCAGCGAGGAGGCGCGCAGTGTTGCCAAATCCAAGTCCCAGGACCCGGCAGTCCAGAAGGTCCGCGCCGAGTACGAGGCAGCTGTGGCTGCCGAGAGGGCAGCACTCCAGGAAGCCGAGGCTGCGGTTCTCGCCGTCGAAACCCTCGCCGGTGAGGTGAAGGCCGCGAAGGCCGAGCAGAAGATCATCGGCATCGCCAAGACCATTCTTGAAGGATCCCGATCACGATGACAGTGGAATTTTCCGCCCGTGACCTCCTGGCAGGGCACCTCGCTGCCCTGCTCCCCGGCCACACCCAGGAGGACCTGCAGGCTGCGGCCGACGGGCTTCTGAGCCTCGGCTACTGGCAGATCAGTCCCATTGACGGCTTGCCCGCGGTCACGGACCTGGCGATCGAGGCCGGCACCAACCAGCTCCGGTCTCAGCTGGGCGACTTCACCTCATCGGAGATCCTGATGCGCAAGCGGACCAAGTTCGTCCTGCGCGCCGCCCTGCCCTACCTCAAACCCCAGACCGCACCGGAGGACCAGTCATGACCAGCACCGAAGAGCGACCCACCCCGTCGGTGGCGGACCTGATCGAGATCCACTCCGCCTACGGGCAGGACATTGAGTTCGACGACGCCGACCGGACCACCTACACGCAGTCCACCTGCCAGTGCGGGATGCCGCTGGGGGCTCACCTGTCCCTGGAAACCCACCGCGCCCGCGAGGTGGAAGCCTTCATCAACGCCCGCCTGGCCGAGTCCTTCCTGACCGTCCGCAACCAGCTCCAGCAGCTCGCCGCCGACATGGCCACCGACAATGTCCCGGCACACCTTCGGGCCACCCTGGACCAGATCATCGTGGAAAACAGCCTCCGCGTCGGCTTGAAGAACCCCGAGGTGGAGAACCGGTCCGCCGCCCTGCGGAAGGCCGTCAAGGACCTGGGTCTGCCCCACGGGGTCGACTTCTTCAACCATGACGGCAGTGCCACCTTCATCTGGCAGCAGTTCCACCACCGCGTCACCGTCTACATCAACCACGGCGGGCCCTTCGAGGTCGAGGACGTCCCGCACGGACCCTGCATCCCGTTCACCAGCGAGGACCCCGAGGTGGTTGCCGCTGAGGTCATGCGCCTGCTGGCGGCCGGGAAAGAAGACTAATGGGCAAGGCACCGCAACTGGCGCGCCGGTACGAGATCGTCAAACACCCGGTAACCGCTGACGGTCTCACCGCAGGTGACGTCTATGTCGGGTTCCCGTACTTCCTGGATCCGGGCAGTAAATCCAACCCGGAGGGCAAGGTGACCCTGCTGTATCGGGAGTCCGACGGCGCCGGCGCGGACGCCTTCGAGTATTGGAACCTGCTCCGTGAACTCCCCGGCCGGGTACGGATCGAATTCGACACGTCCACCCAGGCCTGGGTTGCGGCCGGCCCCAAGTCCAGGCCGACTGCACGGGCGAAGAGGTTCCAGCCCTCGCGGTGACGGTTTAGCCCCGTGCCCCACACATAGGGCGCATGGAACCCGATCCGACCCAGCCCAGCCCGTACAACGAGACCGTCCGCGCGTACGCACGGGACCTCCTGGGCTACCTGAACAAGCCCGGCGGCACCGTCCCCGGCGGTTTCACCACCAAGCTGTTCGAGCTGTGGGCGAAGGCCGACTTCGTCAACAAGGCCATCATCGCCCAGGGGTGGCCGTTCCTGGGCGTAGTCCTCGTCGCCAACGACCAGGGCGGCGAAGCTGCCGTCCGCGACATCGCTGGTATCCCCGCATGAGCACCCCCGCCAACCCACGGGTGGAGGCCGCCCTGACGGCACACCGGGAGCGCCTGGCCGAGGCGGACACCCCTTTCGCCGACGACCCCGGGACCGCGGAGGAGCGCGCGATGGCCGAGGCGATCAAGGCCGCCGACGCCGTCGCCTTCTCGCGGGAGAACATCGACCTCGCGGCCGAGGCCCTGTGGGATTCCGCGGCACCCGTCAAGGCCGGTGTCCGGCCGCGCTGGGCACTGATCAAGGACGACCCGGAATGGCACCACGGTGTCACCACAACCAGGAACGATGCGAAGACCGTCGCCAAGACCCTGTGGGCCGTCAAATGACCATCCGCCCCGAGGGCCCGCACGACACCGCCATCGCGGCCCTGCTGAACACCTTTATTGACTCCGATCCCCGCCTGGACATCTGGCACCGGTACCCGGACATCAGCGAGACCGAGGACGACTACACGGATGGCTGGGCATGCGAGCAGGTCAGCGCGGAGTTCGCAGCCTTCGCCCGGAAGCACGGCTGGGATGCCGTCGTGGTCCACGCCGACGACCCCAAGCACCCTCTCGCCTTCGACCACGCCTGGGTCCGGTTGACCCGCGACGGGTCCGCGCTCGATGTCGACTGGACCGCACGGCAGTTCCACAACCTGCACGACTCCGACGGCAACGACCCCGCCGTCCTGACCCTGCCCTGGCCCCTGGCCTGGGACCCGGCCATCGTCGGCAGGCACTCCCACCCCGTCGCCGGCCCCTACGACACGATCACCTTGGAGGACCGATGATCAGCCTCGGCGCCATCTCGCGCAACATCATGTACCGCCAGGACGCCGCCAGGTCCCTGGCCGAGCACCCCGGCTACGGCTGGAACAAGGCCCAGACCCGTATCCGCTGCAGCGGTGTCGCCTGCGCCGAGGTCCTGGACGTCCCGGCCGGACCGGACAGCGGCGAGGACGTCATCGTCTACGCCCGCCATCAGGCAGACCAGCTGCCCGACGTCGAACCAACCCAAGTGCCGGACCCCGAGCCCGAGCCCACGCCGGAACCGGCGGATGACCCCGAGCAGGACCTGAAGCCCGAAGGCGGACAGGCCACCCCCGAACCAGCAGGAGAAGAACCCATGGAACAAGCCCTCTCCGAGGCAGCCCTCGCCGTCGCCGACCCGACGACCGCACCGAAGATCCGCCGGGACACCAAGGCCCTGACCGCCACCATCGAAGAGATCAAGAAGGGCGACCGGGTGAGCGCCACCTTCAGCCACCCCCGCTATGGAATCTTCACCGTCGAAGGCACCGTCATCAAAGGCGGCGCAGGCCAGGACAGGAACCAGCTCATGGTCGCCGGCTGGCACCTCAACCTCAACGCCCGGGCAGCCAAACACCTGCACGAGCTGACCATTCTGGCCCCCGCTGGCAAGCACGAATTCGCCATCCCCAAGCCCTCCGAGCTGACCGAACACGTCGGCATCGGCAACTAGCCCCATCTCCTGAACAACCAGCCTCGAACCCCTCAACAACCCGCCCCGAAGGACACATCATGGCCCTGATCACCGACGATCGCACCCGGTTCCCCGAAGCACCGTGGAAGCTGCTCGAAACACGCCACGAACCCGGTGACGCCGGCGCACTGGAGACCCTCTTCGCGGTCGGCAACGGCCACCTCGGGGTCAGGGGCGCGCACTGGGCCGAGGCCGACGCCGAACTGCCGGGCACCTTCATCAACGGGTTCCACGAGACCTGGGGCATCAAGCACGCCGAGAACGCCTACGGCTTCGCCCGCACCGGCCAGCGGATCCTCTACGTCCCGGACACCACAAACTTCACCATCAACATCGACGGGGAAGCGCTCAGCCTGGCCGGTTCCACGGTGCTGCAATACACCCGGGCCCTGGACTTCAGCACCGGCCTCTACCACTGCCGCATCACCTGGCTCTGCCGGTCCGGCGCCACGGTCACCACCATTGAACGCCGCGCCGTCGGCTTCGAATCCCGCGGCTGCCTGGCCATTACCCTGGAGATCAGCGCCGACCGCGAGGTGTACGCCGACATCACCTCCTCGATCATCAACCGCCAGGACAAGGCCGTCGAGGACCATTCCGACCACGACCCGCGCCGCTCTGGACGCCACGCCGGCCGGGTGCTGCTGCCGGTGCAGCTCGACGGCGACCAGGGCTCTTTCCGGATGGCGTGGCAGGCCGCGGAATCCGGCCAGCAGGTGGGCCTGGCTGTCGACCACTGGTTCCCCACCGCAATTACCCCATTCGAGACCGTCGTGGACCAGGACGAGAGCAGTGTCCGCTACGTCCTCGCCCTCACCCCGGGGACCACCTTCCGGATGGAGAAGACCGTCAGCTACGCCGTCGGCGGCCGCGACGCCGTCGACCTGGCCGAAACGGCTGCAGCAGGCATGAAGAACGTCGATGCGATCTTCGGTGAGGCCGCCACCCACTTCCGGAACTACTGGGCCACCGCGGACATCACCGTCGCCCGCCGCCCCGCGCTCCAGCAGGCCATCCGCTGGAACCTCTTCCAGCTCGCCCAGGCGACCGCCCGCGCAGGAGTCGCCGGCATCCCGGCCAAGGGCGTCAGCGGCTCCGGCTATGAAGGCCACTACTTCTGGGACCAGGAGGTCTACCTCCTCCCCTACCTGACCTACACCAACCCGGACGCGGCCCGGCAGGTTCTCGAATCACGCCATGCCATGCTCCCCGTGGCACGGGCCCGCGCCGCAGAACTGAACGTCGACGGGGCCCTCTTCCCGTGGCGCACCATCAACGGGCTCGAAGCCAGCGCCTACTACGCCGCCGGCACCGCCCAGTTCCACATCGCCTCCGCCATTGCCTTCGCCACCAACCGGTACATGTGGGCCAGCGGGGACGCCTCCTTCCAGCCCTCCGCCGGCGCGGAGCTGCTCATCGAAACCGCCCGGATGTGGGCGTCCCTGGGATTCTTCGGCAAGGACGGACAGTTCCACATCCACGGCGTCACCGGCCCGGACGAATACACCGCCGTCGTGAACGACAACCTCTACACAAACGTCATGGCACGCTTTAACCTGCTGGCCGCCGCGGCACTGGACGATCCCCGGATCTCCGAGGAGGAACGCGAGGTCTGGACCCAGGCCGCCGTCCGGATGCACGTGCCCTATGACGAGGACCTCAAGGTCCACGCGCAGGACAACGACTTCATGACCCTGGAGCCCTGGGACTGGACCACGCCGCGGGCCAAGTACCCGCTGCTGCTGAACTTCCATCCCCTGGTCATCTACCGGCACCAGGTCCTGAAGCAGGCTGACACCGTCCTGGCCATGTTCCTGCAGTGGCAGGACTTCACCGCCGAGGACAAGCGCCGGGCCTTCGACTTCTACGACCCCATCACCACCGGCGACTCCACCCTGTCCGCCTGCGTCCAGGGCATCATGGCGGCAGAGGTCGGCTACGGCCAGGCCGCGCTGGAGCACTTCACCCACGCCCTGTACATCGACCTCGACAACACGCACGGCAACACGGTCGACGGGGTGCACATCGCCTCGACCGGCGGCGTGTGGAGCTCACTGGTCAGCGGGTTCGCCGGCTACCGCGACCAGGGCGCACTCCCCCACTTCGACCCGCGGCTGCCGGCCGACTGGGAGGGCCTGTCCTTCCGGCTGAACATCCAGGACCGCCTGCTCGCCGTGCAGCTGGAGCAGGGAGCCATCTCCTTCACCGTCGAGTCCGGGGCACCGCTGGCGGTGTCGGTCCGCGGCCAGCAGCATCTGGTCAGCTCGCAGACGCTGCGGGTCGGACTGGAGCCCATCGCGGACCTCGGCACGCCCAACCCGTTCAGCACGGGCCTGCCCGCACACCTGGCGGTGCCGGCCACCGTCGCCATGGCCGCCTAACAGCGGCGGACGGTTAGTGCCCGGTTCCGGCCAGCGCCTGGGTGACGGTCGTCAGCGCCGACGTGATGAGGTCGGCCGGGGAGATCCCGGGGACACTCAGGCCTCCGACGAGCAGAGCGGCCACGAACGCGGTGAGGAGTGCTTTCTGGGTCATGGCCGCCATGTGTGCGGCACGGCCTTCCGCTGTCATCCGGCGGGCAGCCGGGGAGGACCCGCTGCCCTTCCGCACACATGGACCTCGAACCCGGATGTACCGACCTTCTGCCGCCCGGCAGAGCAACCGAAAGAGAGCACGTGAAACCCAAGACCGTCACCAGGATCGGCCTGGTCCTGCTTGCCCTGACCGTGGCGGCCTTCATCGGCTCCATATGGTCTCCCGAGGAGATCAAGGACCAGATTCTCTCGACCAGCGCCATCACACTGCTGGCCGGCCTGCTGATGCTGTTCGTCGGCTCCTACACGCATAACGGAAGGCAATCATGACCGAGTCAACCCACGAACCAAGCGAGCTGGACGAACAGAAGATGCTGGCTGTCCGGCAGATTGCCGGCTCCATCGGCAGCCACCAGCCGGTCAAGCGTGAGGGCCTGCCCGGCCACACCTGCCGCGACCGGGTCTGCGCCGAAAAGGGCACCCTCTTTCTGACCCGAGGCGACTTCTACCGGCACCAGTCTGTCGTGGCGGTCAACGACCTGATCGCCTACCTGCGGTTCGACCGTGAACTGGACCTCGCCGACGAGGGCGTCACCAAGGATGCGATGGACACCGATTTCACCCACTCGCTGCTCACCGACATTCTGGACGCCACGCCGGCTGGCCGGTCCTACGCCGAACGCGCCGCAAGGATCAGCATTGTCTGAGTTCATCGAGGTCCGGTCCGGCATTCCTTTCGAGCTCGACGGCGACAGCATCAGCGGCGAACTGGCCGCCAACGGAACCCTTCGGTTCTCAAGCAGCGGCGCAGCCTGGTTCCCCATGTTCGGCGGCTTCGTCCACGACGTCTGGGAGGTAGTCCGTCCGTACCCGACCAGTCCATTCAGCGAAACCGTGGACCGGAACCTCATCGCCGTCCTGGTCAAGCGGTCCAAGCGCTACCTGACCGCCGTGGCTGCCAGTGCGTTCATCAAGGCTTACGACCTGCACGAGGAAGAGGGCCCGGTCCACCTCCAGGCCCTGTTCCGCTCCCTCGGCGGCACCGTCATCCATCCCGGCGGGATTTCCTCCCGCGATGACGAGCGCTTCCCCGGCCGCACAGCCCGGATCCACGGTCCAGGCGACATCAGCCTGTTCCTGCGGGAGGGCGAAGACAGAGTGCACCGCCGGGAACTGATGGCCCTGACCATCGCCGCCCAGCAGCTGCAATCGGAGATCTACGAGGACGGGTACTACCGCGGTCCCCGTGACCTGTGCCTGGGCGACGCCCGACAGACCCACCCTGAGGAGCACTTCTTCGCCGCCATGCTCCTGGTCCCCGAGGACTATGCAGCCCGCGCCTCCACCCTGACCACCGCACGGACGGTCGGCCGGGACCTGCTGGTCGACACTGCCACCGTCCAGGACGCCTTCCAGCTCTGGGCCCTGATCACCAACCCCGAACAGCCGAAGTTCTAAGGAGCGCCCATGAGCTGGCACAGCGACGGCGACGACGACGTGGACAACGACTCCGTGGGCTGGTTCAACGCCCGGGACTACGACGAGCCCCAGGCGCCTACCGGATACCCGGCGGGAACGCCCGAGAAGGACGACAGGAACGACCCTTTCGCGTGGATGCGCTCGAACGACTACCAGAGAAGGACGCCGCAATGACCACCAAGACCTTCGTCCGTGACCCCCGCGTCGTGGCCGCCGCCAAGGCCATCGCCGGTGTCGACTCGGGCCGCAGCCGGATCAAGACACCCACCGAAAAGCCAAGCGCCTGTGACTTCCATGAAGCTGTCGTGGCGGTGAAGGCGATCGATGCGGCAGGCTCCTCTGCGGTCGCCGCGGTCATGGCCCTGCACCGGCCCGTCCGCCGCTACCAGGCAGCCAGCCGTCTCGACAAGATCACCTACCCGACGGCGGAGCGTGCCCACCAGGTCAACCAGGGCCACTCCATGCGCGGGTTCGAGTCCCTGGTCATCGCCCGGCCGGAGGACGCCCCGTTCATCGAGGTCTGCGCCGAATGCTCCCGTGTGGAGAACACCTCCAACGAGGGGATCAACGGCTACGGCGATGATCATGATGATCATCAGGATGGCACCGAGCTGTCCATGACAGCGTCCGCCTGGCCGTGCATGACCTATCAGGCGATCGCCGGCACCCGATGAGAGGCCGGCCGACGGCGGAAGACCTCCGCCACCTCAACGAGTTCCGCGAAGCCCTCCTGCTGCCGACCCCGCAGGAGACAAGGCTGGCGATCATCAAGTCGATGCCGCCGAGCAAAGACCCCGCCGACTGCATCTGCGCGGCGCTCAAGGGCTGCGACGAGACCGAAAACCCGTGCCCGCACTGCCGGAGCCTCGACCCTTACGACGAATGCCCACAGCTAGGCTCTGGCTGCGGGCTCCTGGCCGACGACTGTGACTGCTGCACCCCGGAGCAGCGGCGGGCCGCTGCCAGGGGCCGGGCATGAGCACGAAGCGACTGACCCGCAACGAGCTGCTCATGCGGATCAGCAGCGAGATGTCCGCACTGGCTGTCATCATTCCCACCAACCCGATGGATGTCGCCGCCCTGGCCCGGAACGCGCGCAGGACGGAGGAACGCCTCGGTCAGCTCGCCCAGGTAGTGTCCTCGATGGTCCCGAGCTACAACTACGGCGGCATCGACGAGGCCAACGAGCAGTACCGCGACTACATGGCAAAGTTCCACCCGGCAGGTACCGAACAGAAAGGCGGCTGATGGACATTCCCTGGCGGATCTCCAGCGTCCCCGAGGTGCGCTCGGTGCTGCTGCACGAGAAGGTCGATCTCCCCGCCTCCGTGGCGGCCGGACTGAGCGGCGGCAGGCTCGCGGACCTGCCCGAAGATGTCCGCACCCAGATCTCCTACGACCGGAAAGTCGGGCGCAACCTCGCCGCAGGGGACATGTTCTGGGTCTCCGCCGACATGGTCGCCCTGGCCCTGGATGCCGCAAGCGACGTCCCCGGTTTCACCCCCGAAACCGACCTGCCGGCACCGCACGGCGTCATGGTGCTGGAGAAGCCGCTGCCGGCGCTGAAGACCTGGATCGTGACCACCGACGGCCGGCAGGAGGAGATGGACCTTGCCGTCGATGTGCTCTCGTGGACCATCCTCGAAGGCATGGTCTTCATTGAGTCCTACTGCCGGGGCTCCCAGGTCCCGAACCGGCTGTACGAGGCGGCCTTCGAACCGGTCCGCTACTTCCGCGGCGAAGCCTCCAGGTTCTTCGCCGTCGAGGACGAGGGCGTTGATACGAACAGCCACCGGATGATGCAGTTCCTGGCGGCGGCATCCCTACTGATGGCCAACCCCTCCGTGGCGGCCCGGAGCACGACCGTGCCCAAGACCCCGGCGGCCCGGAAGGCTGCCAAGAAGGGCCAGTCACCCAGCGTCACCGTCGTGGACCTGCGCGCCCCGCACCACGTCGAAACCGGAGAGCGGTCCGAATCGGGCCGGGTCTACACGCACCGGTGGATCGTCCGCGGCCACTGGCGGAACCAGGCGTACGGCAGGAGCCACGCCCAGCGGCGCATCACCTGGGTCCCGTCCTACACCAAGGGGCCGGCCGGCATGCCGCTGAAGGAGACCGAACGGGTGTGGGCCTGGCGCCGCTAGGCAGACAACCGGCGCTATCCCTGGGGCGAGCAGCTCCAGAGGCAGCCACCCAGGGCACCCACCTGCTTGGACACCAGGGAGATCTTGTACGAGCCGGATTCCTTGGTCAGCTCGAGGCAACCGTCGCCCGGCATGTCGCGATCGATGCCGTCGAACTCGCCTGACGTTTTCGGTGAGGTGGCAGGAACGTAGGACAGGTCGATGGTCACTTTGCCGTTCTCGACAGGCAGCTTCTCCGGGTCGAACTTGAGGGTGGCATTCGGCCACATTCCGTACGTCATCCGCATCGTGTTGACGAGCTTCTCCGCCTGGTCCTCAGGCAGGGACTCCGAGACCATCGCGAACGTCTTCGGGTAGAACTCCCTCATCGGAGTCCCGGCATGAGTCCCCCAAGTTGTCGTCGAAAAGAGCGCAGGATCCACGGGTATCCCACGGGGCCGCGCCGGACCAAGAATACTTGACAGCCCGCGGATGTACATGCCCCCGACCGGGATGTGTTTTGAGGACCACGGCATCCCGGCTTTGCGGTGAGCAGCCACTGCACCTCCGCACACATGAGGGCCATGGTTACCAGGAAACGCAACGCCGAAGAGCACGCCCTGACGATGTTCAAGATCGACACGAGCGATCACGTGATGGAGATTGCCCTCGACCAGGGTCTCTACCGCCACCTGCGTTTCCGCGCCCCCGGCACCGGGATGTACTGGTACGACATCATCACCGCCCCCGGCCAGCTGACGATCCGCGGCGACATGGGCACCTACGTGTTCTCCCGCAGCGAGGACATGCTCGCCTTCTTCGAGAACAGCGGCGGCCGCATCAACCCCCAGTATTGGGCCGAGAAGCTCCAGGCCCAGGACGTGAACAGCCCGGCCCGCGAATACTCCAAAGACATCTTCGTCCAGCACGTGCTGGAGGAGTTCTGGAACAGCCGGGAGAACCTGGACAACCCCGCCGACGTCTGGCGCGAGATCCGCGAAGAGCTCCTCGACGAATACGGACCGGCCGGCGACATGTCCCTGGCAATCACCGCGGCGATGGAATTCAGCCACGGCGGGTTCACGTTCTACGACGTCACCGACTGGCGGCTGACTGCCTACAGCCACCACTTCCTGTACTGCCTGCACGCGATCGTCGACGGCATCCGCCGGTACCGCGAGCACACCGCATCCCTTTCCCTTCAACTGGCAGGAGCAGCAGCATGAGCCTGCGTACCGAGCTTGTTGCCATGCTCGAAGAGTTCGAGCACTTCGCCTACGACGGCGCTCCCCTCTACACCGCGGTCGAGAAGGTCCGGGAAATCCTGGACAAGACCGCCCCGAAGGTCCTGACCACCGTTGAGGAACTGGACTCCGAGGAGGCCTCCAAGGCGCTGTGCCTGGTCACGGAGGACGGCTCCGCAGCCTACGGGTTCTATAGCCGCACCAGGGACGGCCAGAACGAGTGGACCGCGATGGGCGCCGACCACTTCTTCACGTCCGCCGAGCTGCTCGCCGACTTCGCCAACATGGGGGATGAAGCGCGCTTCATGCTGGTCGCCCGGGAGCCGGAAAACCTGGTTCCGGCCGGTCCGAAGGTGCTGACTACCCTGGAAGAGCTGAACTCCGAGGAAGCCTTCACGGCACTGTGCATCATGCCCGACGGCGGACCGCTGCGCACAGCCTCGTCACGCCATGATGGAGTGAACTTCTGGCAGGAGCCCGGCTACGAGGGCGAATACAGTTCGGCACAGCTTCTCGTCCACTTCATGAAGATCGGTGCCGATCCGGCCTTCACTCTCATCAAGGGTTAGACCATGAGCGAATTTCACAGAGGCCAGAGGATCCGCGTCACCGCCGGGTACGCCACCGTCGACGGCGAGCTGCAGCCGGAGCTGCAGAAGTGGGTGGGTCTGGAAGGTACGGTGCTCCATCCGCGCGACTGGGATGGCGGCTACGATGACGTGACCCTGGACAGCCCGCCCGAGGACGTGGCCCCGTTCCCCTTCAGGTTCCTCAAGGGCGAACTGGAAGCGGTCGAACCGGGCGAGGTGGCCTCATGACCGACTTCGTTACCTACCGCGAAACCGTCGAGTTCACCGTCCAGCTGTCCCCGGACGGGTTTGAGGACGACACGGACGGGCCCTACTTCGGCGAAGACCGCCGGGACGTCAAGGTCATCTCCCGCGAGGAGATCGGCCGCCGGCACGAGCCGGACTACGTTCTGGACTGCGATATGAAAGCCGGGCTCTACCGCCTGCTCAAGGACGGTGAACGGGTCTTTGCTCACCGCAGCCACGACGCTGTCCTGGAGCATGCCGCTTCCCTCGGTGAGAAAACCTCCCACATGGCACGCTTCGGTGACCTCGACGACCCCGAGAAGTCCTGGGATGTGATGGCCGAGATCAAGGCCGCATCCGGAGGCAAAGCACAGGCGGACAGCGGCTCCTGATCCGAACAGTGTCTCTGGACCGAAGGCACCTGGCTCAACAGCCGGGTGCCTTCTTCGTGTTGAGGGACACGTCAGCGTCCGCACACATAGCGTCCATGACCGAACAGCTCGCCACCATGGCAGACAGCAACCCCGGCTCGGATCCCCGACCGCCACGGAGCGACTGGGCAATGGGCATCGCGACGGCAGTTGCTGCCCGCGCCGACTGCTCGCGGGCACAGGTCGGTGCCGTCATCATGACCGCTGACATGCGCATTGTCGCCACCGGCTACAACGGGGCTCCTTCAGGAATGCCCGGTTGCCTCACCAGCGGCGCCTGCCCGCGGGCCAGGGTCGGCAAGGATTACGGCAGCTCCTACGACACCGGCCCGGGCGCGTGCATCAGCATCCACGCCGAGGCCAACGCCATCATCCGTGCCAGCTGGGCGGACATGGACGGTTCGACGCTCACCACGACGAAGAAACCGTGCGACGGCTGCTGGAAACTGATCCTGGGGACACCGCTGGCCAGGGTCGAATGGCCCGGCGGCGGCCACATGCTGAAGTAGCAGCGCCCACGCGTGAAGACCCCAATCCCTGAGTCCGTACACATGGGTACCATGAAATTCTTCGGACACGTAAAACCCGGCCACTCCGCCGTCCACCCTGCAAGCGCACCCGGCACCGGCGCTGACGCCGTCTCGTTCGAGCTCGACCGCAAGGAGTACTTTACGGTCTTCGAGGAGGGCGACAAGAGTGAGGGCCGCCGCCGTGCCGGCAACTTCACCGACTACGCCATGGCGTACCAGGCAGCCGGCGGCCTCGGTATCGACGGTGGGATCGGCGAGATCGCCATCATGTCCCCGGACACCGTCGAGACCATCACGGTGATGCAGGCAGACCGGTCGCTGAAGGCTGTTGACCGGGTCACCACGTGGAAGACGATCCCCCTGGCGAGCCGGCTCCAGTTCCTCAGCCTGTCGTAACCCGCCGGGCCAGGGCTTTGCGGACCATGTCGATGAGCGAACTGGTGCACAGCCAGATCCAGTAGGCGAAGAGGCTGCCCACGACAAGGGGCAGGATTCCCAGCCCGCCCAGACGGTAGATCAGCACCTTCAGGTATCCGGCATATGGGATGAAGTACTCCATCTTCCCGACCACCTGGTCAGCACGCACGGGAGCGTCCGGCAGCGGCACCGCGTCGCCCTGGACGATGATCCCCCGGGGTGAGTCGATCGAGACGACCCGGTGCGTGATCGGCACGCCGCCCGTGGTGTCCGGCTCCGGCCGGTAGGCGATGACATCGCCGGGCTTCAGCGTGCCCGGGTCCACCACGGCGTAGACCACGATGTACCCAGGCGGCAGGGCCGGTTCCATGGAACCGGTGAGCACAGTCATCGTCAGCCGCCCCGTCAGCGCCGGGTACACGGTCGTCGCGGCAAAGACCGCCAGCACCGCGGCCAGAATCACGGTTACAGCCACCGAGCCGATCCGGCCCAGCACCCCGGCCGATGCCTTCGATGCCGTTCGGGGTGCTGCCGCTGGGATGGTCACTCCTTCCTGTGTGCGGCCAGCGGGGAGGCGGCACGGCTGCGCCGCACACATGCGGTCGAAGAACGTCCACCACCAGCACGAAAGCAGCCCATGACCGTTCAGCTCGTTGACTCCAGCTTCGGACGCGAACACCTCGCCTCCCGCATGACCAAGATCGTCCACACCGACATCGCCCGCGACCACCAGCCGTCCCGCGCCTCCGTGCTGCAGATCCGCCTGGTCAACTCCCCGCACCTGAAAGACGCCCGGGCCACGGTCGCCATCCTCTCCGACAAGTACGAGTGGACCACCCTGGTCGACCTCACCCCGGACGAGTGGCTGCGCCGCGCCAACCCGACCACCAACCCCGAGGACGTCGAGAAGGCCATGGAGGAGATCGCCAAGGAAATGCTGGGCCGGGCCCTGAAAGTCCTGGGCGCCTGATGGCTACCTACACGGCGATGCCTCCGGTCCTTGAGCAGCAGGTCTCGGCGATCGTCCGGGAAATCTCCTCACCCCAGCCGTCCGCCTCGAACACAGTCTTCGTCATCCGCGAGGCACTGGCCCAGGCGTACGCCGCCGGGCACCGGGACGGGCACACCCTGGCCCATTCGCTGGAGTGGGTCACCAAGGATCTCGACACGGTCTACAAGGACCGGGCCGCAGCGTCTAAAGCCGCCACCCGGGACGCTGCAACCGAACCGTCAAGCTGACCTGCGGGTATCACCCGCAACGGAGGCGGAACGCCCGGCCGGTGCCCTAAGATAAGGGGCGCCGGTCTCCCGGCCCCACCCTCCGGAAGGAACCACCATGCCCGGCCATGCCCTCGCCCCTGCCACCACCCCTGAGGACATCCGCCGCGCCACCGAGCTGGCCGAGGACCGCTACACCGCCGCCCGCCGCCGCTACACCCACCTGTACCTGGAGGCCCGTTCCCAGGCACGGCCCGGCGCCGGCGAGATCACCGATCTCAAGGCCGCCAGCGACCACGCCGTTGAGATGGCGGCAGCGCTGCGCAAGGTCCAGGAGGGTGACAGTGATGCCATCCTGGCCTCCCTGGCAGCGGCCCCGGTCAGCGACGAAGAACGTGCCCTGACCACCGACCGGTTCACGATCGCCCAGATGCACGCCGCAGCGTACCCGGCACCGGCCGGACCCTGGACCCCCGACCTGACGCAGCGCGCCCGGGACTGACCCCGCCTGACCTTGGCCGAGGGAGGGATCCCGCAGCCATCCCGTGGTGAGCTTTCGGGCCCGCCCCGTACACATGACCCGCATGCGCACCATCACCCAGCGGTCTGAGGTCCTCGAACTGTCGCCCGACACGATCATCGTCGACGACACGGACACCCCCATGCAGGTCATCGACCCGAACCTGCTCGGCGTCCTCACCGGGCCCGACGCCGGCACCTTCCGGACCGTCTCCGACGAAACCGGCCTGGTGCTGCCCGCCACCGTCCGCTGGGAACCGGTGAGCTGAGTGGACAACCCCGCGCACTTCGTCCTCCTCTGGCGTGCCGAAGACACCGAATGGGACCTCACCTCCACCGGGCTCCTCGGCTCGATGGCCGCTGCCCGTGATGCGGCAGCCAAGCACCTGGCCAACACCGACGTGCCCGACATGGAGTTCACTGTCGCCGTCGTCACCGTCCTTGACCAGGACCCGGCCACCGGAACACCGCTGGGCCACCTGAACCCGCCGAACGCCCTCGGCTATGCACTGGCGTCCCTCACCGCCCCGGGGCACCGGAGCATCGACCACACCATCCACGACCTCGATACCGCCCGCTCCCTGGCCGAGTCCCAGCGCGCCAGAAGCAAGCGGAGGGGTGACGGCTCGGTCTTCGACGTCGTCGCAATCACCATCTCCGACCACACCAACCCCGACGGGGCCATCACGAAAGAAGCCGCAACCCGATGAGCGAGATCCTCTACCAGTTCCACCCGAACCCCGCAGCCCTGGCTGACAGCGGCGAAATCGAGCACCTCGCCGGGAAGTACCTGACCCGCCGGCGGCTTGAGAACGCCCAGTTCGTCCTGACCGCCACCCTCGATGGTTTCATCGGCGGCGTCATCATCGGCGAACTCCCATGGGGCCGGATCGGCATGAACTGGGACAAGTACGTCCCGCACTCCATCGAAATCGGCGCGCTGCTCGTGGACCCGTCCTGGCGCGGCACCCCGGTCGCGTTCCGCCTGATGAACCTGGCCCTGTCCGCCGCTGCCCGCACCGGCCGCGTCCCGGTCGCCGTCACCGAGGTCGGCTCACCCGTACACCGCTACCTGGAACGCACCGGCGCCCAGCAGCGCAGCGGCTTCGTGTTTGAGGGCACCGACTACATGCCGTGGGTCCTGATGCCGGAACCGGCCGCCGTCCCCGCCTGATCCCCGTCCGCCGTCCCTCCTGCAGAAGGCTGCCCATGAGCATCGAAGCACGCACCGGCACCACCGTCCGCGGCCACATGAACATCTTCCCCAAGGATGTCGTCAAAGGCCCCGCCGGGGAGACCTTCGCTCCGCACCCGCGCTCCGAGGTCTACCCGTCAGCTCCGATCTGCCGGAAGGACGGCGACCGGCGGGCACCCATGCGCGCCGTCGAATTCGACCTCGCCGTCGATGAGTTCTTCACCGTCTTCCGTACCGGCCGCGACAGCCGGACCAGCGCCTACAGCGTCGGCTCGTTCACCAGTTACGCGGACGCTTACACGGTGATGGCCGAGACACCGCGCGGCCACCGGGCCGAGATCAAGGTCATGGTGCCCACCCGCACCGAAGTCCTGGCCCAAGACCCTGACGGCGAGACCGTGGTCATCGGCGAATCCCTGACCTGGCAGCCGCAGCCCCTCGCTGACCGTCTGCGCCTGTCGGAGCGTGACTGATGGGCGCCGCCGGAGGAGAGCTCTGCACCCCGGGGCTCGACTATGTCCTGGCTCTGTGCCAGCAGGCGTGCAGCCGCTACTCCGCCCGCAGCCACGGTAGGCAGCAGTCCGCCGGCTGGCAGCTGAGCATCGACATCCGGAAGCAGATGTCCGCCCCGGCCCCGACCGGGTACCTGGAGTCCGCCCGCCGGGTGGAGGACGCCTTCAAGCTCGCCCATCTGGCCGACGACTTCTGCACCCTGACCGCCGACCTGCTCGGGGACACCTCGCCCCAGCTGCACCTGGCCAATGAGGCAGCGACCCTGCTGGCCCGGCATGCAGAGAACTGCGAGGCCGACGACGAGAAGCTCCGCGACGCCATCCACACCGCGCTCCGTAAAGGCTGACCCATGACCCACCTGCCTGCGTTCGACAGTGACGCCGCCGCAGCACTCACCCTCGCCCAGGCTGAAGCGGCCCGGCGCGGCCATGCCACCGTCGGCACCGAACACCTGCTGCTCGCCCTCACCGACGGCAGCACCTCGGATGCCTGCCGGATCCTGGACACCCTGGGCACCAGCTGCGCCGCCGTCAACGCCGGCATCGCAGACGTCCTTCCGGCAGGCACACCCGAAGAGGGCGGGAACCCGCACCTGACTCCGCGGGCCAGGGTGGCCCTGGACATTGCCATGCGCAGCGCTGCCCGGCTCGGGGCCGGCAGCACCAGCCCCCGCCACCTGCTCTATGGCCTTGCCGCCGAACGGGAAGGCATCGCTGCAAAGGTCCTGCTGGCCCACGGCGCCACCATGTCCGGCGTCGACCGGCTGCTCGTGCCCCAGCCAGCTTCGTAGTCCCGCCCACCGGGCAGACGCGGCCGCCGCTCCGCACACATGAAGGGCATCAGCAGGCCTTCACCCAAGGAGCTTCCCGTGCCTTCCCGCTACGCCACCATCAGCGCCGAACAGACCGCCCGGCGCATCGACACCATGCGCGACACCGTCACCCTCGCAGCGGTCCTGGACATCTACCACCGGCTCAGCATCGACGCCTTCAACGACACCCACGAGGACCTGGCCTCCGAAGCCGAAGCAGCCACCGGGACCCTGCGTGAACTCATCGCCGCCGGAGCGCCCCGCGGACTGAACGACTCGGCACGGGACATCCACGCCATCGACCGGATGATCGACACCGCCGTGGCCCTGCGCGACGACACCGCCAACGCCTACGGCCGCTACTTCCACCACACCAGGCAGGCCACCGAAGCACTGGAAATCCTCATCGCCTACGGCACCCTCATCGAAGCCGCCGACGCCGACCTGCGGACCGGCCTCACCGCCGCCTGACGCCGGAACCCCGGCGGGCAGGGGCGCCCCGGCTGCCGCACACATGGGTGGCAACGAAACCTCCACCCGACCCTGAAAGACGCCCGCCATGTTCGAACGCTTCACCGCCTCCGCCCGACGCACCGTCGTCCTCGCCCAGGAGGAGGCCCGCTCCCTGCACCACACCTACATCGGCACCGAGCACCTGCTGCTCGCCCTCACCCTCGACCGCGGACCCGCCGGCAAGGCACTGACCGGCCTCGGCATCACCCACGACGCCGCCCGGACGCACGTCATCGAAGCCGTCGGCGAAGGGACCATCCCCGTCAGCGGGCACATCCCGTTCCTGCCCGCCGCACGCTCCGCCCTCATGAAGGCCCTGCGCATCGCCCTGGATTCCGGCGTGAACTTCATCGACTCCAACCACATCCTGCTGTCCCTGCTCGCCGAGGACACCTCCCAGGTTCCCGTCACCGAACACACGATCCTGTCCTGCGGCACGACACCGGCCGCGGTCACCGAGCGCGTCATCGACCTGATGACCGCCCCGGACGCACCCGTCGAACAGCCCGAGACCGGCTTCACGCTGTCCGCCTGACCCGAGAGGACCGACCATGTTTGAACGCTTCACCCAGAACGCCCGCAACATCATCGTCATCGCCCAGCGCGAAGCCCGCGAACTCTCCCACGGCTACGTCGGCAGCGAGCACCTGCTGCTGGCCCTGACCCTGGACGGCGGCACCGCCGGCGACACCCTGCGCGGGCAGGACATCACCTACGACGCCGTCCGCGACAAGGTCCTCGAGATCATCGGCCGCGGGAACACCGCCCCCACCGGACACTCACCGTTCACGCCGCGCTCCCGCGAAATCCTGCGCCAGGCCGATGAGATCTCCCGTCACGCCGGCCACGGGTACGTTGCTCCCGAACACCTGGCCCTGGCGATCCTGAAGAACGAGGACTCCGTTGCCAGCCAGTCGCTGAAAAAACTCGGCATCACCCTGCCGGCCCTGGCCCGGACCATTAGCGCCGGCTTCGCCAGCTCCTACACCGCCGGACTCCTCTTCCACGGATTCACCGCCGCCGACCAGGGCGGCCGCTGCGACGTGAACCCGCTGCGCATCAGCGCAGAAGCCGCCGCCGAAGACGCGACCGACGGCCAGGTGGTCCACGAAATCCGCATCGCCCTCCACCAGGCCGAATACTTTGCCTGCCTCGACGCCGAACCCGAAGACACCGGCCGGTACCTCGACTACCACCAGGCCCGGTCGGCTGCCGCCCGGAGCGGCGCCCGGATCTTCATCGGCGTCCCGAAGATCACGCCCGTCACCGCACGGACCGCCGCCGGCACCGACGTGGTCATCACCGAGACCATCGAATGGGAACTCGTGCCGCTGCGTGAGCGCCTCGAAGTCCTGTCCCCGGCTGACGGGTAGCCGAACGGCTCAGTCTTCGTCGGCGGCCTCGCGAAGTTCGTCCTCGCCGTACCCGAACGTGTAGTCGGCATCCTCGCCATTTGAGCGCCAGATGTCCGCTGCCTGGTAAACGTCGAGCGGTTCGCCAACCTCATCGAGTTCATCCTCGTCCGGATCGAACTGGCTGATGAAGATCTCGTTGGCCTTGTGGTCTTCACCGATGGTGCAGCGGCAATCCTTGTAGAAGGGTCGCTCTTCGTCTCCGCTTGTTGCGACAGCAACTTCGGTCAAGACCTTGTGCTTGGCTCCCGTGGCCATTTGCGCTCCCCATCGTTCGTGGTGCCGGACCGTTGCCCGGCTTCGTCATGCTATGTCGAACAGCACCACCGACCAAGACCTGCACGGACGGTGAGCGGCCGGCGCACCTCCGCACACATGAGTCCTATGACGCACGCACCCGACCCGACCGCCGACGGCCTGTCCACCAACGACTACTGCGCGTCCCTGCCCCGCCGCCGCTACACGCACCAGGCCCAGGGACTGATCCTGAAGCTTCCCCGCACCGGGCTTGTTGTCGTTCCGTTCCGGAGCCACAAAGGCGGCTGGTCCTGCGTCGTTGTCGAAGGTTACGGCGCCTACCCTGTGGGTGGCTACGACGTGTCCATCTCCAACACCGAAATCGAGACCGCCACCGAGCTGCACCTTGGCGAACCGGTGCCCGTGGAGATTGTCACCGCCGAAGAAGCCGACGCCCTGGAGGACGGACGCTACATCCTGACCCGCACCCACGGCAGCCTGCACAAGGCAACCGTCGACGGCCAGATCCGCTGGGTCCGCAATGCCTTCGGGAAGGTCTCCGTGAGCACCGAGGAGATCGCCGACCAATTCCCCCTCGTCGTCACGCCCGCAAAGGAGTCAGCGCATGCTTGAGAACTTCACCGACGACGCCCGCGAGGTTCTCCGGCTCGCCAGCCTCTTTGCCCGCCACTGCCGCCACGACCACATCGGCACCGGGCACCTGCTGTTCGGCGTGACCTCCTCCGCCGGGCAGGGCCAGGCAGCGAAGGCACTCGACGTCCTCACGGCTCTCGGCACTGCCCCGCAGCTGGTCCGCGACTTCGTCCTGGGCCGCCTGACCGACGGAAACGAACCCAGCCCGCGGCACCTCCCCTTCACTCAGAACACCAAGCAGGTGCTTGAGTACGCGCTGCGTTCCGCGATAATGCTCGGCTCCAACCACATTGGGGCAGAGCATCTGCTCGCCGGCCTGGCCCGCAACAGCTCCAGCACCGCCGGACAGTTACTCGCGGACCTGGGCATCACAGACTTGAAGGTCGAGGCCGCAATCCGCGACTCCACCCCGGCTCCGTCCCCGACCGCCGCGCGGACGTTCGGCGTGTACGTGCCGGTGGGCAAGTCCATCTTCAAGAACGGCGGCAAGGTCTACCCCGACCTGGCCACCGCAGAGGCCGCGCACCCCGGTCAGGAGATCGCACCGTTCCCGCTCCAGCTGACCGACGGTGAGTTCTTCGACGTCGGCGCCGCCCTGCCGGAGAACCGATTCAAGTCCTGGGGCTCCTTCGCCAGCTACCCGGACGCGTTCACCGCCGCCGAGCAGTTCCGGAAAAACTCCTCCGGCTACGAGATTGTCATCCGCATCGCCACGCCAGTCACCACCGAACACCGCGGCAAGGACGCCGACGGCCGCGACGTCATCCTCGGCAGGACCGTCAGCTACGACCGGGTCCGCGTGACCTCCCGTGTCCTGTCCTCGCGGCAGCGCGGCGAATCCAGCACACCCACCCCTGAAGGAGCCAGCCTTGTCTGAGCAGACCGGCACTGACACCGAAACCCGCGAGCCCGCGCCGTCACCCATCCTCACCCGCAGCTTGAACGCGCTGGGCGTCGGCATCGTGGTCGGCGTCCTCGCCGTCGCCGGATTCCTGGGGATCCGTCATTTCCTGTACGAGCCTTTGGAACAACGAGCCGCATTCGTCGAGGTAGCCAGCTCCACCGACGAGGAGCTGCGCGGGAAGTCCTATGACGAGCTCATCGACCTGAAGCAGTACGTGTTCAAGCTCGCTGCTCACGCACCGGGGATGACGACGCCTGGCCTTGAGCAGAGCCGCCGTCTCGATCGGGCCATCGCAAGCAAGACGCTGGATCGCTGATGGACGTCCTCGACGTCCTCGCCATCTGCGCGGGGAACGCCATCGGCACCCTCTTCATCCACGGCGTCGCCGCACTCTGGCGTCGGCATCGCCGCGCCGCGCGGTAGCGCCCCGCCCGCGTCCCCCTCGCGCCGCCGTCAGGCGGTGCGGTGTGGCCGGCGATAGCCGCAGTGCCGGTCAGCTGGTCTGTCGAGCGGGGCCGGGTGTGGGCATATTAAGAGGACTCGGGGCTGCGCCCCTCGCCCCTTCGCGTAACGTGATGCTTCCCGTGACGAGGGGCTTTCCGTTTCCCTTCGAAGCGTTCCTCTTCATGTTTCCCTGGCGGCTGCGCCGCCTTGCTCCCGCTGGCGCGGGCGCTGCGCGCTGCGCGCGCGGACGCCTGCGTGGCCGGCCGGGGTGCTTTTCCCCGGCCGTGTTCCTCTGCTCTTGTTCGCTGCGCTCACTGTCACCGGTCCGCTGCGCGGTACGGTGACGTTTCGTTGGCTGGGACGCTGCGCGTCCCTCTTCCTGCTGACTCTTCGTTTCCCGTGCCGCTGGCACGTTCCGCTGACTCTTCGCTGGTGCTTCGTGCTGGCGTGCGGCTGCGCCGCAGGGTGGGTGCCTGGCCGCCGGCGGTTCCTCGTCTCATTGGCGTCTGTACTGGACAGGGCTTCGCCCTGGGGGAGCTGGCTGCACGGTTCTGCGGGCCGCTGACTCTTCGTTGGTCTGGAGCGGCTGCGCCGCAGATGGCTTCATGGTTCCGGTCAGCGGTGCGCTGACTTTTCGTTCCCTCGCTGCGCTGGCTGGATGCACTCCCCCGGCGCGGAGCGCCTTCAACCCCGTTGCTGTTGGACCAACCCGTCAAAGCCAGCCACGCAGGCGTCCGCCCCCGGCAGGGAAAGCACCCCAGACGTTGGTGACATGCACGCAGCAGACCGCCGAAGGCGTTAAAGGCCCGCCGCCAGGCGCCACCACACCGACGCCAACCCACATGGCGTCAACCCACGGAATGGCCGCCGGCAGGCATTGAAGGCCCGCCGCAGGCGACACCGAAGCTGCGCCAACCCTGTTGGCAGAAAATTCCCCAGACCCTGACCGATTTGGAATCCAGCCGCACACGGTAAGGATGGACAGGCAAGATGGATGAAGCCTGCAAAATGACGAGCCTCAAACCTTCAGGTGTAGAGGTGAGAAGAGGCGGCGGGGCCAGAAACCCGGCTTCCGGGGTTTAGGGGCGTTTTCCCAGCGGTTTTCCCGATCCCCAGCGCCCCAAATCGCCCATATGGGGTTCGTAGGGCTGCGGTGCAGAAATCTGCGCATGTTCAGTGGCATGGAACAGCTGATTTACCGCCTTGCCCGCGTCGGCGGCATCGAAACAAACCCCACAACCTACACTCAGCGTGCGGGAACTTTCGCGTCCGCTGTCGCCAACACCGGCACCGCCACGCTGCTCACCCGGCGTGACTCCACCGGCCTGAACGGCTACCTGATCCTTCCGGCCGCTGCCGCCGGACACAAGGCCGAGATCCATCTGGCACACACTGTTGGCGCACGCGCCGAGCCCGCGGAGCTTCCCGGGGAACTGGGCGACACCGAGGAGATCGGCACGCTCGAATTCCGTCCCTCCGTGGCGCTGCGCGAGACGCAGGCCGGCATTGACCCGACCGAACTTCCCCGCCTGCTCGGCAACGCGATGGCTGACGGGACCTGGGTCGCGGTGACGATGCGCAAGCCCGCCGATGTGGAACGCCGCCGCTACACCACCTGGCTTTCCCACCGGCTCGGCACCGCGATGCCGACGCACCACTCGATGTCCCCGAATGCCATGGTCGTCACCATCACCGCCGGTGCCGCCACCCGCGACGAGGTCCGCGCACTCCTGTCCCAGGTGACCGCCGGGATGCCAGGCTTCGACCTGGACACCACCGTCCGCTTCGCCCGCCGCCGCCCCGCCGTGATGGCCGCAGGTGCCGCAGGAGCCCTCGCCTCCATCGCCGCGAACATTGGCATGCCGTACCTGCCGGCCGAGGTTGCCGCGTACCTTCCCGGCGGGCTGACCGGGTTCCTGTTCGCCGCAGCCGCCGTGTTCGGCCTGGCATTCCTGGCCGGGCTCTCCGGCCGCCTGCCCTCCCCCGACTCCAAGCTGCGCGACCGGATCGACACCGGCGTCTTCCCCGCCCCGGCCCAGCGGCTGACCGCCCCGGCGAAACCGCGCAAGGAGCAGATCGTCCGCGGCCACACCAAGGATTCCCAGGGCAACAAGATCCCGTACGAGAAACTCCTTCGCGCCCAGGACGGGCAGTACCCGCTGCACGAGCGCTCCTTTCTCGTCGGCCCTTCCGTCGTCGTCGGCATGGTCTCCCCGCACGCCGGCGCCGTCTCCGGTGTCGCCACCACCAAAGCCCGCTCCACCCCGCCGGCAATGCTGCAGCCGATCGGCCCGCTCCTTGGCTCCACCGATGACGGCATGGCCTACCTGTCCGCCGCCTCGCTCCGCTTCGGATGCGCCATCGTGGGCAAGCCCGGCTCCGGCAAGTCCCTGCTGGTGAGGTCCCTGTTCGGCTGGAACTGCCTGGAACGTGTCCGCCCCTCCGGCCGGCCCGGCTACCCCGGGAAGAACAACGCCCTCATCGCATTCGAGAGCAAAGGCGACGGCGCCGCCAAGTACGTCGAGTGGGCGCACGCCCTCGGCGACCAGGTCCTCGTCATCGACGCCGTCGACCCGAACACCCCCGCCATCGACGTCTTCGCCGTCCCCGGTGACAACGCCGCCAAGGCCAACTTCTTCACCAACGCCATGAAGTACACGTTCGGTGAATCGGCCATCGGTGACCGATCCTTCCCAACCATCGTCGCCGTCCTCACTGCCGCCCAGGCCATCGACGCGGCGCTGCTGGATTCCATCGACGACCGGGACGAGCTGACCCTGCCGCACGGAAAGTCCCCGATCTACTACGCCTTCCAGCTGCTCGCCGGCCACTCGGATAAGACCGCCGTCACCCTCGCCCACGGGCTGCGGAACCTGGCGGTGAAGCTGCGCGAACGCGGTACCCCGAACAGCGACTACGAGCAGGGCTACTCGGCGATCGCTTCGCTCTTCGAGGACAAGACCGAGTCCGCCCGCCGCCCGTTCCTGGAAGCGCCGCGGAACAAGTTCGAACAGCTCCTGGTTCTGGAGGACTGGTGGACCCCGGCCCGCCGCAAGGTCACCTGGTCCCAGGTCCTGGAAGGCCACCGCTCCATCGTCATCAACACCGGATCCACCACCACCGGGGTCATTCTGGACGAGGCGCAAAGCCAGCAGCTGTCCTCGCTGCTGATGTTCTCGCTGCAGAACGCGCTCAAGCGCCACTGCTCCGGCTGGCTGGAACAGGGCCGGTCCGTGTCCATCTTCGCCGACGAGCTCTCCCTGCTGGCCGGCACCTCCCCGGAAATCGTTGCGTGGATCCGCGACCAGGGCCGGTCCTACGGCATCCGCGCCATCCTGGCCACCCAGCGGCCGGAGCAGCTCGCCCCACAGCTGCGCAACAACTTCCTCACCTACGCCACCCTGATCTCCTTCGCGCACACCGACTACGGCACCGCCGGAGAGATCTCCACCAACGTCGGACCCAACGAGTTCAGCACCGAAGACATCCAGCACATCGAGCCGTACCACGTGGTGGTCCGCTCCGAGGCGGACGGCTACCGGCAGTCGGCGTTCATCGTCAAGCTCCCCAACTTCGAAGCCGACATCCCCAGCTACCCCGCAGCCCAGGGCTACGCGCCCGCCACCACAGGAGGACCGGCATGGTAGCCGCCATCCACACCGCCACATCCACCGCGCACGCCTCCTCCGTGCCGTCCGCCTGCACCGCCGCCGAGGTCGCCTGCCACAACCGGCAGGACCCGTACTGGGGCCAGCTGTGGGCACCGGGGTCCCAGGCGTTCTGGTTCACCCAGGCGATGGCGCGGCGGCGCAGCGAGACGGTCGGCGCCGTGAACAAGAAGCTGCTCCCGGACGAGGAGACGGCGCTGCGGCAGTTGACCTCCCCGCGCGGCCGGGCCGAACGCCTGGCAGCCTGGGCGGTGCTGGATTCCTGGCGGACCGCGACCGCCGAACAGGTCGCCGCGTTCACCGGCTCCACCCTCTTCCTGGACCCGGCCTACTCCAACCTGTCTGCCTCCTTCGCCCTCGGCCTGCTGGACCTCGGCACCTACTCCCACCCGCTGTCCCGCTTCGGCCTGGCCCGCAACAGCGTGTACCGGCCGGCGAACTCCGACGTCTTCGACAAGCTGATCGCCCCGACCCTGACCTGGCCGGAGTGGGCGTCGGTGACCGGCGGCCTGCCCTGGTCCTCCGGCGGCCAGTACGACCGGCACAACGTCCTCGCCGCCGAGCTGGCACTGCGGGCCGCGGAGTTCCTGCAGCTGGGTGCGGTCATGGGCGAGAAGTTCGCTACCGTTGACCTGCTTGCTGGAACCGGGCTTCGCAAGACCGTGAAGAACCCGGACAACCGCCGCGCCGACGGCGTCCTCATCCGCCCCGACGGAATGCGCATCGCCTACGAACTGACCGCCTCAGCGTCTACCGGCTTCGAGAACAAGATCCGCCGGTGGGCCCAGCTGATAAACGACCGGCCGCTGGAGACCTCCGGCCTGACTGTGCTGTTCATCGCCGCCCCGCACCCGGACCGGTCACGCCACACCTCCGCGGACCCGCGGCACGAGATCTACAAGCGCATGGCCAAGGTGCTGCGCGAGTTCCCGTCCACCGGCCCGGACTCCCCCGCCGCCCGGATCGGCATCGCCCACTGGGAGGAATACTTCCCGGCCGAGCACGTCCTGTCCGAAGAGTTCCTGAACCTGACCGCCGACTTCGCTCTCGGCACCGGCACCGGCCCGGACCGCTGGGTCCAGCGCGACATGCTCAGCGACTACGACTTCACCCCGTGGGAAACGTTCGACCCGATGGCCGTCATCGACAACGCACCGCTGCTCGCCGCGAGCCCGCACTGGATGCGCGGCGGCGACCACACCCACCTGATCGGATCCCCGATGGGACGCGCCGGCACCGGCGTCCCGCACCCGGCCCCGGTCCGGCCGGAGACCACCAAGGGCCGCCCGCTCGGCGGCGCCGTCGGCAACGGCGGCCGCGCCAAACTTCCGCCCCGCCTGCGCGTCGAATACTGACCGCTCCGACCCCTTCAAACACCCTGCGGGAACAGACCCGGGCAGCCCCTGTGCCGCCCGGGTCTACGCATGTTCAGAGGCATGAGCGAACAGAGTAAGTCCACTGGCAAGAACGACAACAAGCGCGTCATTGAGGACTGGTTGAACGGTGACGGCGGCAAGGTCATGGCGCTGTGCCTGATCGCCCTGGGCGTCTGGTTCGTCGTTTCCCTGTTCTGGAACTGACCATGAACGGCAGCTACGGACGGGCCGCCACCGGCCTGACAAACGACGCCTCCTTCGCCGCGAACGCCGGCGCCGCCAAAGCCGGAGCGGACGGCGAAGTGAAGACCGCCGCGATCCTGGACGGCTTCTCCCTCAAGGCCGCGATCCTGCACGACCTGCGCGTTCCCATCCCCGGGTTCAAAGCCAACATCGACCACGTCGTTGTCTCCGGCAAACGCGTCCTGATCATCGACACCAAGGTCTGGAAGCCCGGCTTCTACTGGTCCCTGTTCGGCGCCAACCGCCGCGGCACCGAACGCATCGCCCACACCGAGAAGGACCTGGGCTACATCCAGCAGTCCCTCATCACGCACCTGCGCGGAACCGGCGCCATCGTCAGCACTCCGCACCTGGCGATCTGGTCTTCCCGGAAAACCTCCGACCCGTCGATCTGGCTGCTCCGCGTCCCCAACGCGAAGCTCCTGCGCGGCGAGGCCCTGCTCGGTTTCGTCAAAGGATTCATCGGCAAGCAGGCAGCGGACCCGATCATCACCCGCAAGCTCATGGAGCTGTGCGTGAAGAAGTCCAAGCCCGCAGCGGCCGCCTCCTTCGGTCCCCGCGAACTGGCCGATGACGCCGACCCGTTCGCCACACCCGCCCCTCGCTTCACCCGCCCCGCCGGCGGACCCAACCCCTTCTGAAAGGCACCAACCATGGACAAGCACCTCCGCAACTACCTCATCTCCCTTGCCGTCTTTGTTGCAGCATCCGCTGTATTCATCGTTGCCGGACCCGAGAACCACGGCGTCCGGGTCGGCGCATACGTCGTCCTGACCGCCTCCATCCCGGTCATCCTGGTCGCCACCTGGAAGACGGTCCCGGGACGGCTGGCCCGCCGCGAAGCTAAGGCCGCCGCAGCAGCAGCCGCAGCCGACTAAAAGCGGCCCGCCGTCCGGTCCCTGGACGCATAGAAGATACGACAGCATCTCAACAGTGAAAGGCCATCATGGCGCCAGCACGCAGAAACCAGGGACCGGGCAAACCGGTGACGGGCATGGTCATGCTCGGCGCCGTCGCGGCCGCCGGCTACGCGATCTACAACGGCTTCCCCGGCATCGCCGCGATCTGGGCCGGCCTGGTCGTCTCCGCCTGGATGTACCCGCCGGCGGTCATGACCGGCAAGAAGGACTCGCGCGGCTACCCCACCGCCGCGCACCCGGGCGAGCAGACCGCGATGAACAAGTTCCGGTTCTGGTCGGACCTGAAGTACAAGCTCATCATCCCCTCCATGGATTGGCTCCCGGGCCTGAAGCCCCAGCTGTCCTGGTTCGCTGCCGTCTGGGCCGGGGCCGCCGCCTACCTGATCCCGGTCACCGACATCGAGTACACCGCAGGGTACGGCCAGTGGATTGACGCGACCGCCGCGTTCATCTGTGTCACCCAGTTCGCCGCGTCCCGCCGCCGCACCGAGGTCGCCGACGATGAGAACCCCGGGGCGACCTTCGATGCGCTGATCAACCTCGCCAAGAAGAACCTGGGCAAGGTCATCGGCCTGACCATCGGCGGGTTCGCCGTCGCCGCGGTCGTCGGCACCGTCGTCACCGTCATGCTCCCTATCGCCACCACGGCCGCCGGCCTGCCGCCCATCCCGGAGCCGGCCATCTGGGCGCTCATGCTCACCGGCGGACCGCTGCTGCTTCTGGCCAAGCCGTGGATCACCGAGGCGCTGGAGCACTGGCGCGTCGTCGTCGCTGCCCGCGAGGAATGGCGCAGCCGCTGGGAGATGCTCAAGCAGGACCCGGCCCCGCGCCTGGTGGACCGCCAGGAAGTCGGTCCCGCCACCATCGACACCTTCGACGCCCCCGGCTCCATGGGTGCGATGGGCTACTGGTCGATGGGGCCGAAGATCGGACCCACCCTGGGCACCGGTGCGAAGTTCGCCGTGCTCGACACCCCGAACCTGGACTCCAACAACCAGCCGGTCCCCGGCACCAAGCACCCGCTCCGGTTCGACTTCATCCGCTGGCCCTCAGACCAGATGCCCGACGTCTCCGACCCGGAAACGCCCAAAGAGGTCGTCTTCCAGCTCGCCCGCTGCGCCCTGGCATGGATGTCCGAGTCCACCGGCTGCGCCCGGCCCATCCTGGACGACGTCCACCTGCTGACCGTCCCGGCCGCGCCCGCCGCGGAACCGGCCGAGGGTGAAGAGGCACCGGCCCCGGCTGCAGCCGGCGGAGCTGTCTGGGCCATGACCTGGCACGCCCCCGAAGGCCCGCCCGCATCCTACCTGCGCAACGACGGCCGCAACGCTCTGTCGTCCGCATTCAACTCCCATGTCCTGGTTGACCACCGCGCCATGAACGACGCCGGCGCCGCCTACATCGGTGCGCTGACCAACCCGGACACCAACTGGGACCCGCAGGCCGGAGTGAACACCGCCGAGATGGAACGGCTCATGACCGAGGACACCTGGAACGGCCGCTGGGCCGAGGCCGCCCCGGCACACTCCACCAACCCGCCGGTTGCCCAAATCCCGACCGCGAACACCGCCCGGCTCAAGGGCGGCGCCGTGATCGAGTCCCTGTCCTTCGTCACCCGCCAGGGCATGACCCCGCACGACTTCTTCAAGTTCGAGCCCAAGCTGCCGACCGTCCTGAACGCCGCACCGTTCGTCGCCATGACCGGGTACGCCGGCCAGGGCGGCCGCCCCGGTGACCGGCACCCGCAGGCGTTCACCGTCTACTGGTCCAAGGACCCGGTCCCGGCCAAGCCCGACGTTCTGGCACCGGTCCCCGCCGACCGGCGCGCCGGAATCTACTCCGCGTCCGAGGCACCCAAGTGGGTCCTGGCCGGGCTCGTGAACCAGGCGTTCCTGGCCTGCAAGATGCCCGACCGTCCCGAGGTCGTCTCGGTCAGCTGCCTGACCAAGCCCGACTCCCGCCAGCACATCTGGAAGATCGACCTGCGCCTGTACGGTGGCGTCACCCTCGCCGACGTCCGCACCGCCGCCAACCGGATCCGCCAGCACTGGGGTTCGGAATGGCTGCGCGTGGCCGAGGCCGCCGACGGCTGCACCATCGTCGTCGGTGCCCGCCCCTCCCGGGTGAAGCTCGCCGAGCCGCGGCACGAGCGCTACCTGGAGGCGCTGAACTGGAACCAGGTCTTCCTGGACTCCGGCCTGTCCGGCATCGGCGGGCTCATGCCGGCCCTGACCAAGGTCGACCACATGCCCCGCAATGACAAGGTCTCCATCCTGGACTTCGACCTGCCCAGCGGCCTGGACTTCAGCTCCTTCACCGGCGTCCGCACCAAGCTCGAATCCAACTCCGGCAACTCCTTCGTCGAACCGCGCCGGATCAAGAACGTCTCCAACAAGATCCAGCTGCTCGCCTGCGAAGTGAACCCGATGCCCGAGCGGGCCGGCTACGACTGGGACTACATCCTCGAAACCAGCTTCATCCCGTTCGCCACCGGTGTAGACGGAGAGCCCGTAGCCTACAACTTCAAGGTCGACCCGCACCTGCTGATCGCCGGCGCCTCCGGTGGCGGTAAGTCGGTGCTGCTGCAGTCCCTGGCCTTCGGAGCCCTCATCCGCGGGTACGAACTCTACGTCGCCGACCCCACCAAGGGCGGCGCGGACTTCAAGTTCGCCGAGCCGTACGCCAAGGCCTTCACCGCGACCCCGTTCGAGGCCGCCGCGATGATGAGGGGCATCTACGCCGAGGTGCTGCGCCGCAAGAACCTCAACACCGAACACGGCGTCGGCAACTACCGGGACCTGCCCGAAGACATCCGTCCCAAGCACATCGTCATCCTGCTGGACGAGTTCACCTCGCTCATGGGTCAGGATCCGGTGCCGCCGGCCAGCGACGACCCTGACCTGGACATCGAGCGGGACATGATCATCGCAACCAACCGGGCCAAGACCGACGTGGGTGTCTTCACCGGCAAGATCGCCCGTGAGGCCCGCTCCGCCGGTGTCACCCTGTTCCTGGCCACCCAGAAGCTGTCGGCCAAGATGCTCGACACCATCCCCGGCGCCGGCGACCTGAAGGTCAACCTCTCCCGCCTGCTGATGGGTAAGGCCACCTACGGTGACAAGCAGTCCGCCCTCCGCGCACCGCAGGACGCACCGGACCTTGGGGACGCCATCCCGCCCGGCCGCGGCCTGTTCGAAACGACCGCCGGTGCCGCCATGGCCATCCAGGCCTGGTACGACCCGCGCGAGCAGGCTGTGCTGAGGGAGAAGCTGGCCGAGCAGATCATCCCGCTGCGGGCTGACGAAATGCTGGACCTGGCACCGTTCATGCCGAAGATCCCCACGGGCCCGGGCGCCGAGGAGCCGGCGGCCGCCCCTGCCTCCGCCGCTGGGAAGGTTGTGGACCTGGGTGAACTGTCCCTGGACCTGGACGACCTCGAGCTCGTCCTGGACGAGGAAGACGACGCGATGACATCCCGGTTCACCGAGGAGATCCAGGACACCGCCCTCTTCTACGACGTCGACGGGACCCTCTGCCCGTTCCAGCACCACGACGGCCTGACCAAGATCACCGTCCCCGGCCACGGCATCCAGGCCTACAACAAGGCCCTCGTGGAGCGGCTCTCCGCCCTGCCGCTGGACCAGGCCTGGCTGACCAGCTGGTTCGAGGACGCACCCGACTACCTCGGGGACCTGTTCCCGCGGGCCATCGACGTGCTCACCTCCGACACCGAGGAGACCGGGCTGTGGAAGATCGACGCGGCCCTGGCCTGGCTGGCCGAGCGGCCGTACATCAAGCGCATCGTCTGGCTCGATGATGAACTGCTGAAGGACGACCCGCTGCTGGGCATCAGCTACCGGGACATTGCCATGGAAGCCTTCGAGGCCGCCGGCATCGAGGCGCACCTGGTCCTGGCCGACTCGGACACCGGCATCACCGAAGCGGACGTCGACGCTGTCGAGGACTTCCTCGCCGCAGGACTCCCCGCTCCCGGACCGGCCACGGAACTGGTTGCCGAACCGGCCTCTGAGCCGGTAGCCGCGCCGGAGGATGACTGGAGCGACTGGAGCCTGCCGGCCGAGCAGGCACCGGCGGTGGACTTCGATGACTGGTCCACCGTGGCGGCAGCCGTCCCCGCAGTTCCGGTGCAAGCCGAACCGGCACCGGTTGAAGCAGGCTGGGACGTAGAGGCGCCGGAACCGGTGCGCATCCCGGCCACCGTCGGCACCGCCGTGGCGGACCCGTTCGACACCCCGGCGCCCAAGCCCCGCCGGCGCAGGTTCACCCTCCCCGAGGATGAGGACCCGTTCGGCTGAGCAGCCTGCGCATACTCCACCCAGTCCCCCTGTCCGGCATCGGGCAGGGGGACTGTCGTTTCCGCACACATGTGGTCCATGACTGAATTGCGATACATCGAGACCGAGGCCCAGTGGGATGCACTGCCGGTCGGCACACTGGCCCGCGTCGGCTACATCGAACACGACGACAACGGCAACGAGATCGACGACGGCAAGAAGATGACGATCCTTCGCGTTGAGGGTGACTTCCGTGCCAACGTCGGGGACTACATGCTCGCCGGCGGCAAGTACTGGGCCGAGGTCTGGGGCTGGGAACAGGGCACGCACGCCGTAGACACCGCAGCGATCCGTGACGAGGACGCCCCCGAGCCAGAGAAGGTGTCCCAGTCCGAAGAGGCCGAATCCGTCGTCGACGCTGCCATCGCCGCCCACCAGGAGACGCTGAAGGAGTTCAACAACACCCCGTACTCGGAGTACGTGAAGATCCCGCAGGAACTCCACCCTCCGGAGTCGCCTGCCCGGACCATCGTCGAAGCTCTCACCGCGGCCGGCTGGGCGCCGCCGCCCGCGTACCCGGAGGGCGTGCAGGTGTGGACGATCTCCGGCATCCCCGACGCCGGCCGCTCCGACGGCACCCAGGCCTACCTGTCCCTGCCCGGCCGCAAGGACGAGCATCGCTTCGACTTCCAGGACCGCGGCGACATCTGGCTCGACAAGCCCACCGTCACGGTCAACTTCGAGGTTCCGCGTAAGCGCGACTGACCCGATCGACAACCCTGTGTTTGCACTATTGCTTTTTCAAAGAAGTATTAGCGTATTGACACATATACTTCGATGAGAAAGCATTAGAGCATGGATGGAAGTGACGGACTCTCCACAGCAGAGGTGGCTAAGCGCCTTGGCATCACCCAGGTATCGGTGCGTCAGCTGCTCGACTCCGGACAGCTTTCCGTCGCCGGACGGGTAGGCCGGTCCATCCTGGTTGACCGTGCCTCCGTCGAACGCCTGGCCGCCGCCGGCACCCGGCGGGGACGCGCATGGACTGCCAGGACGGCTTGGGCTGCATTGGCACTGCTCTCCGGGCAGAACCCCACCTGGATCTCACCGTCGGAGAAGTCGCGCCTCAGAAGCAGGCTGCGGCATCTGGATGCCACGGCTGTGTGCTCCCTCGCCCGGCACAAGGACCACACCATCCGCTACCGCGCGACGACGGAGGCACTTGCTCTCCTGAATTCCCACCTGATCGCCAGCGGCGCCACCGCCATGCGTGACGAATCCACCGCGGAGACGTTCGGTATGACCGGCGGCAGCGGAATCGCTGAAGGCTACGTCATGACCGGGGACGCCCAGGCCCTCGCCGACGCGTTCGGGCTGGTCGAGGACCCGGAGGGCAACGCCATCATCCACGAGGTCGAACTGGCAGAACCCTTCGCCGAAGGACGCGCACCGGTCGCCGCCGTGGCCGTGGACCTGATGGGTTCACTGGCTACCCGGGAGCGGAGCGCCGGCCAGCGCGTGATCGAGGGGCTGCTGCATGTCTGAGCCGGAACCGACTGAGGCTGATTCCTCCGAGGTGGCCGCTGACGACGGCCGCGAAACCTGGGACGTCCCCGTACCACCCGGCGGATGGGGCACGCCCTGGCCGCAGTGCGTCGAGCTGGCCAGGGCACTGCCCTCCACCCAGTGGACGCTCGTGGGCGGGCTGATGGTCCAGCTCCACTCAGCGGCCGCCGGGCTGGCCGTCTCCCGGCCAACAGCCGACGTGGACATCGTGCTACATATCGAGACGGGTGCGGCGACGACGTCGTCGGTGTCTGCTGTCCTCACCGGCCTTGGCTACACGCTGCAGAAGTCCATCGACCATGACGCACCGGCCCACCGTTTCGTTCGCGGCAAGCAGCAGATCGACGTCATGATCGCCGACCACATGCCGGAAGCAAAGGTCCCGACCATCGGCGGCCGCAAGCCCTTCCAAGTCGCCGGCGGCACCCAGGCGCTCAAGCGGACCGTCAACTGCCGGATGGTCGTCGGCGACGGCGAGCCCGTCCTCATCAGCATCCCCAACGCCCTCGGTGCCCTCGTCCTGAAAGGCGCGGCCTACAAGGAGGACTCCAGGGACAAGGGCCGTCACCTCGATGACGCCGTGGTCCTCTGCGCCACCATCAGGGAGCCGCTGACCACCGCGAAGGACATGGGCGGCAGCGACAGGTCCCGCATCATCACGCTGCGCAAAGAACTGGAAGACCCGGGCCACCGCTCCTGGCAACTGCTGGAGGCAGCGGATCGGACACCCGCGATGGATGCGCTCCGGATCCTGGCCACCAACCCGCAGCTGCTCCTGCCGGTGAACAGGCTCAAGAAGGGCTGACAACCAGCAACACGACGACCGCCGTCATCACCACGACGACGAGCGAAGAGCGGACCAGGGCAGTCCGCACACATGGCCTGCAACCACTCACCCTTGAGAAAGCAGACTCCGTTTTGTCGAACCCCATGATGATGACGCTGTTCACGTTCCTGGCCATAGCCGCCCTGACGCTCGGCTTTCTGTCGCTAATGATCCGGCAGGCGCGGGGTGACGAGGCGGAACTGCGGGCCGTTCCCGTGAAGGTGTCCATCACTGTCGTCTCGGTGGCTGCCTTCTCGG
This sequence comes from Pseudarthrobacter sp. BIM B-2242, assembly GCF_014764445.1. Taxonomy (NCBI): domain Bacteria; kingdom Bacillati; phylum Actinomycetota; class Actinomycetes; order Micrococcales; family Micrococcaceae; genus Pseudarthrobacter; species Pseudarthrobacter sp. BIM B-2242. The sequence continues at coordinate 146,853 of NZ_CP061722.1, forward strand.
CCTTGCTGGCGGGCTTCCTGATTACCAATATCAGCGCCAACAACAAAGCTTTCGAGGACCGAGGCCTTACGGCGGTCGCACAGATCTACTCCTATTACGCACTGGAACCGGTCAAGGGCAGCCCCGCCGATGACATCCTCGCCGGCGACAACACCTTCCTCGCCACCCCGCAGGGCCTGAACGACCTCGCGTCCGGCCGGAAGGTCACCGTGGACACCGGGAGCGGAAAGGAAGCGAGCCTCCAGCTCTTTAGCGAGAACGACTGGGTGGTTCCGGTGCTGATGTACGACGGCAAGGAAGACACCAAGATCACTGACAGGTTCCATGACCGCGTCGAGAACGAAACCGACTACCCGCAGTTGATCCCGCTGCCCGGACTGCCCGCCCGGTAAAACCGGGGCCTCCGGTGAGCCGACCGGGGCCGGCCGCACACATCAGAAGAAGACACCCGATCTTCCGATGTGAAAGGACGCCCCGCCACCATGATGGGAGCCCACCACGCAGCCTGCGGCGCCGCCGCCTGGGTTGCCCTGACCTCACAGGTCCACGTTGACCTGACCATGTTCGCCGAGAAGGCGCCGTTCCTGCCGCAGAGCCTGGACATCGGCATGGGCCTGTGGGACATCAGCCCCATCGGCGTCGTCACCGGAGCCCTGGTCACCGCCGGCGCCGCGATGCTCCCTGACGCTGACCACCACAACGCCACCATCGCCCACTCCCTGCCCCCGCTGTCCAACGTAATGTGCTCCGGCATCGGCAAGCTGGCCGGCGGCCACCGGCACGGTACCCACTCCATCATTGGGATCGTCGCGTTTGTGTTCATCGCCTGGCTGGCCGGGCTCTGGACCCACAACCTGGAAGGATTCGGCATCATCTACCCGGGCGCCGGCATCCTGTCCGTCCTGCTGGTCGCCTTCGCCGCGAAGGCCCTCAAGATCATCCCGGACTCAATGCGGAAGTCCCCGTGGGCAGTCGGCCTCGCCATGGGCGTCTTCATCACCTTCTTCGCACCGCAGGAGCAGAACTGGTTCCCCATCGCCATGGGCGTTGGCGTGATCATCCACATCCTCGGGGACATGATGACCACCGAAGGCTGCAACCTGGCCTGGCCGTTCGCCATCAAGCCGCCCAAGGCAATCCGCAACCTGCCGATCCTGAAGCAGTGCTGGCACTCCAACGGCTACATGACCATCCCCGTACTCGGCCACGCCGGGTCCGTTAGGGAGTGGCTGCTGCTGGTCCCCATCGGCGCGTACGCAATGTTCGGCGTCGGCGGGACCCTGGTCGCCATGGGCCAGTCAGGGCTCACGGAACTGGTCGCCATGGCCTCGGGAGGCTAAGCAGGGTCCGATATTCGGCCTGTCAGGACGGCACTGACCCGGTGTACAGCCGGGCGATGCCGTTCAGTCCGGCTATTGTCTCGTCAATCGTGCTGCGAACCATCTCGTCCTGCACACTCTCCGGGACGGGACCAACCTGACGAGGGTCTACATAGTCCGCCACTTCCTCAGTCCTGGCCTCAATCATGCTTCCTGCCAGGTGCACCATCTCGTGAAGGTGGTCGATCGCGTGGCGGACTCTCTCGTGTGCCTCGGTTGGAATCCCGGCCAGCAGCTCCGGATACAGCGGGTCAACGTCGTGGGCTGGGCCCGTGGAGGTTCCTACAGCCAGCCAATGCTCCGCTTCGTCTTCCTCGTTGTCCTGCTGCCAGTACACCTGCAGGTCGATCATCGTCTGATCGGCAGGGAGCGGGGTTGTTGCCCGGATATTCAGATTCCCGAACGGGCTCTCCTCCAGCATCACGCCGGCCAGGAAGCCCAATTTGCAGTGGGCGCCAAACTGGTCCGCCAACACGTGCCATGGTCTTGCATGGAAGTCGCTACTACTGCCGCCGTACTCGGGTCCGTTCATCGCCAGGAAGGCAATGGAATTCAGCAGGTCGAAGGCTGTCTCGGGCCTCCCGGGGCTGAGGTTCCGGTAGATGGCTTCTGCCACGTCGTGGATCTCGCTAAGCTGCCCGGCCATGTCGACAATGAACTCCGCCTCTTCGCGGTCCTCAACCGGGATCATCAGTTCACCGTCGAGTGCCTGGACCTGCCCTGCCATGTCGATCCACCTTTTGCCGGCGGAAGCCCATATCGTCATCCGTAGTGGACGGTCCTCCGGCTGGTCCTCCGTCTCGAGGTAAGCCTGCACGGCGAACGGGTCCTCGCCTGGGGCGTCGTACGGGCCGAATTCCACGGATTCGAGGTCGCTGGCCGCACACATCTGCTCCAGGCCGTCCACCAGGTCCATTGTCGTTTCGACGCCATCGCCGGTGACAACCCCATTCAGGGCCGCGAAGGCAGCTTCCCGGTTTGCCCTGTCGCGATGGACGGGTATGGCGGCGGTCAACATCGTGAGCAACTGTTTGACACCGCGCAGTAGAAGGTCCTTGCTGTACCCCAGCGCCGGCAGGTTCAGGCCAAGGTCCCGCTCTCCAGGAGTGACCGGCAGGATCAGTTCGTCCCGGTAGGGGGCAACTCCGTCCTCCCCGATGGTCTTGAACTTCAACCCCTGCTCAATGCGCAGCCAGAAACCCGGTTCGCTGCCGTCTTCGCCCACACCGTCGCGATACCCCTTCCAAAGCGTCAGCCACACCGGCTCATGATCCCGATGACTGAAAGGCATGGCCGTAACGGAGACGACACCACGGTGGCGTCCGAATAGCGGGGCAAATGCGACCCTGGTAAACCACATGGTCAGGTCTGAATGCATTGCTGCTTCCCGGATCACCGTGAATGCCTGCTGCTCCTGCGTGTCGTCCCGCATGCGAGCCTCCTCATGGCCGCTGTACTGGTGCCCTCAAGGCTAGTACTGATCTCCGCCTCCGCACCCCTGATTTGCCGCTAGGACCGAGCTTTGGTGCCGTGGGCGTTCATGAGCGCCCGCGCCACATCCAGGATGGCCTTCTGGGCGTCATCGGGCAGGGCACCTGCTCCGGCGATGTTCAGCTCATCGGACCCGGCACTGTCCACCGCGAACCCCAGGGACCTGGCGCTGGCCAGGATGATCTCCGACTCGGTGACGGCCAGGCCCTTGGCCATCGCCCTGATCGTGTCCGGGTCGGGGAAGTTCTTCATCGGCCGGTTGCCGTTGGCCATCTGCTGCAGCCGTCGCGCGGCCGGCATTCCGCCGCAGTCCGCGGCGAGCCGTTCAAAAGTGCGGCCCATCTTCCGGTCGAGGATCAGCTGGGCCAGGTTCGGCCTGACATCGGTCACGGAAGGCTCTCTTTCGGGAAGGGGTGCCGGTGGGCACCCCTCACTTTATCGCCGTAGAGTGCCCCGCCTGGCTAGGCCGCTGCCTGCCGGTGTGCTGTCCTGCCGCTCCGAAACCTGCCGTCGATCGCCCACCCGGGAAGGTGTTCGTCAAGGAACGCCCTCCGTTCCGGTGTCAGGTTCCTGCCCCTCCGGTAGTCCCCGAGCCAGCGCGAAAGCCTTCGCTCGGAACGCTCTTTGCTGGAGTAGGCCGGCAACCGGCCGTTTCGGGCGCGAAAAGTGGCTATTTCCTGGACGGTCCGCTCCCAGGTTTCCTGAACGGTTTCGTTCCAGCCCGGGACCTCCCGGTCAAAAAGCTCTTTCCTCGACGGCTCCATGCTGCCTGCGCGGAAGGCGATTCTCTGGCCCTTCAACCACGTCGCCAGAAGGAAGACGTCCTCATTTCGGCTGCGGCAGGATGGCCAGGATCCATGGGCTGCCCTGTACTCCTTCACTGCTTTGACCCCTTCCGCGAAGGGAAGACCATTCCTGCGCCGCGGCATGTCCCACCCGGGGATCCTCTCGTGGAGGATGCGGAGGAGCGGCTGGGCGGCCTGCGTCGTGCGCTGGTAAGCAAGCCAGTAATAGAGGTTGGACTCGTGCCTGCCTCCAGTCAGCGCGCGAGGGTACCGGCCGCCGCGAGCGGCCATGAATCCTTCCAGCTCCTCAAGGCGGTTCAGCCACGCCTTGGCCCTGGCTGCCGGGATGCCGGCAGCTGAAAGGTCTTCGACGGTGGGCAGGGGTGCGGTGCTGCTGTTCATCCTCCCTATGTGTGCGGAAGCGCCAGGTCCGCTACCCGGTCACTCGTCGTCGGCGAACCCGGTAAACATCATCGCGATGCCCTGGAAGCCAGCGAGGCTGTCCTGCCAGACAGGGTGGGCCAGTTCGACGGCACGCGCGGCCCTCTGGTCAGGGTCCGGAATCAGGGATCGGAGGAAGTCTTCCTTCTCCTGGAGTCTTGCCGTCATGACGTCGGAGACCTCGTGACACATACCGTGCAGATGGCCTTCAAGCGCGTGCTCAATGAAGGCGTGGCTGGAGTCCGGGTAGGCCGAACAGAGACTCGCGTAGTCCACGTACGCGGCATGTGCAGAAGTGATCTGATCGCCGACGCCGTACCAGTGCCCTGGCAGGTCCTCCCCTGGTCCCTGGTGGTGGAAGACATGGACCGTGACTCTCTCATCCATCAACGGCGGCCAGATGTGGGCGGTGATGTCGACGCCGCCGTGCGGGCTCGCCTTGAGCCGCACTTCCTTGAGGGGACCGCTGCGGCACAGGTCGATGAATCTGTCCACGTCGGCGAACCAGGGCTTGTCCCTGTCGTGTTCATACTCGCGGGGACGCAGCGCCTCCGGTTCAGCTGACTGGTAGACGTCCATGCAGGCCGCGTTGAGCAGGATGAAGCTTTCCTCCCGCTGCTCACCGGCCAAATTCTGATGTCCGGGTTCGGCTAATTCGAAGAGCCGCAGGAGGTTGCCTGCGGCTCCGGCATGCTTCGTACCGTAGGAGCCCAGACCCAAGTGCCTGTCGGCCTTGTCCAGCCCGTGGAGCCCCGAGGCGTCCCTGGGCGGATTGTCCTTGCTGATGAGTACCCATAGTGCCGGCTCCTCGGTGGCTAAGTCTCCGGCACCCCTGAAGATGGTCATGTATTCCCCGCCGTCGGATATGGGGAGGAGTCCGGTCACGCTGAGGACCTCCGCCCCACTGGCGTCTGTCAGGTCCTGAAACGAGACGTAGTCGAAGTACAGCGGACGGCACATCTCCGCGACCTTCGCGTAAACCGGGTTCTCAGGGGGCAGTGCTGTCGGGGCCATGGGGTTCCTTTTCGGCGGCCGGATCTTGAGGCCAAGGGTAGGTGTCCTTCAACCGCTATCGCATAGCTGTCGGTTTGTCTGTACCACTAGTGCCACATTGGCTGTTTTCTTTTGTCGCCGCGCAGCGGGATCGCCGCACACATGGGAAGTATCGAAAGGAGCACCACCATGAGCGCACCCGCACTTCCCGCCCGTATCCAGTCCGGCCAGCCTGCCGGAGGCCAGTTCGCCGCCACCGCCCACGCCCCAGCTGATGTTGTCCTGCCCGTCACCCCGGCGCCGGAGTTCGACGCCGACTTCGAGGCCGCCCATGGCAGGGAGATGACCGCGGTGCTGCAGGCTCTTCCGAAGATCCAGATCCGAGACGCCATCACCGCGTCCCGCACCTCTGACCTGCTCCGTGACTCCTACCCCGAATACTGGGCCGACGGCGAGGCACCGCAGAACCGGAGGGACGCCCTGGACAGCCTCCACCGCGCCTTCCCGCACCTGGATCCGGCGGAGCGGTTCCGGTACGTGGACCTCATCCGGTTTGCCGTCCACAACGAAATGAAGGGCTACCAGGACCCCAGCCACATCCTGAACCCCGACCACCCCTACGAAGTCCTCATCACCACCGACAACTACGCGGACGAGGACGAACTGCTCGAGGTAGGCAACGACGAGAACCGCCAGGCATGGGCTCATCTGGCCGACACCGCAGCGTTCCACGCGATCACGGCCGACAACGTCGCCTCCACCGGGGAGCGGGTGCCCGCCTAGGCACGGGACGGCACCGGTCCTTCGACTGTCATAGCCCGGAGTTAATGTCCGGTCATGAAGACGAGAACCGGTGCCTCCGCACACATCAGCTCCATGAGAAACCTGACACTGCCGCGCCCGCACACGGACGCCCCGATCGTCCTGTGGGACCTGGACGGCAACGCCTTCGACTGGAGCGCCTCCCTCGACGAAATACTCCTCACGCTCGACCCGGGCTACCAGCTCGTCCCCGAGGACAAGCGCACCCACTACGACTACATGTTCGACAACCCGCACAACAGGGAGATCCTGGACGCGGCCATGAACGCCGAGGGCCTGTACCGCAACCTGAAGCCGACGCCCTACGCGGTCGAGGCGATGAAGGAAATGCAGGACGAGGGACTGGACACCTGGTTCTGCTCCAAGCCGTATGCAACGCACCAGACCTGTGCGTCGGAGAAACTCGCCTCCGTCGCGGAACACTTCGGGTCCGAAATGGCGCAGAAGACGATCCTCACCCACGACAAGACCCTGGTCTTCGGGCACATTCTGTTCGACGACAAACCGACCGTGACCGGTGCAGCGGTGCCGGCGTGGAAGCACGTCTACTACGCCCAGCCGTACAACGCCCCCGGCACCGGCGCCCTGGACATCCCGAGGGTCACCGACTGGCGGAACTGGCGCGATGTCGTGTACCCACTGCTGGAGGAAATGGGCTTCGACATCCGGAAGGCCGCCTTCAGTTAGGATCGTCCAGGCAGCCGGCGTCAACGCCACCGCCGCGGTGACCATTTGACCCAGCGGAACGAAGGGCGCCCCAGGGCCTACCCCCAAGTGGCCTGAAGGGGCCACCTGCGCCGGTCGAGCCGGGGCCGGATCATCCGGTCCCGGCTTTTGCATGTCCGTAACTTCCCCTGATGGCCAAGCCCCTCGGTTAGCATTGGGCCACTGACGGGCACCGGATCGCGAAGCCCGATGCCTGTACGGGGGACGAATGGAAACAGAAGAGGTCATGGATGCGGCGAGGGAAGCTGCTCTTCGCAACATCACCGGACCTGTCCAGGTCCACCGGGTCAGAATCAGCATTCACGGGAAGTCCTGGGATGTCCTCATCCTGTCCGTCAACCAGTTTGTCGGCTGGATCAGGGTCCACGGCGACAAGGCAGTCTGGCGCTACGGGAGCCTGATCTCCGGCGCTGCGGAAACCGATCGCCTGGCAGCCGGACGCGTGCAGTCTGGCTTCACCATGCTCGGTGACCTGATTGGCGACTGGTATGCGCGGGTCGGTCCGCTGAACGGGGCGGTGCAGTTCCCGAGCATCGACACGGTAGGGGAGTTCGTCGGATGCATTGAAAACCAGACGGCCCCAGCCCCCACTCCTCGTCCTGCCGCCACGGCACCGGCGGCTCTTGTGAGCGCCCCAAGCCAGCCCGCGCCGGCCGCCGTGGAGTTCAACTCCCAGTTCCACACCACCGAACGCCACCCGCCGGCGTCAGGGTTCACCGAATCCGACCTCAACGGCGTCCCGCTGGTCACTGTCCATCCGGCAACCGTCCCTGCTGTCGTCGCCGGCTTCCTGCTGCTGGTGGCGATCCTGGGCGCACCGTACTCCTTCTATGAAGTGGTGCGGTGGGGAGTCACCGCCATGGCCATCTGGTCCGCGATTGTGGCCGGCGGGCAGAAGCGGACCGCATGGGCGGTGGCCTTCAGCGCAACGGCTGTCCTGTTCAACCCGCTCATACCTGTGTACCTGACCAGGGAGACCTGGCTGCCCCTGGACGCCGCAGCCATGGTGCTGTTCATCAGCGCCGGGGTAAAGCTTCAGGCATCCCGCCCGGCTACAGCGAAAGACGGACCACAGCGCATTACGGGCTGACCGGTGAGGGACGCTCGGCGCGCCGCACACATGCAATGCAAGAGCAGGCGTCAACGTCATCGCACCGGTTTATTCCATAGCGGCCGGTATCCGAAACGAAGGTTACGCCGGGAGGGATTACCCTTTCACCTTCCTGCCATGGTGCTTCCTGCGTCCCATGCTCCGGAGAGCGGGCCGGTCATCCGGTCCGCTCTCTGTCTTCTCCGCTCTGTCTTCTCCATGTGGCTCCGAAGAGCATTCCTGATTCCGCCGCACACATGAGCTGTAAGAGCAGGCGTCAACGTCATCGCACCCGGTCATTGGATAGAGGAGCCGGCGGCGAAGCGAAGGTTGCGCCGGGGGGATTACCTTTTCTTCCTCCTGCCATGGTGTTTCCTGCGCGCGCTCCGAGGGGCGGTCTGGTTTATCCAGCCCGCCCCTTGTCTTGCCCGCTGTTTTCGGGGAGTCCGGCGGGTGGCTCCGCACACATGAGGGGTACGGGGAGCACCCCGGACACCGCCGACCAGGAGGACCTCATGGGCTACAGTCACTATTCCGCAGACGCCACCGCCACCCCCGCCGTTATCGCCGACACTTGCTCGATCATCGAGACCTCCGGCATCGCCATCTGCGGCCCGCTCGGCACGGGCGCTCCCAAGCTCGACCTTGAGGACGGCATCTGGCTGAACGGCTCCGAGGCCCTGGACGAGGATTACGAAACCTTCCACCTGCCCGGCACTGATGGTGTGGACGGTTCTGGCCTGGACGGGTTCTGCAAGACCGGCCGCCGTCCCTATGACACTGTCGTGACCGCCATCTACATCTCCGCCGCCGTCCGCAACGGACAGCGCTTCGGCACCGATGGGACCTGGGAGGACTGGGCCGCCGGGATCACCCTCTTCGAGCGGGCGGTGCGGCCGCTGACCGAGGACGAAAAGATCATGCTGGAGATGATCGTCTCCGGCCTGCGCCACGTCCCGGAGGACAGCCCCGCGACCGCAGGGAAGGCAGCCCGATGACGCCGGAGCAGGACCGCCGCACACAGAAGGGCATGAGCAACCAGAACCGCGTCCGCCCCGGTGTCCCCTCCGGCGGGGAATTCGCCGCCCACACCTTCCCCGAGCCCACCGGCGTCACCCTCGCCGACCCTGCAGCCCGCCCGGTCATCCTGGCGCCCGGCGAGGACGAGAACTTCAACGAACTCGCCGACGGTGACATCATTGAAACCATCGACGTCCACCGCTCCCATGTCGATGACGGCTCCGGCTACACGGTGACCGCCGGCAAGACACTGAACATCCGCGGTCTGTTCGATGGCCAGGACCTGGCTGCCGAAGGCGGAGTAGATGCGTACCTGGAGCGTCACGGCGCCCAGATCGAGGACTACCTGCGCACCCGGTACGACGCCGACCTGGACAACCAGGACTGGGATGAGGTCCGGGTCGAGTGCAGCACCTCGCTTCCCGACGTCCCGCTGACCGAGGGCGCTGTCGTCGATGCCGCCTGGGTCGGAACCAAGGTCACCGCCCTACACAACGAGAGCGATCCCGGCACTTGCGGGTCCGAGTTCCTGGGCCGGTTGCTGCGCGAGCAGATCGCCGGGTCCGCGTCGGTGCAGAACCGGCTCTCGGCCCGGGCCGAAGCGATGCGGATGCTCCCGCAGGACATCGAAGCCCACGTCAGGGACCGCCACCTGAAGCGCGAACTCTCCGACGCCGGAGCCCTGGCGATCGCGGGCCGGCTCAAGGATCCGTCCCGTCCGGCGCTGTCCCGGTTCGCCGTCCGCGGCTACGCAGACCGGGATGAGCTGACCACCGAGCTGCACCTGGCCTGGCTCCAGAACAGCACGAGCCGCCCCAAGTCCTCTACGACCTCGATCGCCCTGGACATGATGCGCAGCTGGATCCGCAACGGCGGCGACAACAACTAGCACCACCGGCAAAGGGCCCCGCAGATGCGGGGCCCTTTGTGCTGCCTGGGATGGCACGGCGCCGCACACAACCAGGTATGAGCACCTTCCTCGCCCACCAGCATCCGCGTGCCGCGTCCGGCCGCTTCACCGAGGTCACCCACGCCGAACCGGGGCTGGCCTTGAACGCCACGGGCAGCCGGCACTCTGCCCGCCGGACAGCCGCTGCTGAACGGGTGCTGGGCGACTACGCCGACCTGGAAATCCTCGACCACTCCCGCGCCCGCCGCGAGACCGTCCGGCTGGCAGAGATGGGCGACCCTGGGCTGGCTCTCGGCAACTGCTGGGCCGCCACCAACGAACTCATCGAAGAGGCCGGGGCGTCAGCGTTCGAGGCTGAATGGGTTGATGAGATCACCCTGAAACGGCGCCGGCTCGGCGGGCACCACGTCGCCCTCCTGGTCGGGGACCGGGACGGGACCTACGTGGTCGACTACACCGCCCGGCAGTTCAGCCCAGACCTGCCCTTCCCGTTCGTCGCCGGCGTCAAGGACTGGATGGCCGCTGTCGAGAGCGCATCAGGTACCCGCTGGGAACTGGATGAGGACGACTGACCCCGGCGTGGTGGCCGCGCGTTTTTCGATCCAGCCGTACACGATAAAGGCATGACACTACCTAAGAGGCCATTGCCGCCCGTCAACCGCCAGCCGCAGGGCATCCCCGCGGGCGGTGAGTTCGCACCGAACGCCCACTCTGAGTCCGACGTCACTCTGTCGCACAACCTCCCCGCTAGCGATGAAGAGCAGCGCAAAGCAAACCAGGCCGTGGTCACCAGGGCAGCGAAGGTCCATGCTGATCGCCTGTCGACGGCCAGGACCATCAGCCTCTCCGTGAGCCACCGGGGAAGCGTCCGTGTCGATGGGGTCGATGACTCCAAGGGGAACAGCATTGATGATGAGCATGGCAGCCTTGTCAGCTCGCTTAACATCGAGATCAACGGCTACAGCCCGGGCGGCAACGGCATCCCGGCGGGCCACATCCTCGGCAACCAGAAGACCGTCACGGTCGACGCCCAGGAACTCGTCAAAGGCAACATCAAGATCGTAAGCCTCCCGTCCCTGAGCTGAGCCGCTTCACTCGAATCCTCTCCCGTATCAATTCCCTTGGTACGGGAGAGGGTTCTCGCCGGTTCCGCACCCCGCTTTGCATGCGCAGCTTCCCGGACCGGCCGCACACAGGAGGGCATGACGTTCACACCAGCCCACAAGCCCGCCGGCACCCCTGACGGCGGCCAGTTCACCGCACCCGCCCACTCCGACGCCGTTCCCGCGCTCCAGGCTCCACCCAACCTCTTGAACCCGTACCGCGACGCCGACGGCACCAGGTGGGAATCCGGCGGAGACGAATACCAGGACACCTTCCTGAGCAGCGTCGGCGGCATCGAAGCCCGGGTCACCACCGACATCCGCGAAGAAGGCGCCCGTGCCGAGGTCATCGACTACCGCGGCAACCGGCCGCTGACGATCAGCCAGCAGCAGCATTTCGCCTCCCTGGACGAGGCCAAAGAGCACGCCAAGGCAGCCCGCACCCGGGCACACAACTACGGCGTTAACCACCTCTCTGAAGGCTCCCGCACCCCCTGGGGCAAGGCGCAGGGCACCTCCCCGATGGCGGCCGGCATTGACGCCGTCTGGACGGCCGGGCACGGCGGCATCAAGCTCTCCCCGGAACGGGATGCAGAGGTCGACCCCGCGTGGCGTGAGCCTGCCGGGATGTACGAACGTGATTGCGCCTGGGCCAAGGCGACCATCACCCACCACCAGGACCTGAACCCGGTGGACGTGAAGAACGCCCACACCATCGCCCGGCGCTACTACCCCGACGAATATACGGAAATTGTGGGCAAGGACCCGGCCAGGTACGGGCTCACCGCGTTCGAACCCATCACCGCTGCCGAGTCGATGGTCATCAGGGACCGCGAGTTCCACTCCGCCCGCGCCGCGACCCACGACAAGGTCACCGCAGTCGTCCGGGACCCCGAGGGCCACCCCGGCATGATCGCCATTACCCTGGCCGACATCCCTGCCGACGGGCGAATCAACGACAACGAGCCGGCCGGCAACAACCGCACCGTCCTGGTGAGGCAGGAAGAATGGCCGCCTGCGGGCCTGGAGAAGCTCACGCTGCCCAAGAGCTCATCCCTGGTCTGACCGGCGCCTGAGCGCCGTTCTCCGGACCCTGGAAAGGGGTCGTCTGCATCCAGCGGGCGGCCCCTTCGGCATGCCGCACACAGAAGGGCATGAGCACATCACACAAACCAGCACGCGTCCTCAAGGGCGTCCCCAGCGGCGGCGAATTCACAGCCGTCGGCCACTCCGACAACGTCCCGTCCCTCACCCCGCAGGCCCCGGCAGCTCCGTCCGCCACGGCGCCGAAGACCAGTTCGAAGGGCCGCACCACCTGCGTGACCCTGCCGGACGGCAGCGTCGCCACACGGTCCTCCAAGACCAAGGAATACAGTCACGCGGTCCTGCAGAGCCCGGAGATCCCTGAGCTGGTGATCGCCGACCGGGAGGCGCAGATCCGCAAGGCGGAGGCCGACATCGCGGCCCGCGAAGAAGCACTGAAAGACCCGAAGTTCAAGAAGCGCCAGCGGTTCCCCTCAGACCGCCGGGATCCCGACGTCGACTACCAGGGCCGGCCCGCCTACCACGGCTTCGAATACTTCCTCGTCGACGCCGACGGGAACAAGCTGGAGGAGACGCGGGGCAACTCTAAGGGCGACACCCAGGGCTGCTACGACCCGGAGACCCTGGAGTACGACGTCAAGAAGGTCGGCCGGGCTGTCCCCGAGCTGAAGCTGCAGACGAAGAAGAAGATCGAGCGCCTCAAGGAGACCATCAAGGACTGCAAGGAGGACATCGGGAAGGTGAACGACGGCACTTACGACCTGGGCCGCTACGGCGTCATCTCCTGGGCGAGCCGGCCGGACCTGGCGCAGAAGGCCGCAAACACGTACACGAGCCGGACCCGCCGGACGACCGTCTCACCGATCGACCAGTAAAAACACTCCTACCCCGGTATCGGCCGGTTCAAACACGTGGCCCCTGTTGAATTCGACAGGGGCCACCTTCGTATCCAGGACCATCCATCGCGGTCTGCGGGAACATCATTCGCAGAGGTTTTTGGCAGGAGGATTTTGACCTAGGATCGGCAGGTTCTCCTACCGAAAGCACCCCCTGACATGGATCCCACCCGCTATGCCATCGGCCTCCTGGTCATGGCCATCTCCCTCCTGGCGATGACTCTCGTATCCCTTTTCGCGCTCTCGTCCACCCGGCGCAAGAGCAATGCAGGACCGGAATCGGAGGAGTAGCGAGCGTGCCCTACATCGACATCAACCCTCACCGCGGCCGCCCGAAGTGGGTCGGATACGTGATTTTGGCTGTTCTGGCATCCATGACGGCAGTCATTGTGGTCCTCGCGCTGACCCGCGGCTAGGACGAATTCCGGCTTTTTCGTCGGTTGCCCGACGAAACACCGGTCCAGGGGAAGACGGCGATCGACGCCCAAAACGCCGTTTGAGGGCTTTTCGCTGGTTTTTGCCGATTCTGACCGACCATGGCGACCAGATGGCGACCACCTGGTCGCCCATAAAAATCCGCGCCAGCACTGGGAAGCAGGGCCCTTATATATATATGACCGATCAAACCGATCAGTTAACTACTACTACATATAGGGACCCTCGTTCTTCCCCGTTACATCCTTTCTCTCCTATAGGCATACCTCCCCCTGGTCGGTCTGGTCGCCCATCGCCCAAAAACCGCGCCAGCACTGGGAAGCAGGGGTGGTCATTGGGTCGGTCACTGGTCGGTCACGATGGCCATAGGGTTTTCGGGCCCTCGGTGCGCATTCAGGGCCCGGGCCGCACACAGGACAGGCATGAGCAGCCACGCATTCAACTCCGCCCTCCATCCCCGGTCCACCGACGGAACCTTCACCGCCACCACCCACTCGGACGAGGTGCCGTCCCTGACCGCCGGGTCCCGTGCCCTGACCCGCGAGGAGCTCGTCATCACCGGTCAGGCTGCACCCTCCAGCCCCGTCCTGTCCGAGGTCACGCGGATGGCCCACCACAGCCGCCGGCACATGGCCGAAGCCATCAAGGCCCACGACACGGTGATGCTCACGGCCGCCGCGGCCCATGTCCGGGAGGCAGTCCCCGGTGCCAGGGAGGTCCGGCTGCGCGCCACCCGCATCGGTGACCAGCAGATGGTGCCTACCTTCGTGCGGACAGCGGATGACGACTTCATCGGGGCGAACTACTACAAAGGCCCGAACGCGGATTGGGCCCGCCGCACGGTCGAGGGTGCTGACCCCGGATCACTGACCGACGCCCTGGCCGGGATCACCGCGAACAGTGAGATTTGGGACACAGACCCCCGCTGCGATTACGACCTATCCACCGAGGAGCACATCATCTATCTGGACGGCCGGCGGCGCCAGGAGCACTAACAGGAGGGTCCTTCGGGGCCCTCCTCCCGTTTCCGGACCTCAGAGACACCAGGCTTCACAAAATGTCCAATTTCCGTCTGGCGAAATAACCTGCGACGATTTGCACATGTCCAACTATTCCTACGGGGATCCGCATACGGGTGCCCCCGGCGAGCTGGGCGCGCCGCTGGACTCCGAAGCCCCTGAAGCCCCTGGCGCGTCACTGGCCAGGCGACTGAACCTGCTGCTGGACGCAGCAGAGGCCGAAGGCCGCCGCGTCGCGTATAACGACATCCGTGACGCGATGAAGGAAGCAGGCACGCCTCTCTCCCGCGGCCGCTGGCACTACATGCGCAACGGCACCGGGCCGGAAGTCAAGAAGCCTGAGCTGCTGCGCAACCTCGCCCGGTTCTTCGGTGTCAACGAGGACTACCTGCTCGAAGAGAGCGAAGAGCTGCCCGCACGGGTCGAGGCCCAGATGGAGCTTCTGGCGACCATGAAGGCCAACAAGGTGCGCAACTTCGCCGCCCGCCAGCTGGACGGCCTCACGCCCGAAACGCTGCTGCAGATCCGGGACATCATCGACGAGCATCTCGCCAACGGTTCCGAATCATCACTTAATCGCGCCTGACCTGCGCTGATACCCTGCTAGGCTTCACGCGGAGCTTGGGGGCTCCGCGTCCTGCACACTCACGAGAACTGCTCTAAACCCATGATCAACGAAGCGGCACGCGCCAAGGCGCGCGAAGCTGAAGAAGCTTTGAATCTCCCAGACCCCGTCACCCTGGGGTCCATCCAGGAGCACCTTGAAAAGCTCCGCGGGCGCAAAATCACCATCCAGCCGATGAAGAGCGCACCGACCGACAAGGTCTGCGGCCTGTGGTTCGGCCTCGACGACATGGACCTGATCCTCCACGCTCCGGCTGTGACGGTCGTCCATCGGCAGCAGATCATCCTGCACGAGTTCGCCCACATGATCCTGCGCCACCGGCAGGAAGTCGTCTCCCCCGAACTGACCAAGGTCTTCTTTCCCGACCTCGCCCCGGACCGGGTCGTCACCGCCCTGAAGCGCTCCGACTTCCTGGACGAATTCGAAGTCACCGCTGAACTTCTCGCTGACCGGCTTGCAGCCCGGATCCGGCTGGCAGCCAACCGCCGGAACGCGCAGCCGAGGAACTTCGGAGCCATCTTCGGATGAGCCTTTTCCTGGTCATGACCCTTGCCTTGTTCGGCCTGGCCGCGGCAAGGGTAAAGCCTCTCCGCGCCAACGGCAGGGACGACGTGTTCGCCGCAGCCATGTTCGCCGGCGTCTCGACTCTGCTGGTGGACACACGGGTCTACTTTGTCGTGGACCAGGTCCTGGGCGGAGTGAACGTCACCAAACTGCTCATCAACTCCCTTATGGTGGTCGGCCTCTGGTACCTGCACTGTGCCGCACTCAGTGCCATGTCCCCCGCCGACACCCGGCCGGCCTGGCTTCGGACCATGCCGCTGTGGCTGAACCTGGCTCTGCAGCCCGTCTTCTTCGTCCTGGCCGGGCTGACGCCGACGAACCCTGTCTGGACCGGAACGCACCCCAACCGCATCGCCTCGGCGCTGTTCTCGATGCTGACGCTCATCTTCATCGCCTGGGCCTGCGGCAAGATCGCCTGGGTGTGCCTCCGCTACGTTCCCCGGATGCGCCAGTCGTTCCGCGTCGGGTTCTCCATGGTCGGCCTGGGGTGTGCGCTGACCCTTCCGATCATGGCGGAAATGATCCTGGGTGAGATCCACCAGGCCTTCCCGTCGGCGCCGAGCGCTCTCGGACTGCCAACCCATCTGCTGGAAATGATCGCGATTGTCCTGGTCGGCGTCGGCCTGACCATTCCACCGGTCGCCGGCCGGATCAGCACCCGGCGCACCTCACGGCGCCTGGAAGAAGCCCTCATCAGGGTGGCCGCCATCCGTGACAAGACCTTGCAGGTCGAAGGCGGCAACCGCAGCCTGCTGTCCACTGACCACGACAACCCGCACGAAAACCTACACCGGATGATCGTCGAGATCTGGGACGCCGAACTCGCAGCCGGACGGAACGGATCACGGCTGAGCACCGAAGACCGCGACTACATGCTCCTGGTTGAGTCGGAGCTGGGCAGGGTCCTTTGAGATTCACCGGCACCCACCCCACCCGGATGGTGCAGCACGAGGACGGGGACCTGTTCGACCTCTACCGGCGGATCGTCCTGTTCGACTTCCACCAGGAAATCCGCGCCGGCTTCTTCCTCTCGTACTACCGGAACTTCGCCATCCCCTCCATCGCGAGGACCCTGGTCGGCCGCGGTGAGATGCAGGCACGGCCCATGAAGCGGTCCTACGACACCGGGATTGTGATCCACGAGATCATCGCCAATGGCTTCGACAGTGACCGCGGTCAGCAGATGGTCGAGCTCCTGCGCCGCGTACACCGGGGTGTGCCGGGCACGTCCGAGGACTTCCTGTACGTGCTCATGACCCTGCTGGTCCTGCCGTTGCGCTGGGTGGACCGTCACGGCTGGCGAAAGCTGACGCCCCGGGAGGAGCAAGCTGCCGTGGCCTTCTATGCCGAGCTGGGTGCCCGCATGGGACTGGCGCCGGCACCGGCCACTTTCGCTGACGCGGAGAAGTTCCTGGACGACTACGAGGCGCGGCACATGGGTCCCAGCCCGGAAGGCGCGCAGCTGCTCGAAGCCACCGTAGCGGCCCTGAAGAACCGGCTCCCGCGGCCCCTGCACCGGTTCACCGGCACCGTCCTGGCCCTCATGATGGACAAGCCGGAGGTGGCCCTGGCACTGGGACTGAAGCCTTCCCCGGCTTGGCTGCGGATACCGTTCGATACCATCCTGCGGGTCCGTGCCCTCCGTACGCGGATGCAGCCGCTGCCGGCCAGCCCCTCCTTCGTCTCCGGCGGCCCGGTGTCCCACTACCCGGACGGCTACACCCTCGACATGATCGGGCCCCACTCCTAGTCCTCTGGCCGCTTTGCCGCACACACAAGGGCATGACGTTCACACCAGCCCGCCAGCCTGAAGGCATCCCCACCGGAGGCCAGTTCGCGGCCGCCGCCCACTCCGACGCCGTTGCCTCCCTGCAGCCGACGCACACCATCTACACAGCCCCGTTGACCGGGACGATCGAGCTGAAGACCGCCAGCTTCGATACACTTCCGGAATGGCCCGCAGATCTTCCTGAACCGGAGGTGTCCTTCGACTTCAGCGGCGGCAAGTGCGAAACGTACGTCACCGTCGACAACCAGGTCATGACCTTCTGGGAGTCCGACAGCGACGGCATCATCAACAACACGTACAACGGCGAGAACCCATGGGAAGAGTTCGACGAGGAAGACCAGGAGAAGGCCCTCGAATGGGGAAAGCAGGTCCACAGGCGGATCGACTCCTCCACGTACGGCATCATGATCGAAGCCTGCACGAAAACGGACATGCGGGACATCATCCTCGCCCAGGGACTGGGCAAGGACCCCGCCCCGGAGCCGGCGGCTCCGGACCTGACCAGCACGCCCGTCCGGGATGCCTACCTGTTGGAGGCTGAGGCACGCCTCGCGCAAGCCGTCCAGGAGATCCAGGGCGTTTACATGATCGGCGCAGCCCAGGAGCTGCGCAAGGACTTCCCCGCCATCGACTCGTTTGAGCTCACCGCAGGCGGCAAGGGCCTGGAAATAGCGGCGGCCTGGGACGCCGACGGCAACGAGATCGACCGCAGCACCGTCCAGGCGGCGGACCGGGAAGTGTTCCGCTACCGGAATGAGGACGACTTCAACACCTTCCTGGACGGACGGACCATCACGGTCGAGGAGGCGATCAGCTTCCGGCCCGGCGCCTGAGCCTCCACATGAGAGCCCTGCCCCGTCCCCGGGTCGGGGCTCTTGTGCGTCCTGGCCCTGATGCCGCACACAGAAAGGCATGACGTTCAACCCATCCCGCCAGCCCGAAGGCATTCCCACCGGAGGCCAGTTCGCGGCCACCGCCCACTCCGACAATGTCCCCGCCCTGGCGGGAATTCCGGCAGCGCCCGTTGATCCATCAGTGAGCCCCACGACGCCGTGGCGGCCCTACGTCATTACCGAGGACGAGGACGGCGCCCTGCATTACGACGACGTCACTGCCGACTGGGAAATGCAGCACAAGGAACCGCGGACCCGCTCCGAGATCCGTCAGGCCCTCTCCTGCCCGCGCCTTGCCGGCCGGCAGGGCCGTGTCGTCGACCTCGGCTTCGTGACCTCGCGCAGGAACTCCACCATGGATGACGACTACGACGTCGTGGGCCCCGAGTCCGGCGCACCCCTGGTCATCCGCGTCAACGACGGCTTCCACCGCCTGCACGTCCGCTCCGGCAACGTCCAGATCGAAGTCAAAAACGGCTTCGGCGGCGGCACCACCATCCACGGCGGCGACGTCGGCGTGGTGGTCGACGGACAGAACAAGTACTTCGTCGAGACCCACGGCCAGGCCCGGGCCCGGATCGCGATGTCCACCGAATCCAGGGTCCGCGTCTGGGCCCAAAGCACCTCGGCCGCCTACGTCACCGGCGGCGGGGACCGCTGCAGCCTCACCGCCTACGACGGCGCCACGATCAACCAGGACGGGCCCGAAGAGAACCGGCTGCACGTCCGCCGTCCCGAACTCGAGAAGGAAGGCTGGGCATGAGCACCAAGCAGTCACGTCAACCCGAAGGCATCCCCACCGGCGGCCAGTTCGCCACCACACCCCACAGCGAGCCGGCCGTCGCCCTGGTTGCCTCATCCGGGCACCAGGCGTCCCTGGCCGAAATGGGTGCCGCGGCCCGGGCCGGCATCCCGTACTCCTCGGCACAGCACATCGCCGGGCTTCTGAGGAAGAGCCCCGAAGCGGTCTACGACGAGAACGTCGCCACGCTGGCCGCAGCGAACGGCTGCACCTACGAGGACATCCACGGCATCCACCGTGTCTTCAACGAGGGTGAACGGCCGCTGGTCGTCACCGGAACCGGGGATGACCTCCCGGACCAGCTCACCGCGGCCGGCCTGACCGGGGAGCTCTCTCCGTACACCGGAGACAACCCTGACATCGAGGACGGCGCCTGGGCCTACAAGTCACCCACCGGGCGGGAGCTCGTGCTCAGCCGCACCGCCGACGGCGGCTTCATGGTCTGGCACGAAGACCGTTACGACGAGGACTCCTTCCATCTGGAGACCGCACCGGAGGACGTCACCCCGGAATCCAGCGTCGAGTCCGTCAAGAGCGCCCTCTGGAGCCTTGCCGTCACCGACGCGAACTCCGGCTCGCCCACCCCCCTGTCCAGCGGGGACTTCTACGAGCTGCGCGACGTGCATCTGGAACAGAACAGCAAGGGCGAAACCTATGCCGAGATCATCGCCAGCAACGACGACGGTATATGGACCACGGTGACCCACAACTTCAGCACCGGCGCCACCACGGTGGACCGCGATGGAGACCGGCTGACCGGGGTAGCCGCAGACTGGGAGATGGCCGCCGTCTTCGAAGGACTGCACAGCGAACCGGATAACGGCGACTTCGACGCCCACGCCAAGACCGTGTTCGGCAACCTTCTCACCCAGGCCGCCTCTGACGAGGACGCAACCCTCTGGGCTGTCCAGCTCGCACAGAAGAAGGCCGGCCAATGAGTCAGCTCCGCCAACCGGAGGGGATCCCGGCCGGCGGGCAGTTCGCCGCTGCCGCCCACAGCGAGCCGGGGCTGTCTCTGGCGGTCCTGCCAGACTCCTGCATCGGCTACGGCGACGTCATCTCGGAGACCGTGGACGAGGACGGCGCGGAGCGGGTCGTGACCGCAATGACCTCCACCCCGGAGTTCGATGAGCAGCTGCGCAGCCACCTTGGCATTACGGAGCTGGCACCGGTGCAGGTGAGCTACGAGGTGGTCTATTACGACGGCGATGAAGGCCAGGTGTACGTGGCCTCCTGCGCCGGCAAACAGGCGACTTCACACAGCCGGAGCACCCTCCTGAAACAGATCACCTCACCGAAAGAGACTGCCCGATGACCATGTCACGCCAGCCCGAAGGAATCCCCATCGGCGGCCAGTTCGCCGCGCCCCTTCATTCTGAGTCTCCGACGAGTTTGACGGGCACAATGGGTGGCGTGTCAAAACTTCCCATCTTCACGCCGGATAGGCTGCAGCGCCTTGCTCCCTTCAAAGAGGTCGAACGGACTGCATCACGGATCGAGTCCCTAAAAGAGCGGCCCTTGAGAAATTTCGCTGCCATCAGAAGGGCAAATGAAGACCTGGAAGTGAAGGAAGGAAGGCTTGCTATCGTCCAGGGCCTTCTCACGGCAAATGAAGAATGGCACAGAAAGAACCCCACGGTGCCGTCGTGGGCCCACGCTGCAGATGAGGGGGCAAATGCTCTTTACTCGGATCTCCGCGAATTGGACATCGTCGCGGAGAAGACAACCGTGTCTCCGGGATACGAGCGGGCGAAACAGGCTCTGCACTACTCGCAGCTTGATGATGCAGAGCGCGCAATACTCATCAATTACTTTCACTCCCACAAGCCTCATGATGGAGACGACCACTTGTCCCCCGGGGATGCCTATTGGCCCACGCAGAGGCTCCTCGATCGGGTGGCATCAAAGCTTCCGCCGATGAGCAGCCCGGTAACAGTGTGGCGAGGGGAGATTCTCACTACCAACCGGTTCGCCACCAGCGGGACCAAGCAGAACAATGTCGACCGAATAAACCGTCTGATGAACCTAAACCCGGGTGACTCCCTCACTTGGGACAGCTGCGTGGCCACGTCACTGCAAATGCGCCTCGCAGCGAAATACGACTTCTGCTTCCCCAGACACCCCGAAGATTTCCAGCGCAGCGTCACTTGGGACGGAAGCAACGATGTTGAGCACTCAGTCCTGTTTGAGATGGAGACGGACCGCGGAGTGTTCATCGACAGAGGTCTTGCTTCGGCAGCGCCAGTGAACGAAGACGAGATTCTATTGCCCCAGCACATGGAATTCACTGTTCTTGGGCACTGGCAGATGGACGCGGAGCGCGCCGATCGGGAAGCCAATAAGGCTATTCACGTCATCAAATTGAAGCTGAAATCACAAGGCACCTAGGCATCTGTCTCCTAGGGCAGGGAGGCCGCACACAGAAGGGCATGACGTTCACACCAGCCCGCCAGCCCGAAGGAATCCCCATCGGCGGCCAGTTCGCCGCCAGCGCCCACTCCGAACCCGACGTTGCCCTCGGATCCCCCGGGCACGCCCGCCTGGTGCTGCCCAAGGACCCGTTCCTGGGCCGGCACGCCGGCTGCCCCGAACCGCGCCCGGCGGAGTGGGTGTTCGGCCGTGACGAGTGCGTTGACGCGGCCGTCGGCACCGTCATGGACGGTCCGCTCTCCCGCGGCGTGGTGAACGCCCAGCGGCGGATCGCCTTCCATGCCTGGGATGAGTGGGCCACCGCCCGCGCCCACGAAACCAAGGATCCTGCCTACCAGGAGTTCCTGTACGGGCTGCGCACCGGGGTCGCGGCGCTGTACGAGCGGCGCATGGACCACTACGACCCGTCCCTGGACCGGTTCAAGCCCGGCGGAACCCCGGCATACACGGCCGACCACGCCCTGCAGATCTCCGGCACCAAGCGGGCGTCCGCCGAGGACCGGGAACACTGGCGCAAGCTGCTGAAGCACACGCCGTCCGATGCCTGGCACCGGGGCCACCTCGCAGCCGGTCTGGTGCTCAGTGGAGCCGACGGCTACTGGGGTCTGCGGGACGATCCCGACGCCGCAGTCCACGGGCCCGAGGACATTGAACCTGACGACGATGCGCTTGACGACGTGGACGACTCCAACCAGATCTTCGACTTCGAGGTCATGGGTGAGGAGGGGCTGGCCAGCTACAGCGTCGACAACCTCGGCGGCGGCAGCTACAGCATGTACGCCGAGGACGGGACCAGCATCGAGTTCGAGCACCACGGCGACCCGGAGGACCACTACGGCATCCAGGACAAGGCCACGGCAGCCCTCAAGGCCCGCGGCATCATCGACGACGACGCCTGGACGTCCTGACCCACCGAAAAAGAGAAGGACCCCGGCACGATCGCCGGGGTCCTTCTTTGGCTATTGCCTTCGGTCAGAGCCTGCTGAGCAGTTCGGCCCGCTTCGACTCGTACTCCTCATCGCTGACCAGGCCCTGCTCCTTGAGCCGGGACAGGTCCTCAATCTGGGATGCGACAGATGGCGCCGGTGCGACGGCCGCCGGCCGGTTGTTGCCGATGGACCGGACAATGATGCCCGCCAGAATCATGATGATGCCCAGGACAATCAGGATCCATGTCGGGACAGCCGCCGCAGCGATACTGTCCTTGCAGTCGGAAGCTGCCCCGCCGAACGAGCCCTGCAGGGTGTCGTACAACTCGGCCACCCTGCTCTTCGGGCTGAAGACGCTGCCGCACATGCCGCCGGTCTTCACGGAGCCGACGATGATACCGATGATGGACATGGCCAGGCCGATGACCACCAGCCAGATCCAGCCCCTGCGCTTCGGCTGTGTGATGTTCCCGGACAAGATTTCCCCCCAATGTTTTCTTAATGATGTCGAGGGAATCATATCCGCACGGAATCCCCGCCGGCCGCACACAGGGAGGCATGACTGACACCATTGTGCGCCAGCCGCACGGAATCCCCGCCGGCGGCCAATTCGCACCCACCGCCCACGCCGAATCCGACATCTCCATCGGTTCTTCTCCGGCCACCGCCGCCCTCGGCAAGTACCAGGTCTCCGCACCGGCGCTCCACGCCGCCCGCGAAGTGTGGGCCGCCGTGAAGAACGAACGGGAGGACTACGCAATCCACGAAGCAGCATGTGACTGGGCCCGGGACCGCGGCTACGAAGCGGAAACCTGGGACACCTACGAGCACGCAGACCAGGCACATGGAACCGGGGTCGTCCTGGTTCACAGCTGGGGCGCGGCGGTAACCCTCTCCGGCCAGGGCATCCGGAACTTCTCCGTTGACCTCGACGGGGACGGTGACTCCCTTGACAAGGGTGATGATGACGGCTCCATCGCCCCTGTCACCTTCATCTACATTCCGGCCGCCGGCGACTGACCTGCTGCCGCTTTTCGCCGGCAGCCGCACACATAAGGGTGTGTTCACCTGCGCTGCCGCCGCCCGCCGTTCACCGGGCCGGCGGCAGCGCGTTCCCGTACGACCTGAAAGCGCCTGATGTCCCTCGCTGTTCCGACCACCGCCACCGCACCGAGCACCGACGAAAAGCAGCTCCCGACCTTTGAAGACACGGGGGTTCCGTACCGCGAGCAGCCCATGGTCTCGCATTTCCTGGGCCGGGCCCTGGATGTCCTGGTTGTCGGCGGCGCCACGGCCGCCGTCATGCTCAGCCTCTATGCCGTCGGCAGCACCGCCATGCCTGCCTTCGATGCCTGGCAGGGCTCTGTCCTCCTGCTCGCGGTCATGTTGTCCGCCACCTTCCTGTACGGCTGCCTCGCAGGCACTGCAGGAACCCTCGGTGATCTCGTTACGGGGATGCGCACTGTCCGGCGTACAGACGGCAGCCGGCCCGGCTTTTGGGTCGGCGGTCTCCGCGCCCTGGGATGGCTGCTCAACATCGTCTTTGTCGTCATGCTCAGCGACACCGGCGGTGTCGAATCCAGGTTCGTTGCCGTACGCCGCGATTCCTTGTCCGCACGGGCGGCATCGTGACGGCGGCCAAGCCGGCGCGCACAAAATCCGTACTCGAGCTGCTGGGAGACGGACGCACCAGAGGGCTGGAGCGCTACCACGCAGCCCGCTACGGCAGACCGTCACTCCTGGAGCGAATCCTCACGAGGTGGGCGCGCAAGTGACCCCGACCGAGGCTGCCGAAACCCCGAAGTACCAATCAACCCAAAACCGATCAAGGGAGAAATCATGACCACCGAACCGAACCGCGTCGACGCCGGCGTCCCCACAGGAGGCCAGTTCGCCGCCAAGATCAAGAGCGACGATGTGCCCTCCCTGGTCCGCCCCGAAGGCGAAGCAGCACTGCTGGGTTTCCTGGCCAACCGTGACCTGGTCCGTGAACGCCGGGAGCGCCTCTACGAACAGAAGGCGGCCCTTGACCGCCAGGCATCCCAGATGGCCGTCCGCGGCCTCGCCGTAACCCTCTTGAAGAGGTACCCCGACGCCGCCGTCCTGCGCATCGCCGAGAACGAGAACGAAAACGGCTGCTACCAGGCCGTCAAGCTCGAAGCCGCCGACGGGACCGTCCTGAAGGATCAGGCAGATGAAGACTGGCTGTACGAGTCCGCAGTGAACGGCACCGAGGTCCAGGAGTTCGTGGACGACCTGAGCCTGGATGACAGCTCATGGATGTCGGGCATCGCCACCAGCACCACCCGCAAGCACGACTTCAAGTCCGCAGCGATCGACCTCCGGGCCGCCGCAGCTCCGATCCCCTACGACCCGGACCAGGACGACATCACCAAGCGGCCTCTGAGCGAGGAGGAGCAGGAACTCCTGGTCAAGGCCGCACGTGCCGGCGTCAGCGAGCTGGAGGATCGGGTGGGCGAACGGTCGGGCGATTACACCCGCCAAGAGCTGCAAGAACTGTCGGACGAGGTTGACGCGCTCAACAAGCTCCTCTGACCGGTATCACCAGGAAGGGCCCGCACAGCGAACTGCGCGGGCCCTTCTGCGTCCCCTGCTAGGGCGGGATCCCAATGTCCCATGTGTGCCGTGCCGCGGTCCAGAGCCGGCCGCACACAGATTGGCATGAGCAAAGAACCCAGCCGCGTTGACGCCGGCGTCCCTGCCGGCGGCCAGTTCGCCAAGACCGCCCATTCCGACACTGTCCCCACCCTGGACGTTGCAGCCGAGAAGACCGCCACGGAACAGTTCGCCGCCTACCTCGAGTCCGAGGCTGTGATCAGCCGGCACCGGGAACAGGCCGAAGCCCTGGACAAGGTGCACCAGATCAAATCGCTGCGCTGCCTCTCGGCGGCCATCCTCGCCAAGCACCCGGACGCCGCGACCCTGGAGATCACCGAGAACGAGGACGGCGAAAACCAGTACGACCTCATCTCCGTCACGGCCGCCGACGGCACCGTCCTGGAAGGTGAAGACATCGACGAGGACTGGGGCGAGGAACTGGCGTTCGATGACGGACCCGACCTGCAGGGGCTGCTCTATGCCCTCGACCTCAAGGACGACGCGTGGGCGGCAGGGGTCGCAGAATTCGATGGGAAGGACCGCCGGTACACGCGGCGGGCCACGATTGACCTGAAGGCCGCAGTCAACGCCCCACTGCCCCAGTAAGCCTGACTGGCGACGACAAAGACCCCGCACCGGAGAACGGTGCGGGGGTCTTTCTGCTCTCCCGGGAATCAGCCCAGCGGGTACTCCCGGACGGCCAGGGTTCCCAGGTCCAGGGCGACGACGTTGCCGTCGAACAGGTCGCGGTTGAGGACGTGGACCCGGGTGTCCATATTCGGCATCAGGGCAGTACGGCGCTGGTGCCAGTGGCCGGAGAACACCAGCCGCGGCTCGGTGTTCCGGACCGCATCCCGGACCAGCAGGCGGTTGGCGTAGGCTTCCCGCTCGATGAATTCCGGCAGCTGGCCGACCTGCGGGACAACATCAACGCCCGCCGGGACCTCATGGGTCACGAGCACATCGAGCCGCCCGCGGCCGAGGCGGCGCACGTCGGCCTCCGTGGTCACCTCCCCTTCCCACCAGCCCTTGCCGAGCTTCCGGGTACGGCGGTCAATCGAGTAGGCCCCGCCCAGTGCCCCGAACCGAACCCCGGACAAGGACCACCGGTGACCGCGCGGTGCGTACAGCAGCCGGTCGCTGATGACACCGAAGCCGTCTGCGTTCCGGGGCAGGGCCCGCAGCCTGGGGTGCACGTCATGGTTGCCGTCGACGAAGATCAGCGTCAGCTGGTACTCGTCCAGGCGCCGCTTCAGGATCTTCGTGAACTTGTCGTTGTCGTTCGGAGCCGGCCACAGCACCGCCAGGTCACCGACATGGACCAGCAGTTTGTGGCCGCTGCGGAAGGCGGCGCGCAGCACCTTTTCCATCCACGCTGTCCGGCCATGCCAGTCCCCGACCATCAGGACCTCATCCTGTTCCGGGGCCGCCGGTAGACCCTGCCCTGTTGTTGTTTCGCTCATCCCCACCATGTGTACGGCACAGCCAGAGCCAGTCGCCATTTGGGAGGCCCGCCGCACACAGAAGGGCATGACGACTTCAACCCAGCCGCGTGTCCAGCCCGGCGTCCCTTCCGGAGGCGAGTTCACCGCCTTCGGCCACTCCGACACGGTCCCTTCCCTCACTGCACCGTCGGCGCAGCCCGGCCTGGCAGTCACGGCAGGCATGTCCTGGATGAACGAGGAGCAGGCGGCCTCCTGCAGGGCGAGCCTGCAGCGGCTGACCGATGCCGGCATCGAAGGCACCATCACCGAGATCAATACCTACAGCGGTGATGACTTCGATTACGTCAGCCCCGAGGGCCACACGTTCCACCTGATCGTCCAGGACCGCAACACCTCCATCTGGCGGACGGACGAGGACCATCTCGACATCGCCCACCGCGGGTCGGCCATGGCCGGCGACTACGGCAAGTCAACGCCCCAGAAGATCGCGGAAACCATCGCCTACGCCCGAGCCCAGTCCCGCCTCACCGACGCATGGCTCAGCAGCACCACACTGCGCAGCACCAAGGACATCCAGTTCTACCTCCCCCGTGCAGACGAAAACCCCTCCGGCGAGTACGTCGAAATGATGGTCGACACCGAACACGGCACCTTCGACGTCCGGGCCGCCCGCGGCACCGGCGAGCTGACCGTCGCCCCGTCCGGAACCGACCAGGTCCTCAGCCCCCGGATGACCCAGGCGTTCCTGGAAGACATCACGGAAGAATCCGGCGCAGACCCCTCCGAGGTCAGCGCCGCCATGACCAAGACCATCGCCACCGCAACAGGAGAAGACTGGTGACCACAACAACAGCACAGCCCCGCATCGCTTCCGGCGTCCCCGCCGGCGGCGAGTTCACCGCCTTCGGCCACTCCGACAACGTGCCGGCCCTCCACGTCCCGCTCAACGTTCACGAACAGGTGCACCTGGACTTGATGAGCGACTCGCTCGACCCGCGCGGGGAAACCCGCGCCTGCCGGGACGCGGTCGTCAGGTCCCTGGTCGGCGGTGACTTCGGGGAAGACACCGAACAGGTCAGCGCCCTGCTGGAGGACGAGCGACTCGTCCGTCTGGCTGTGGACCGATACGTCGTCAACGAAACCACGGCGCCGGGAACACACCGCCCCGACCAGTCCGGCCAGATGCTCGGACGCTACCTCATCGAGCTCACCAAAGAAGACGAAGAGACCGCCGCTGCATGGAAGGAAACCAGCGAATGAGCCAGGGACACCAGCCCGGAGGCCAGCCCAACGGCGGCCAGTTCATGACCACCACCCACGCCGAGCCGACACTGGCCCTGGGCGCGCCCGCACCGTTCCTGCACATCGGCGAAATGGCCAACCTGGACTCTGTCGAACAGCAGCTGGTCAGCTCCCGCATGGACCAGCTCCGGCAGGCTGGAGTCACCGGCCGCGCCACGGACTTTGAAACGACGGACGGCTTCGGCACTCTCTTCTACCTGAAGAACCGGGACGGGGAATTCTCGGTACACCTCAGCGACCACATGTTCGGTGTGATGCGCGGCGTCCGCAACCAGACGGACCGCAACCACGAATCAGCAGCAGACGTGGACATCCACACCAAAGACGGCAGCCCCGTCCCCGCTGAAGAGATCTCGGCGGCTTACAGCAAGGCAATGGCGAAGGCGCGGACGGTCACCCGCTGGGCCCAGCGGTCCGGCCTGCGCAGCCGCGGCAACGTCAGTTTCGGACTCCCCGAGCTCCGGAAGGACGAATGGGACCGCCCCGTCGGCTCCCTGGACATCACTATGGACGTCGGTCAGGAACCAGTCACCTATACGGTCCTGATGCCACGCTGCAAGGACAAGGTCGAGGCATACACCCAGGACGGAAAGCCCCTCACCCCGCGCATGACCGAGGCACTGCTGCAGGAAGCAACCGAGGAAGGCGGCGGACCCGCCGGCACCGACATGATCGGCAACGCCATTGCCGTGACCCTGCTGGAAGAAGGCGAAACATGGTGACCCAGGCGCGCGTGAAGCCGGGCGTCCCGGCCGGCGGTGAGTTCACCGCCGTCGGACACAGCGACGCCGTCCCGGCCCTCACTCCCCCGCTGGCTAACCCAGCCACGGTGTTTGCCGGCGCCGTCGGCACGGCCAAGGACCCGACCACCATCCCGTGGCCGGAACGGCCGGACAACTCCCGGGTCGAAGTCTTCGTCAGCGACGATGACCTCAACGATGTCCTGCGGCACTGCGGCTACGAAGGGGATGAAGCGGACGCCTACAGCCAGGTGTACGCCTCGATCGATCTCATCGGAGACAAGGACTGCGATTTCTACGGCATCACCCGGGACGGCAAGGAGGAGATCATCGCCCTGGGCATCACTGATTACGAGCAGGCGGTGGAGCCGTTCGACCACGAGAACCTGCGGTACCGCGACGGCTTCACCAACCCGATGCCGGAATTCCTGGCAGCACGGGCGGTGACCCAGGCAAAGCAGCTCGCGGCCGCCAAGGAGCTGCTGGACGAGGCCGGGGTGACAGTGGAGCTGGAAGACCTGCGCCGCGGCTACTACCGGCTCAGGCGTGACGGGACCACGGACCTCCAGTTCAGGACCGAGTCCTACCCGCACAGGGTCATCGAGACCACAAACTGGCGCCAGGCGGGCGACGAGCACCTTGAAGCGTTCCTGGGTGGCGAGGCAGGCGTGGAAGGCCAGCAGCTCCTTTCCCGGTGCGCCACCATCGTTGCCCAGGACATGCACCGGGAGGCGTACAAGATGCTGGCGGAACACAGGAAGGAGTCCAGGGAGTTGTCGGGCCGCTGATGCCGACAAGGCCGGGAAGCCTTGCTCCCCGGCCTTCGCCATGTCCGCGGCGGCCGCACACAGAAAGGGTATGACCACGACAGCAAAACCCCGCGTCCAGCCCGGTGTCCCCGCCGGCGGAGAATTCACCGCCTACGCCCACCAGGACCCGTCCATCACGCTTGCCGGCTTCAAAGCCGCCGAGAAAGCCTTCTCCTTCCGCCCCGGTACCCGAGTCTTCACCGGCCACGAATTCGGAACCGTCTCCGAAGCCGGCAGGGACAAGAACCGCAACGTCACCCTGAACCTGGACTCCGGCGGCCAGCTGTTCCTCAAGGACGACCGACTGGTCCCCTGGGATGCACACCTGGACCGCGTCATGCCGGCCACCAGCTACGACCCGGATCCCGAGACCACCGAGATCGACAAGGACCACGCCGACCGTGCCCTCCGTATGAGCCTGGTCCGGATGCGCAACGCCCTGGACTCCGTCAGCCGGACGGGCAGCACCTACTACCACGGCATCGCACTGGGCGAAGCGGAAGTCGCGGCCTCACTGATGAGCGCCGACGCCGACCCGGAGATGATCAGGACTGCCCGCGATGAGCAACTGATGCTGGGACTCCCGGTGGGGCCGGACCATGAGGAGCTGTCCCCCACTGCGATCAAGAAGCGCTCCGCCGCTCCCCTGACGTCGCTCCGTGCCCGGAGGCTGTCCCGCTACTTCGCCTCCCGTGCCATCGAGCTGCAGGACCACCTGGGCTCCATCCCGCAGAACGACTGGGAAGACAGCGACTGGGCCAAACAGGGTGCGGTGCACTCCTACTCGAAGGCAGCGGTCAACTTCGCCAACGGAGTCCGCCCCGGTGACAACCAGTACCACGAAGAGCGCTTCACCCGGCTGCTCCTTGAAGGCGAGAACAACGAGGACACCGTCATCGGCGAAACCTTCGACGACACCCAGTGGTGAGAGGCGTAAGGCCATGCCCGCCGGCAGGACAGACTGCTGGCGGGCATGCGGTCCGGGATGAACGCGTGCATTCATGCATGAATGAAAGCAGGGAGGATTGATCGAGTAGGCGAGTTGCAAGCATGCATGCATGGCTGAAAGCCCGCAAGAAAGCAGGCTTGCAGGGCAGCACGCAAGCTGGAAAGCCTGCAAGACTGCAGGCCTGCAGACGTCATCCCCGCGGCAGGTCCCTTGCTTTCATGCATGAAAGAATGCATCCAAGGCTGCAAGCTCTTCACCGGGGCGACGGAGGACCCGGGCGGCAAACACCGCGCCCATCCTGGCTGTGGCCAATGAAGCCTCCGAAGAGCCAGCCCTATGCGTATTCCTGGCTGCTTTTCTGAGGACGTCAAATGAAGCGCCCTCTCACGCTTGACCCCAGCCCCCACCCCCTCCACGCTGGCGTGCCATTCCTTCATGCATGAATGCAAGCAATTGGGACCCCGGCCACCGAGGTTCAATTCCAAATTGGAGTCTTCGTGCTTTCATGCATGAAGGAATGGGTTGTCCGCTCGTCGGGGCGGGAGCAAGCAAGCGTGCTGTCCAGCAGGCAGGCATTCTTTCATGCATGCACGAATGTACGGGGGCCGAATCTGCATCAAACCCGCCCACCCGGGTTAATTACGTTCCTGCCGTCATTCGTTCTTTCATGCATGAATGCAACCAGGCGGCGCGACCGAGGTTGCCCCGACAAGCCATCTGGCAACCATTCATTCATGCATGAATGCCCGAATGAAGAAAGCTCCGGCGCCTTAGCTTTCCCAGCTGGCAAGCCCGCAGGAATGCACTCCAGCTTTCTTGGTGGCATGCAACCACGCATGCCCGCAAGCGTTCTTTCCCGCCAGCATTCATGCATGCATGCAGGCTCGGTTATGGTTGCCCCGGCCGCAGCCCGTGTCGCGCCGTTGCGGCAGCGCCTCCTGCGCGCCCACGGAGCGTTTCCCGGCCAGCGGCCCAGGTTCCGGCAGGCATTCATGCATGAATGAAAGCAAGGCCGCTTGCAGGAAGCCGGGGGAGGGCGAAAACACACCGCAGAGGTGGACATAGGTGCGGTTGGGGAGGGGAGTGGCAGGGGCAAGGTGCGACGCTACGGCAGCTCAGACATGCCTGCGTGCATCCTTTCTTTCATGCATGAATGAAAGCTATCTGTCATGCCAGTTTGATCACAGCGGGGGAGTGGTCGGCGTGGCTCCTTGTAACGCACATGTGTGCCCGGGAAGCTTGAATCTATGCAAACAATCATGGTTTACAGCGAGTCGGGTGGCGCCACCAAAACGACGTCAGCTGTCTCACTTGCCGCTGTAACTGCCGCCTCTGGACGCAAGGTCGTCCTCGTTGATCTCGATCCGCGTGCCGCCGCCACCAAGTGGATCGGGGTGGAACCCAAGGAAGCCGGCCTGCACGTTGGGGCTATCCTGGGTGACGCGGACCCGGAAGGCTGGGCAGAAGACCTCGCCATTGAGTCCAGCTGGTTCCCCAACCTGCGCGTCGTTCCATCCGCGCGCAGCGTCTCTAACCGTGAAGCAGACCGTGCCGATCACGCCGAGCTGCGCCTCAAGACTTCCCTGATTGGCATCGACGCCGACGTCGTCATCATCGACTGCCCCAACCGCCAGGGCGGCCCGCTAACCCTCTCTGCGCTCAATGCAGCAGACACCATCGTGTACGCAGCCGGCGCCACCGTCGACGGCGTGGATGGGGTAGCGGGTGCCCGCCGAAGCGTCGAACAGTTCCGCACTTCCCGCAAAAGGATCGGTGCTCCCGACAGTCTCCACGAGGCCGGCATCATCGTCGGTGCCGTTGCCTCCACCGTCATGTCCAGGATCGCGGTCGCCAGCATCGAGGAGCTGCGCGAAACCGGGATGCTCCTGACCCCGCTGGTCCCGCACCGGACCATCGTCCAGGAGATGCGCATGACCCAGGAATGGTACGGGGAGTACCGCAAGGGCCTGCCCGTAGTGGAGGCCTACACCGCACTGATGAAAGAGATCGTCCGATGACCGAGGCAAGCATTATCAAAGACCGACCGGCACAGCTGCGCCGGCGCCCTCGTCCCGCACCGGACGAAACTGTCGACCCCGTTGACTACAGCCCAGCCAGCACTGTTCCGGTCCCGGCCGCTGCGCCGGCACAGGTCAACGCCGCACCGGCCACCGATGGGGGAGGGGAGCAGCAGGAAGCCGAGGAGCCCCAGGCTGAACCGGCGGCCGCACCCGCGGAAGCGCCCCAGGAGGCGGCGACCCAGGAGGAGGCAGCTGACGTCGAGCCTGAACCTGCGGTTGAGGAGGCTCCTGCCGCTGTGGCGCCTGCGGTAGCGGCACCCGCCGCGGCACCGGCGAAGCCGCGAACCTCCAAAGCCAAGGCAGCACCGAACAAGAAGTCGAGCCGCCGCGAGGTGACGTTCCCACTGAGCACCCGCGTCTCCCAGGAGATCCTCGACCTGCTCTACGAAGCCCAGGAAGAGCATGGCGTCACGCTTCGGGACGCCATCGAACAGGGCGTCAGGACGCGCTGGGGATCCCAGTAACAACCACCGAAGGACATGCTTTCACGCATTCATTCATGCATGAAAGCATGTCCTTTGCTGTACCTCCGGACGTCATCCGGCCGATCTGAAGGCCAGGTCGGATAGGGACCAGTCGTCAGGTGGGCCCTCGAACATCTCCCACGGGTAGTCGTCGTCGGGGGAGAGGAGCTCGGCGACGGTGCTGACGTTCTTGGCCAGCCACTCCCGCCAGATGATGCGGTCGTTGCGGTAGCGCTGGACCTGCGCAGCGACTGCTTCCAGGACTCCGAACTGTTCAGCGAGCTGCTGCAGTGACGTCGCTGCAACGGTGGACCAGGCGCGGGCGGCGCCGCGGGTGATGAGGTTCCACGCGGCCAGGACTTCCAGGGCTTCATTGACAGCCGAGCGGGACAACCTGGTCAGGCGCACTATTTCTGAGGTCGGCATGGCGGGGGAGTGCTCCAGCGCTTCATAGACGAACGCGGCCGGCAGTCCCAGTTCACGGAAGACCGGGCGCAGGGCGTGGATCTTCCCTTTCTGCCAGGCTGCGTCTTCGGCTGCTGTCTTCAGCTCTTCCGGAATGGTCAGCATGTAGAGATCGCCCTTGGTTCCGCGGCCCTCCTCGACCAAGGTCACCAACGGATCCTTCTCCGACCGCAGTTCCCTCAAGTGGATGGCCACCGTGGTGTGGTCCAGACCGACGGCAACAGCGATCGAACGAACCCCGAATTCAACGAACCGCGAAGCAGTCATGTGGGCTGCCTCTCCCAGTGCCCGGAGAACCATCCTGCGTGCCATTCCTGTTCTGGATTGCTGATAGTTCACCTCCCTGATCCGAAGCGCATTCCGCCAGGTGCGGATGTGCCGATGCTCTGCATCGGGATTCGAAATTGGATTGATGCCCTCTAGTGCCCCCGCCTGTGTAATTGGCTGGCTTGTGGGGGATCTGCGGACATTGCTATTTCCATCTGCGGTGGCCGTGTTTTTGCTGAGGTATTTGATGGCGCTCTGCCAGTCGCGGCGCAGGGAAGGAAGCCGGTGCCTGGCGGCGTAGCGGGCGTAGAAGGAGGCCAGTCCCGGCCAGGTTCCCTGGAGCATGCGGCGTTCAACGTCGACCAGCTGCAGGCCGGCGGCCGCGGCGGCCACGACAACTGCCTGGCGGGCATCGGAGTCGGTCGCGTAGCGGCTGGTGTCATACAGCCCGGTCTGGGCAAGCACCTGCATGGGGCGGGACATGCGCCCGGTGGGCTGGTCGATGACGGGTGCGTCAGCGGTCGACGCTGTGAAGGTGTCCTCCTGGCGGAGTGCCCGTACAGCCTTGATCTCGGCGGCCAGGTCCTTGGTCATGGCCGCCCAGATGGTCGGGCTGTTGGGCCGGCGGGCGACGTCATAGGCCATGGACAGGCTCATTGCCAGCTCCTGGTGGCCGCCGCGCTTGTGCGGTGAGCCGGGCGTTCGCATGCAGCCGTGGAGCAGGTTCTGGTGCGGGGTCTTGTCCAGGGTCCGGTATCGGGTGCCCAGCGCCTCGACAAGATCACGCGCTTCAGAGAAGGTGACCCGCTGCGCCAGCGGGATGTAGACGTGGCGGCCGCCGTTGGGGGAAAAGTCCTCAATCCACCGGGCACCGACCGAGTGCAGCCAGGTCTGGACGGCCCGGACGTCGGCCTGGACCCAGTCCTGCCCGGCTACCGAGGAGTCAAAGTCGAGGAAGATCGCCGCGCAGGTGCCGTCCTTGCCGAAGATTCGAACCGCGGCAGGAACCGACGGAAGCGCCTCGGTGAGGTTCCGTTCATGTTTCTGCGGGTAGGTCTTTCCGGCGTCTTTGGAAAGGCGTACACGCGGCTGACCTGCGAGAACAGGTGCGAGGGCAGCCCAGGCCTCGGCAGGCGAGCATGATGAGGAGAGGTTGCGCGACACGCCAGAGACAGATATAGCTGGCGACGCACATGGGAGTCCATGTACGATGGGAACAATCCTTTCGGGGAACGGAAGGTGTGAAAAAGGGCCGATCCGCCAAGATCGGTTCATTGCAATACAAAGGGAGCCCTCCCAAGGACTTCCAAACGATTTACGGACTGTTCGCCGGCAAGCATCCCAGTTCGTGAATCAGAAGCTTCGAAGGCCCGCCTCGTGCGGGCCTTCAACTTTTTAAGAAGCTAAGCGGCCAAGCGGCAACTCCTCCTGCTGATGGATTGCGTGAAGTCTGGTATTGGCCAGGCGCTCTTCGACCACGTCGGACAGCCAGTCGCTGACGTACTGGTACCCCTCCGCTTTTGCAATTTCCTCCATTGCATCGGCTTTCGGAGTAGCGATGCGGAATCCGACAAATTTGCGGTCGCCTTTGGAGCGCCTGCCTGTACGAGTAGTTGGAGCCATCATCCCTGTCCTTTGAACTACAGCAACCGCCGGTTGCCTTTACTTCAATAGAGTGGTCGGGCCAATTACCTGGCGGCCCTGAAGGAGTGAAATGCTGGGCTTTCCAGCTCCTCTGAAACTGAAACTACCACCGGCGACTTCCGTGCCCCGGTATTGAAACAGAAACACCTCCGGCGTGTTGAAACGGAAACACCTTTGCATTTCCAGCCGCGCCGCACACAAAACAGGTATGAGCACATCAACACAAGCCCGCGTCGACCGAGGCGTTCCGGCCGGCGGAGAATTCACCGCCTACGGCCATTCCGACAATGTCCCTGCGCTCAGCGCCCCGACCACCAACGATGACTTCGTCAGCTACCGACTCGGCGAGTTCGGTTTCAGCGGCCACATGGCAGCCGGCGAAATCGCCCGGGTCACCGCTGAGCTGAACGCTTCGCGGGACTTCCGGGATGAAAACATTACCGCGGTCGCCGACCGGGTACATCTTGAGACCGTTGGCTACACCCTGACCGACGCAGTCGCCGCCGAGGAAGGCCTGGGACACCTTGCCCTGTTCGGGCACGAAGACGAGGCTGCGGCCCTGCGGCGCGTCATCGCAGCCGCCGGCCCGGCCAAGGCTCCGGAGGCTGACATCTTCGACGTCCCCGGCAGCGAAACCCGGCTCCACGTCCTCCGCCCGGAGGAGGCCGACGGCGTGACCGTGCCCGTCCCGGCGAACGATCCGCGGCTGATCGCTGGCCAGGTCTTCGACAAGGTCACCTGCCCGGACGGACGCGTGTTCCACCGCCGCCGCGAGGGTGTGTACCCGAACGAGCCCTACGCCATGCGCATCCAGGCCAACCGGCCGCTGCGCGAGGAGGAGAAGCTGCAGATGGCCGGCCTTCTCGGCTACGCCTATGCAGCCCAGGTCCGAGGCGAAGGGTTCAGCATGCCCGCGTCCGACTCCCCGTACTCCTTCATCGTCGAGGTCGACACGACCAAGTCCAGGAGCGATGATCTGGGGGCCGCCATGGGCCGCTTTGAGAACGACATCCCCCGGATGATCCTGGAGGGCTCCCCGGCACGCAAGACACCCATCAAGGGCCCGATCGGCAGCCGTGCGGTGGAGGGCTTCAACGAACCGGACCTGGCCATCGAGGTCTACTACGACAGCGTCAACGAGGACTGACCGGCCCGTGTGCGGGCACTGATCCGTCGGTGTCCGCACACATGACCGCCGCCCCGCTGCCGGGCCGGCAGCACTACACCAACCCGAGGATGATCCTTGAGTAACCCCGTATTCAACCGGAAGGCTGAGTTCCTTTCGGTGCCGGACTCCGGCGCCACCATGACGTATGACGACGTCATCGTCAAAACCCTGCTCACGATGGGCGTCCTGTCTGCAGCCGCCATGGTCGGCTGGGCGTTCCCTGCACTGTCAGCCGTCGGCGCCATCGTCGCCTTCATCATCGGCATGATTGCCATCTTCAAGCGCAGGCCGTCCGCGCCGCTGACCCTGGCCTACGGCACGTTTGAAGGCTTCGCCGTCGGTGGTCTGTCCGCGGTCTTCGAGAACCTCTACCCGGGCATCGTGCTCCAGGCCGTCATCGCCACCTTTGCCGTCCTTGCCGCCTGCCTGGCCGCCTTCAAGTTCGGCGGCTTCCGGGCCACCCCGGCCATGGTCAAGATGGTCCTCGTCGCCATGATCGGCTACCTCGTCTACAGCGTGGTCAACCTGATCCTGGTGGCGACCGGGGTCATCAACTCCCCGTCCGGGCTCAACTCGATGAACATTCCCGGCACCTCCATCCCCGTCGGGGTCGTCGTCGGGGTGCTCGCTGTCCTGCTGGCGGCGTTCTGCTTCATCATCGATTTCACCCAGATCGAGGATGACGTGAAGGACGGCGCCCCGGCCGCGCAGGCCTGGTGGAACGCGTTCGGCCTGATGCTCACCATCGTCTGGCTCTACCTGGAGTTCCTGCGCCTGCTGCCTTACCTGCGCGGCGACGACTAAAGAAACGCAGCGGAAGGGGCCCGGCCGGCGAACGGTCCGGGCCCCTTCCCGGGTGCGGAGAGTTTTCGCCCCACGCCCGCACACATGAGGTACATCAGGACCCCATCCCCTGCACCCAAGGAGCTCACCATGACGATCACCCTTGAAGCACCCGCCGCGGCACCCGCCGTGGACATCTCAGACATTGTTGTCCTGGCCATCTCGGTCCGCCTGCACGACCAGAAGTGCATCCAGAAGGACCGCTGCCCCAACCGGGACTGGCACGCCATTGACTCCTTCGGCCGGGCCGCCAGGAATTTCCTGACCGTAGCCGCCGAAGCCCGCCGCGCCGGGGAAATCTAGCCATGGCCGTCGCGGTCACGGGTTGCGAAACCGACACCACCCGTTCGCGCCACCGCAAGTGGACCAACCACCGCTGGGCCTGCACCGGCTGCGGCCACGAACTCCGGATCTATCAGGGCCTGGGCTGGCACCACTACGTCCAGCTGAAGCACTGGGTACCGGTCAACGTCGAGTACGTCGAAGTACCCGGCACCTCGATGCCGCCCCGTCAGACCCTGTTCGAGCTCGAAGCCGAACTCACCGCACCATCCCGCCCCCACCTCTACCTTGTCCCGCCCCTGACGGCGGACGACCACCCCACCGATGCCGGCCCGCTGGCCGCATAATCCAGAAAGTGAATGTTGTGAGCACCACCCAGCCCACCGGCCTGATCTGCATCGAATGCAACCGCTCGATGCGCCGCCGCGGCGTCAAGGCCGCCGATGCACCGAACACGGTCGCTTCCGGCCACTCCGGCAAATGCAACTCCTGCATCAGCGCTGCCCGGTACAGGGACAACGCCAGCGATGAGACGGTGCAGGAGAAGGACAAGCTGCCCAAGGCTGAGGACCCGGCGCGCATGAGCGAAACAGTTTCAGCCCTGGAAACCTGGATGGCCTGGCGGCGCGGCACGGCGCGGGAGAAGAACAACCCGATCAAGTACCGTCCCGAGGTCGTCCAGGAGCAGGTGGCGGCATGACGTCGGTCCCGGCTGGCTGCATCCCGGCGCCCCTGGAGTGGGCCGCGGCCCAGCTGGAAACCCTTGACCCGGTGATCGCCTACATGGAGGCCACTGCCGAGGATTCCTGGAACCTGGACACCGTCCGGTCCAAGGACGGTAGCAAAAACTGCTTCTTCGGACACCTGTTCAACATGGCACCGGACGATGACCACGCCAACGCCCTCTGGGGCATGTTCGAAGACCTCTGGTCCACGACCTACCGGATCTACCCGATCAACGACGGCACGAACCCGAGCTACCCGCAGGAGACCCCCAAGCAGCGCATCCTCGCCTACCTCCGTGCCCTGCAGGCCGGAGACGAACTGACTACCGAGCAGTCGATGGAGGCGTGCTACCAGCTCCACCTGGACGCGGAAGCGGCCAAGCAAGCAGCGGGCGGGCAGACGGTACCGGCCGTCGCCACCCAGAACGCATAGAAGACCACAAGGCCCGGTTCAACGGGCCCGGACGGAAAGGACCGGCATGGTCAAGAACGGACGCTCCCACGCCACGGGAGGCCTCAGCTACGACGGCTGTGCCTGTCACAACTCGCCGAACGCCCGCCGCAAATCCAAGCACTCAGCGAAGCAGCGGGAGAAGCGCGGTGTCCGCCGCGAGATCCGCTCCGCCCTCTCACACTGAAAGACACGATGACGACCTTCCCCCACGACACGCTCGCTTCTGCCGCCGACACAGGCCGGAGCGACGAGACCTTCACCTCCAGCCTGGTCGTTGAGGTGACCCTCAACGAAGCGGCCCGCGCCGCCGGGATTGAGGCTCCCTACTACGCCCAGCCAGGGGACGCCGGAGCAGACCTGCGCAGCACCGAGCACGTCATCCTGCACCCGGGCCAGCGTAAGCTCGTCCGCACCGGAGTCTCCATCGCCCTGCCGTTCGGCTTCGCAGCGTTCATCCACCCGCGCTCGGGCCTGGCCGCCAAGAAGGGCCTCACGGTCGTAAACTCGCCCGGCACCATCGACGCCGGATACCGAGGCGAGCTGATGGTTTGCCTGCTGAACACCGACACCACCGAGTCCATCGAACTGGGCATCGGGGACCGGATCGCGCAGCTGGTCATCCAGCGCGTCGAAACGGCAGCCTTCCAGGTCGTCGATGAGCTTTCCTCCTCGACCCGCGGCCTCGGCGGCTTCGGCTCCACCGGCGGGTTCACGGTCGGATCATGACGATGGCAGAGGATGTGCCGGGGGATGCGGCAGAGGCTCCCCAAGAACTCCACGGTGCGCTGCTGCAGGACCCCCTCAAGGCATACCTGCACAGCATCGCCCGGTACCCTCTGCTGACACCGGGCCAGGAAACCGAACTGGCCACCGCCATCGAGGCAGGCCTGTACGCAGAACACCTGCTGGCCGGCGGCGCCCAGGACGCTGACCTGGAGACGATCGCAGCCGAAGGCAAAGCAGCGCGGGACACCTTCATGACCTCCAACCTGCGCCTGGTCGTCTCCATCGCCAAGCGCTACGTCGGCCGCGGCCTGGACCTGCTGGACCTCATCCAGGAAGGCACCATCGGGCTGCACCGGGCGGTCGGCAAGTTCGACCACACCCAGGGCTTCAAGTTCTCCACCTACGCGACCTGGTGGATCCGCCAGGCAGTCAGCCGGTCCCTGGCCGACATCGGCAGCACCATCCGGCTGCCCGTGTACGTCCACGAGATGTGCGCCAAGGTGTACCTCAGCGAACAGCGTCTCCTTGAACAGCTCGGCCGGGCAGCCACCACGGAAGAGGTCGCCGCCGACACCGGCTTCACCGTCGCCAAAATCTGCGAGCTGCGGGACTGGAAAGCGACCCCATGGTCCCTGGCCCTCGAATTCCCGGACGGCAACGGCGGGGTGGAAACCCTGGCCGAGGCCCTCACTGACATCGACGAGGTCAGCCCCTTCGAGATCGCCACCGCCGGTATGTCCACCACCGCCCTGCACGACGTCCTGGACATGCTGCCTGAACGCCAGGCGACCATCGTGGCCATGCGCTTCGGCCTCACCGACGGGACCGAGCACACTCTGCAGGAAATCGGCGAACTGTTCGGGGTCACACGGGAACGTATCCGGCAGCTGGAGTCCAAGGCGCTGGACACCCTGCGCAGCGCCCCGTTCGCCAACCGGCTCCGCGACCACCTGCCCGAGGGAGCCCTCCCGACGGCCAATGACGAGGACCTGCCCCTGGCGCCGGTCGTGTCCCTGCCGGTCCGCAAGGAGCAACGCCAGGCGGTCAGCAAGCGTCAGGCCCAGCGGGAGCGGGCCCTGGCCGCCCTGCGCTCCTTCATCGCCAGGACCGGCCACTGCCGGGTCCCGGTGAATCACGTTGAGGGCGGGCACAACCTCGGATCCTGGATGAACAACCAGCGCGCTGCCCTGGCCAAAGGCACTATCACGGTGGAAAAGGTCGCCGAGCTGGATGCCATCGACCGGGCCTGGCGGCGGGGCAAACTGGCCGCCTGGGAGCAGGAAGAGATGCGGGCCGCGGCCTGACCCGGGCCGGGACTTGCCAGAATGTCCGGTTCCGCTGCTAATGTGTGGCACACAGCACCGCTGCAGCCGAGCTCCCAGGCTGTTCAGCAAGCCCTACCGCCAGATTCCGGCCCGATACGACCGCGGGTATGGCCGGCCTGGAAATAGAGAAGCCCTGGAACCTCCAATGTTCCAGGGTTTCTTCATGTCCGGCGAAAGCTCCGGTCTGTCCTTCCTGTGTGCGGCCCGCCGGCATTGCGCGCAGCAGCGATGAGGGAAGCGGAAACCACCGCACACATGGGGTTCACCGGCGACCGGCCGGGAACACCGACCCCGGAGGGACACCATCATGGCCACGCTGAACTTGGACGACCTGATCACCATCAACGACAAAGAGGGTTACACCTACTCGGACGAGGGCCACCCCGCCGCCAGCATCCCGCAGCCCATCTACAGTCAGGACCACTTCACGGGCCCTGAGCTGGCCATCTTCTACAAGACGCACCGCGGCACGGACCTCTACAACACCTACACCGTGTGCGGCTGGGAAGCCGGGAACTACCACCGTGCGGAGAACGGCGGCCCCCTGGTCGAGGGCCCGCAGGCGTTCATGAACGAGAACGGTTTCGCCGTGACGGCCCACAAGCAGGAGAAGCGCGAACGCATCGTCGTCGCTCCCGGCGACACCGTGATCATCCGCGGCACCGAGTACGAGGTCAGCGTCGACCGCCAGGTTTACGCCACGCTCACCGCCAAGGCCTGACCCCAGAAACGCAGAGAAGCCCCGGAACGGCAGCCGTCCCGGGGCTTCTTCATGCCAGCCTGGCTAGGTGCCGGAGATCGTCCCGACGGAGTCCGCTGTCCTGGCCAGGTGAACCCAGCCGGCGGTGGCTGCCTTGTAGTCGAACGGGTTGACCGCGATGCCCTTGGCTTCGAGGATGTTGATGAACGTGGCGTCCGCGACGTCGTCCCACAGGACGCTGACGACCGGTAGGCTCACTCCGGCGTTGTCCGGGCCGAGGGTGCGCCGGCGGACGTGCGCCTGGACAGGGTCACAGGCGAGGGACAGGGCGAAGGCAACCAGGAAGGCCTGCCAGAACCCGACGTTCACCGCGAGCAGCACGGGCACCGCCACGATGGGCAGCAGGGACAGCCCCAGCCGGAGCAGCATCGCGTTGAGGGTTGTCCTGGCGACGCCGCGGGTGCGTTCGCTTTCGGCAACGGCCTTCCGGGCGGCCCGTACGGCGGCTTGCCGCCAGGCTTTCGGTGACTCGAGCTGCTCGGTGACCGCCGCGACCGCTTCGGCATACTCGGCCGTGCGGGAGGTCCGCAGGTCCCGCAGAGCCTTCTCCCTGGCGGTGTTGTTGCGGGCAGTGAAGCGCAGGGCGCCGGCGACGGACAGCTGGTGGGCTGTGAACGAGGCGGCGCGCTCGGCCAGGTCCCCGGTGGACACCGGAGCCGGTTCTACTGTGGGCTCCTCCTCATCGTCGACCAGTCCGTTCCCGATCCGGATTCCGTACCGCGGGGACCCGTCGGCCAACATGTACTCATCGTTGTTCCGAATCATGCGGCTTCCTGCAGCTCGGCGGCGGGAACGGGCACGTCAGCTGTGGCGTCGGTGCCGGTGATCTCCTCGGTGCCGGTGACCTCCACGACCAGGTCACGGACCCAGGCAGGAGCGATGCTGATGTTCAGGTCAGGGTTGCGGTGGTCGTTGCGGTACTCACGGGAGAGCCGCCTCTTTCGGCCGTTGCCGGTCAGGACGACGTGCACACCCGTGTACGGGGCGTCCTCGTTCTCGGCGCTGATCCGAATGATGGCGCAGTCGGCCGTAAACTTGCGGCCCTTGGCCAGGTCCCGGTCCTCGTGGGTGGGTGCCAGGACCAGGGTCCATTCCCGGAACCTGCCGCTGCAGCTCACTGCGGTGTAGTTGGCCGGTGCGCTCATTCGCCTGCCTCCTGGTCGTCCTCGTCGGTGTCGAAGAGATCGTCTTCATCGTCTTCATCGTCTTCGTCGGCCTCATCAGGGATGTAAGGGCCGGCCGTCAGGGAGAAGGTGG
This sequence comes from Pseudarthrobacter sp. BIM B-2242, assembly GCF_014764445.1. Classification (NCBI taxonomy): domain Bacteria; kingdom Bacillati; phylum Actinomycetota; class Actinomycetes; order Micrococcales; family Micrococcaceae; genus Pseudarthrobacter; species Pseudarthrobacter sp. BIM B-2242. The sequence continues at coordinate 189,364 of NZ_CP061722.1, forward strand.
CCCACAGCGGATTGCTGGACAGGCCTTCGAGAGGGACGCCGACGTCGGTGCCGCTGATGCGGGACAGGTCGCGGGCTGTGCGCAGGCGCTCAGCAAGGGTGTCCTGGTGCTCGGCAACCAGGGCCATGAACTCGTCCGACGCGGTGGGCGACGGCTCATTGTCGGCGTTGGATAGGACGAAGTCGATGCGCTCACCGAACTTCTCGAAGCCGACGCTCATGGACAGGTCCAGGGCCATCTCGAAGGCGCTCGGGGCCAGCTTGGACAGGATGGACGTGACGCCCTCGGGGGCAATGTCAGGGGCAGTGCTCATGGGGCTCTTTCGTTGATGGGTAGTGCCAGTACTCCGCATGTGTACGGACACGCCGGGCACCCTCCCCGGCAGGGCTCCCCGGCGGAGCAGGCCATCGCCCGCACACAGGAAGGCATGACCACAACGCTTCCGCCCCGCCAGCCGCGCGGCGTCCCCTCCGGCGGCGAGTACGCCCCTTACGCCCATGCCGAAGGCGGTGTCGCCCTGAACCCGGCCGGCGACAGGATTCCCGGGTTGATCGACCTGACCCCGGAAGCGCAGGAGATCCTGGACTCGATCCGGGCCGCCGGCGGCCGCCCGCTGATCGTCGGCGGCGCCGTCCGTGACTCACTGCTTGCCCGGGCCCAGGGCGCGCCTGTTGCGTCCAAGGACGTCGACATCGAGGTGTACGGGCTCTCGGCGGACCAGCTGCGGGCCGCCCTGCCGGGCAACGTCCAGGAGTTCGGGCAGAACTTCGGGGTGCTGAACACCAGCATCAAAGGCCAGGACTTCGACGTCACCCTGCCTCGCCGGGACAACAAGACCGGGGAAGGACACCGCGGCTTCCTCGTGGAGACCGACCCGGAGATGCCGTTCGAGGAGGCATTCGCCCGCCGGGACTTCACTATCAACGCGATGGGCTGGGATGACGCCACGGGCGAGCTTGTGGACCCGTTCGGCGGCCGTGCCGACCTGGAGGCCGGGGTCCTGCGGCACACCTCCGCGGAGAGTTTCGGAGAGGACCCGATTAGGGTGTTCCGCGGGGTCCAATTCTCGGGACGTTTTGGCTTCGACCTGGATCCGGAGACGGCTCAGCTGTGCCGGGAGATTGCCCCATCCTTCCACTCGCTGCACAAGGACGGTATCTGGAAGGAGTTCCGAAAGCTCACCACCAAGGGCACCCACATCTCCAAGGCGCTGCAGACCCTGCACGCGGCCGGCTGGGAGGACCACTTCCCGGATCTGGCCGCCACCCGCGGCGTTCCCCAGGACCCGATCTGGCACCCGGAAGGCTCGGTCGAGGTCCATCTCGGCCTGGCCGGTGACGAGGCAGCGGCAATCGCCCGGCGGGACGGCCTGGGTGAGGACGAAACCTCCATCCTGGTCCTGGCCGCCATCACCCACGATTTCGGCAAGGCCCACTCCACCATCGTCAAGACCAACGGCTCCATCGTCTCCGGCGGCCACCACGAAACCGGGGTCGAACCGGCGCGCCAATTCCTGGCACAGATCGGCGCACCGAACGACCAAGTCAGGAAGGTACTGCCGTTGATCCGGGAGCACATGTGCCACACCCCAGGCGGGGATGAGAAGGTCAGCGACACCGCTGTCCGGCGGCTGCTGCGCCGGCTGGACCACGCAGGCGGCGGTCCGAGCCTGAAGGAATGGTCACGCCTGGTTGAGGCAGACAAAGCCGGCCGCGGCGACGGTGCCCGGCACAGTTTCAACCACCTGCCTATCTGGCTGGAGAAAGCCGACCGGCTCGGCAGCGAGTCGGGGGTCGGCAAACCGATCCTGAAGGGTCCGCACCTTGCCGAATCCGGGATCGAGCGCGGGCCGCTGTGGGGCCACATCATCGCCCAGTCGGTCGAGGCCCAGGACGACGGCGTCTTCACCGACGAAGCCGGCGCCAGGGACTGGCTGGCCGGCAACCGGAAAGCGGTGCTTACTGAGGCACAGCGCCGGTGGCAGAAGGCCCAGGCGAAAGCGGAGAAGCTCCAGCGGGCCCGTCTGGCGGCGATGAAAATCCAGCAGACCGAGCAGAAGGCACAGGCCAGGGCGGAGAAGGAACGGGCGCGGGCCGCGCGGCAGGGTGACGCCGGCTGATGTCAGAAAACAGGCGGACATGACAGGAGGCTGGCCGGACCACAACGGCCGGCCAGCCTCCTTGGGCACTACTGCTTAGAGCGGCTGGATGTTCTCCGCCTGGGGACCCTTGGGGCCCTGGGTGACGTCGAACTGGACCTTCTGGTCCTCATCCAGTGAGCGGTAGCCGCTCGATGCGATTGCCGAATAGTGTGCGAACACGTCAGCGCTTCCGTCGTCGGGGGCGATGAAACCGAAGCCCTTTTCGGCGTTGAACCACTTGACTGTACCTGTTGCCATTACTGCATCCTTCACGGGCTGCCGGTCAGTTCCGCTGTTCGGAATAGTCCCGGCCGCTCACGGCATGAGCCTATGTGCCAGCGCAGGGCATAGCAAGGAAGGGTGGCTATTGATTAGGAAGCACGACAGTGCGGGAGTGCGGCTTCTCGTCCGCCAACTGCTTGACCCAGTCCGGGGTAGTTTTGCCCAGGCGGCGGTCGGTGACGAGCCGGAGCTGCGCTGCGGCGATCTGCATGGCCCGCCTGTCATGGTCGACAGACTGCGGGCGCTCGACATCAGAGGACACTTGCTGAGTCTCGTGACGCCCGTGGTGGGTTGCTGTGCTCATCGCGCTCCTCCTTCAGGTGAATCTTGCCGGTCGCTCTCTTCATTGTCCCGTGGCTCGGGCTCACCGTCCACCCCTGCGTCGTCCACTGCCTGGCCGCCGACCCTGAAGAAAGTTTGGCCAGCACCTTTGGCCGTAACTAAGACCACGCCTTCATCCTGCAAGGGACCACCCAGTTCAGGCGCATTGGTAACTGCTTCCGTCTGTTGTTTCTCCGCCTCGCTTAGCGGGTTCTCCCAGGCAGCCTCCAGGACATCGAGTTCGCCCTTGCCGGCCAGCTCGCTCTCAGCCAGGACCGTGAGGACCTTCAGTCCGACGGTGCCGCGCCTGTCGTCGCCGGAGTACACGGCGTCAAGGGCCCACTGGGTCCGTTTCCACCATTCGGCTCGGTTGTCCGCCTCGCGCTTCTGCTTGATCTGCCTGAACCCGATGATCGCGGCCACGACCGCGCCGATGAGCACCGCCAAGGGGCTGAGCGCGGCGACGATCTGCCACCACTCCGGCGGCGGGGCCACCACGGTGACAGGGAACGGGCTTGGCGACGGATTCACGGCTCCACCTTAGCGCCGGGCCGCGGCGATCTCGGTGAGGACGTCGTCCAGGCTGTACCCGAGTTTCATGGCTTCCAGCCGGGTGATGGCCATCTTCTCGGAGATGGAGCGCCAGGTGACGTTAGCTGCCCGGTCGGCCAGGACAGAGCGCGAGAGCACGCGGGCGGTGGTGGCGCTGGTCGGGAAGGCGGGGGAGCGGTGGCCGAGAAGGTTCATGGGCTCCATGTGTACGGCAGGGTCCACTTCCGGCTCTACGAAAAGGGCATAAAGAAGCCGGAGCGGGTTGCATCCGCTCCGGCCTACTTTTCGTGGGCGAGTTCTCAGCTCCACAGCGTCCGCAGAACGGCCCATAGCAGCCAAGGAGTCAGGCCGGTCCGATCTTCGCTTCGTTGCCCCAGACCCCAAGTGGAAGGACCTGGCGATGACGTAAACGTCCGCTTCGAACCTCATGTGTACGGCCCCGTCAGAAACCCTCACCGCTAAGCAGCGGCCAGCTCCCGATCCCCGGGAAAGGAGATGGCTACCGGTTCAGCGGGGATGGCCACAGGCACTAGGTCCGGTACGTCTGTGGTTGTCACCTCGAGCACGATCGAGCCGCAAGGGTAGGAATTCAGGGACACATTGCGCTTCTTCACGCCCTCCTGTGTGCGGCTCTTTCCATGCGCGCCGTGCCGAAATCTACGCATGTTCAGAAACAGCAAGGCTTTCTCTTACGCATCGACACGAGGACACCATTTGAGTACTCCTGCAGGCTGGTATCCAGACCCAAGCGACAACGGTTCACTGCGCTGGTGGGATGGTTCTACGTGGACGACCCATACGCAAGTTCGACCACAACAGCCCCTGACGAGCGCTCCCGCGCAAGCGCAGGAGGTAGGTCGGGAGCAATCGGAGCCTCTAGCTGTCTTGAGCACTGCAGAAAGCACCGCTTCATCAGAGCAGTCTCACAAGAAGAAGCCCGGTCCTTCGACTTACATCGTCGGCGGAATATTGACTCTCCTCGCTATTGGCGGCATTGCAAGCGGCGGCATCTGGTCTGGCTTGATATTCCTAGCTACCGCAGGAATCCTAACGGGCCTCTATGTGGTCATCACTGGCCGGCGCTCTTGGGCAATGCTGCAGGGGCGCAAACTGGGCCTGATCGTCGTCGGCGGGTCATTGGTCCTCAACCTAGTCGCGGTGAGCATCTTTTCATCGTTGAATCCCGCAACGTCTGTCACCGCCGACCAGGCAGCGTCGGTGCCAGCTCCCGCTTCATCTCCCGCGCCGGAGTCTCCCGTGGCGGCGCCGACGCCTGAAGATCCTGCACCTGCGCCCGCGGCCGAACCCGCCCCAGTTGCTGAAATAGCGGCCCCACCTGCGCCTGTGGCAGACCCTGCGCCGGTTAATGTCACCTACGAGAACTGCGCTGAGGTTCGGGCCGCGGGTAAGGCACCTCTGCTGCGGGGACAACCGGGATACACGGCGAAGATGGATTCGGACGGTGACGGCGTGGCTTGTGAGAAGAAAAAGTAGGACGGGCCCTTCAGCACACAGAGTCTAGATCGCACCGTCATCTAGGTGCACCCGCCAACGGAAAACCTACGCATGTTCAGTCGCATGAGCTTGAACATTGCGGAGGCTGCAGGCGCCGGGCATCTACCGGCAGCGGTCACAGTTACCCCTCCACGGGCAGAGACTACGTCCAGCCTGGAGCGGTACCTGGCAGAGATTTCCGACCCGATACTCCGCGAGAACCTGTCTCGCGAGATTGGCAGCCTGAAGCGCGAGTTCGGACTGGTCTTCGAGCGCCACCACCCGGAGGGCATCCGCCTGCCGAAGCACACTGTGAAGCGCGGCTCCAAGGTTGTGGTCAGCACGGTAAACGGCAAACCCAACAAGGACTCGGAATTCTACCGCGTACACAGGCTGAACCGAGACGAATCGACAGCCCTGCTCGTGGACGCCGAGGGCAACGAAGCGATCCACCCGATCGCCAACCTGACCGTGGCTAAGGAATTCGGCGACGTCATGTACCCCGGGCTCCGGAAGCTCTCCGAGATCCGCCGCGGGGCTCCGGAAGCTCCCGTCCACACGATCATCAACGGCGAGAACTACCACGCCCTCGAAGCCCTCCAGTACACGCACACCGGCAAGGTTGACCTGATCTACATCGACCCGCCCTACAACACCGGCAACGCCGATTGGAAATACAACGACCGCTACGTCGACGCCAAGGATGGCTACCGGCATAGCAAATGGCTCTCCTTCATGGAGAAAAGACTCGCCATCGCCAAGACGTTGCTCAAGCCGACCGGTGTACTTATCATGGCAATCGGCGACGACGAGCACCACCGCTTGCGCCTTCTGGCTGACGACGTACTTGGTGAGGGAAACTTCATCTCAAACATTGTTTGGCAGGGTGGCCGCAAGAACGATTCCCGATTCATCTCCAATGGTGCTGACTACATGCTGGTCTACGCCCGCAACCGTGAGCTACTCGTCGAACGAGACGTCAGGTGGCGTGAGGCGAAGCAGGGGCTGGACCTTGTTCTCAATGAAGCGGAGCGTCTCTGGGAAGAGGCTGGGCACAACGCCGCTGAGGCGTCCGTAAAGTTCAAGAGGTGGCTACGGGCCCTGCCCCGCGAGGTTGCCATGCCAGGGGTCACTCGTTACGACCAGCTTGAAGAAGGAACGGGCCGCCCCTTCAATGCAGATAAGGACATGGGTTGGCCTGGTGGCGGCGGTCCGCGATTTGACGTGCTCCATCCCATAACCCAAAAGCCAGTCTCGGTTCCCACAGGTGGCTGGCGGTTTACGACACCGGCCCGCATGCAAGAGGAAATCGACGCCGGAAGGGTGCAGTTCGGACCCGACGAACGCAAGATCCCACGAGGCAAGAGCTACCTGGATGAAATCGACTCGCAAGTTGCGATGTCGGTATTCGATGCCGACCGCACCGCTGCCTCCAAGGCTCTCTTCAATATTCTGGGCGACAAGCGTTTTCCATTTCCGAAGGACCAGTTAGTCCTGTCGCGCTGGTTTCGCTTGATGGCGCCCACGGACGCCGTGATCCTGGACTTCTTCGGCGGGTCTGGGACAACCGCTGAAGCAGTAATTCGTTTGAACGCCGAAGACAGCGGGTCCCGCCAAGCCATCCTCGTCACCAACAACGAACTGTCCAAAGCCGACGACACGAAACTCCGTAAGGCCGGGCACCAGCCGGGTGACGACGAGTACGAGGCCCTGGGCGTTTTCCACCACGTGACCAAGCCGCGCCTCGAAACCGTGGTGACCGGTGTCCGTGAGGACGGTTCGAAGTACAGCGACGGCCTGGACGCGAACATCGCGTTCTTCGAGCTGACCTACCTGGACGAACCCGAGATCGTCACAGGCCGTGCATTCAACGACCTGGCCGGACTGTTCTGGCTCAAGGCAGGCGGCATCGGCGGGACCGTCGAGCTTACGGCTGGCGCCAAGGCGGACGGCTTTGCGATCTCCGCGTCGGGACGCACTGCAGTCCTGTTCACGCCTGGTAGGGCCCAGGCCCTCGCAGGGAAGTTAGCAGCCACCGAGCACGCCATCTCCCACCTCTTCATCGTCACGGACTCAGAAGCCCAGGGCGACGAAGCGGCAACACACTTCCCCGGCGGAATCACCGTCGAACGAATCTACGGCAACTACCTGGAGGCGTTCCAGGTCAACAGGAAGGACTGAACATGACCTCCGCCAGCGGCGTTGTCTTGAGAATGAACGGAGGGCCGGACGTCCATTTCGAGGACGTCGACGAAATCGGCTTTTCGTACACACCCTGGGAGTCCGAGTACGACGTCCAGCCGACGTTTTCCCCAATCTTCACTCTGCGTTCTGTAGCCAGCATGCCAGGTGAACCACATCGCCCGCGCATCGCCAGAGGTCCACTGGAGGTAGGCGATCAGAGTCAGCTGATCGACCTCTCCCAAATCTCCGAAGCCGTCAACAAGGTTGTAGCGGGGACTCCACTCCCTCCAGATGCTCCGAAGCGGAGGGTGCTGGTAACCATTCGCTCATCGGCCGGCTGGTTCCGCACGCAAATGCCCGAACTCTGGGCCGCTGAGTTCTTCTCCCAGATCGGTCAGAAAATTCATCATGCAATGACACACCACGGCCTCACGCTCCACGAAGGCCTGATCGAGGACATTGCCACCACGAGGCACCACCCCCTGATGTCACTCGTTACCGGACAGGACGCTAAGTGAAATTCACCCTCACCGACTACCAGCATGACGTCACTAACACCGTCGTCCAGCGGCTCAACGCCGCTGTGGCCATGTTCGACAATGACGGGGCTCGGTCCGCCGTCGGCCTGACAGCACCCACAGGAGCCGGCAAGACCGTCATCGCCACCGCAATCCTGGAGAAGCTCCTGTTCGGCGGCGGGATCCAGTCTCCGAACAAAAACCTGACGGTGCTGTGGCTGACTGATGACCCGTCTCTAAACGAGCAGTCCCGCGACAAGATCCTCAAGGCGTCCTCGCTGATCCAGCCCTCGCAGATCGAGATGATCGACTCCACCTACGACCGCGAGGTCCTGGAGTCGGGCAAGATCCACTTCATCAACATCGGCCGGCTCGCCCAGGGCGCGACCTCCCACATTGCCACGGGGGATTCCCGCCGCTGGTCGCTGTGGGAGACGATCGGCAACACGGTCGCGCGCCGCAACCGGGACTTCCTGTTCATCGTCGACGAGGCCCACCGCGGCTCGGATTTCAAGACCGGAGACAAGAAGACGATCATGCGGACTATCTTGGATGGCGGCCCGGTCGAATTCCCGGACGGCGCCGGCAACAAGAAGACCATCGTGAACGTCCCGGTCGGCGTCATGCTCGGCATCTCGGCCACGCCGAAGAAGTTCGAGGACGCCATGAACGGCGCAGCTGACCGCACTCTCTTCAAGGTCGCTGCGGACACCGCCAAGGTCCGCGACTCCGGCATGATCAAGGACCTGATCAACGTGAACCACCCGAGTGACAACCAGCCCACTGACGACACGCTCGTGCGGGCAGCCGTCCGCGACCTCATTTCCTACACCAAGCTGTGGGAGGAGGAAGGCGCAGTCTCCGGCGGCATCCACACCGTCAAGCCGCTGCTGGTCGTCCAGGTTCCCGACAAGGTCTCCGAGGCGACCCTGGGCAACCTGGTGTCCTCCATGACGGCAGAGTGGAGTGGGCTGAAGCAGGAGACAGGCAAGGCCCCGGTCATCGTCCACTCCTTCGGCGAGAAAAAGCACATCGACCTGCCCGATGGCCGCATGGTCCCGTACATGGCGCCGCAAAACATCGAGGAGAACCAGCACGTCCGGGTCGTTCTGTTCAAGGCTGCCCTGACCACCGGCTGGGACTGCCCCCGCGCCGAAGTTATGGTGTCGCTGCGCGCGGCCAAAGAGCACACCTCCATCGCGCAGCTCATCGGCCGCATGGTCCGCACCCCGGTGGCCGGCCGGATCGATACCGAGGGCCTGGATGAGCTCAACTCGGTCTCCCTCTACCTGCCGCACTACGACAAGGACGAGGTCGCCAAGGTGGTGTCAGCCTTCGTAGGTGACGCCGACGTCGAGGTCCCGGTTGCCGTGAACCCAGTGGAGCTCGCCCGCACTACAGGCATCCCCGACGAACTCTGGGAGATCGTCCTGCCGAAAGAGGTCAAGCCCAAGAGGACCTTTGCCTCCGAGACTGCGCGCCTGGCCACCCTCGGCACGCGCCTGGACGGCTTCAAGATTGGCAACCCGTACAACCCCGGGGTGACGCTGACGCAGGAAGTGGAGAACTGGGTGTCAGCCAATCTCATGGCGTCCTACCTGCGACTGCAGGCTGGCATCGACGAGGACGCCGCCGGCCTGCTAGAGGTCACCTACGACCGGGTTGGCTACGACCAGTACACCGGCCAGACCATGACCACCACCGCGCTGGCCGTGCGCACTTCAGCGACCAACATCCGGGAGCTTCACAAGAAGGCAGAAGCCCGAATGCCGGATGCCTCCGGAAGCTGGCTCTACAACGCCCTCTACGCGCTGCTCGGCGACCATGAGGAAGCCGTTGCGCGACTCTCCGCCATGTCAGTCCACGAGGAGGTCATCAAGGAACTGGAAGGGGCGGCGAGCCGGCTCATCGACTCGTGGCGTCGCGACTTCCAGCCTGCCCTGTCGCGCCTGGCCGTCGATTCGAGAGTGAGCCTGGACGAGGTCTGGCACCCTCACGGGGTGCCTATCGCAAAGGACTTCACCCTCCCCAAGGCCGTGAAGACCCGTACCCAGAAAGTCGTCACCGACGGTAAGGGCAAGGCCACGCTGGAAGACCTGGAGACGTTCAAGCGGCACCTGTTCGCAGACGCCCGGGGCGACTTCCCGATGGCCGCCACCGGCTGGGAAAGGGACGTCATTGCCAAGGAGCTGGCGCAGCCCGGCCTGCTCGGCTGGTACCGGAACCCGTCCGCCGGAGCCGGTGGGCTCTCCGTCTCCTACGTCGAAGGCGGAGTGGACAAGTCCATGTTCCCTGACTTCCTGTTCTTCTACCAGGTCGACGGCAGGGTCGTCGTGGACATCGTCGACCCGCACAACCACAGCCTGGGCGATACCCCGGGCAAGTGGGCCGCGCTATCTCGGTTCGCCCGCCAGAACCCCGGTAAATTCCGCCGGGTCGCCGCAGTCATCAAGAACAAGGCCGGCGTCCTGAAGTCCCTGGAGCTCACGGGCCGTGCAAACACCGTTCTGGAGGACAAGATCGCGGCTGCATCCGGTGGGGAAGACATCGCGGCGCTGTTCGAAGAGTACGGCGGGACTTACTGATGGAAACCACGGCCGACTCCTTGCCTCCGGCTCCTGGCCTGCTCGCGACGGGGTACGACGTACTGGAGAAAATCCAGATGCTTGTGCCGATGGTGGATTTGCTCGATTTCCTCGACGAGGTTGGGGGTGAGCTCGAAGAAGACGAAATCAAAGAGGACGCGATGGGTTACGCGTACGACAGAATTTCGGACTCAGCGCGAGCGTACATGGGCGCCTCAGTGGGCCATCTCGGGGCCCTGAAGGATCTGTTGGAGCCCCAACTGGAGTATCTGCGTAGGCAGGGAAAATCATGTTTCCCTGCACGGTCTGAAGAGGGTGAAATTCGACATGTAAGGTCACTTCTCATGCTGTGTCGAGCGGGGCTTGAAGGCGCAGCTCAAGCGCTCCTATTGCTCAAACCCGACAGCTCGGCTGACCGGATCAAGAATCACATGCAACTTGTCTTCGTGGACCTCAACGAAGAAATCTCTGCCCAGGGCGAGATTGAAAGGGAGACAGATCCCGCAGTTGTTAAGCGTGAATTCACCGCCAGGTACGGCCATGTTCCTCGTTTCGGGTACAAGGCGCTGGTCCGGGAAGCCGCAGTAATGATGGGTGAAGATCCAGATTCGTGGGAAAGGATGTGGCGCGGGGCCAGCGCCGCTACTCACGGTCGGGTATGGGTCAATTACTCTATGACGGACGTGGGCCCCGCGGGCCTTTTGAGTCTTGCCTCCGCCGCCACGAACACGCTCTGCGAGTCATTCAAGTTCTTTATGCAGAGAGGAGCAGTCCCGATTGCAACCCTGTGCATGGACGACATCCTGGGCGAGTTGATGGCAGCCGATCCCGACGTCTGGTTCGCAAGTATCCGGTAGCCGAACGTCTTGCTGACAGCACCACGGCAATATCCGCCTTCTAGGGCTCAGGTTGAGCCGCGCAAACATGGATACGGCCTTCACCTCGTCCGCACACATGGTCCCCATGGACATCATCTTCGTGAGCTTTGACGACACCCTCCCGGTTCCGGCCCTGGCTTCGCCGTTCGCGTTGCCACGCGAGTCGGTGATCGACCTTTTCGAGCGCGGACGTGCGTTGACGCAGCTTCAGTGGCACAAGGACCGGGTGTTGATCCGGCCGGAGGATGAAGACGACTGGAAGAACGCCGAGGAGGTTCGGCGCATCGTGGTCGAGGACGTAGAGCTCTACGACTTCACCGGGTCCATCTACGAGTTCAACATCGACACCGAGCGGATGGACGATCTGGGCTACCGCGCCTACTTCGTCCCTGGTGGAGGCATTGCCGTGCAGTGCCCTGCGACCACCGTAGGCACCGCAGCCGATCGAATCTTCTACGACCTGCACCTGAGCTTCGGTAAGTATGCTCCTGATCGTCTTAACTCCTGGGCCGAGTACGCCTCACAGGTGCCCAACCTTGAGCGAGTCTTCGCTCTTGCCGGCGTCGAGAGGCACGAGAAGGGTAAACAGGCGAAGGTAGCCTACCGGGTCGATAACTGGCTGGCCCACCGCGCTGTGCTCCAGGATGCTGAAGGCACGGTCCGCGCCGATAAACTGGCTCTCGGGGATGTCGTAGACGCTGCAGACGTCCGCTGGTGGTCCCACACGACCCAACGTGTCACCTACCAGGTCTCCGCCATTGAGCCAGCCGACAACGGCAACCTGACCATCACGTTCGTCTCCGGCAATGATCGGGACCGAGTTCTCACTGTCCCTGCCAACCGCCGATTCTCGAAGGTCGTTGATGCCTAAGGCCACCCGCATCAGATGTGGAGTTTCTGTTGGATAGCCTGAGACTACTGCTCATCATCAATTGGGGGAACCGATGAAGCGCCTTGCCGCCCTGCTCATTGCCGTGCCGTTGCTCCTGACCGGATGCGTTGTGCCCTACGGCGGGGCCACACCGACGGCGACCGCCAGTGCGCCGCCGGACGGCGCGAAGGTCTACTCGACGCTGGACGAGGCCGGGATAGAGCAGATCAAGGACGACAAGAGAGCCCGCCTGGATATGACGGCGGGAAACCTGAAGAAGTCGGGTGTTGGCCTGGATGACGGAGCTGCCGAGGCCCCGAGTGTCCACATCACCGATGGGGTCATGGACCTGGTCATCGAGGCTCCCTACACGGACATCACGGCGCAAACAGACCGGTTGCGCCTGAACGGCTTGAACAGGCGGGCGGACTTCACAGAGGTCACGTACTTCCTGACCGCCGGCTCCCTGGAGGAGCTGTCCGGGCTGATCCGGGACGGCGTGGGCCGCTACGGCATTCCCAGCGAGCCGGCAGAGCGCTGGATCGAGTCCATCTCGGCCAAGCCTGATCAGAGGAGCGACTTCGCCATAGCACCGGGTACCTTGACCGGTCTGCAGGTCACGTACGACCTCCGCTATGACGGTTCGAAGGAGACCCAGGTCATCATCGTGCACGTGAGTCCGCTGCCCAGCAAGACGAGCTGACTGAAGCAGCCCTTATAGGTGGGCAGATGCTTGGAAAGCCTTGATTGAAAGCTGTCCTTTGCCAGGGCCGTGCACATGTAATCTGACTTCAACCATCACTACGTCCTGGGGGATGCAATGACCGAGAACTACCCGCCGGTGCCGCCGGCTCCGCAACAGCCTGAAGGCCAGCCGTTCACGGCGCCCGGCAACTTCCAGGGCAGCCAGCAGCCGCCGCAGTACACCCAGGCACCGCCGCCGGCGTACGGTCAGCAGCCCTACCCGCAGCAACCCCATAGCCAGCAGCAGTACGGGCAGCCCCAGTACGCTCCCTACCCGCCGCAGCAGTACGCCCAGCAGTGGTCCCAACCAGTGGCACCGAAGCCCAAAGCTTCGGGCTTCCGGGTCGCCGCCGGCATCGTCGGTATCGTGCTGGGCTTTATCCTGCTGCTCGCGTCCGGTGTCGGTTTTGGGGCCAACGTAATCGCCGGCCTCCTCCTGCTGATCGCCGCCCTGGGCAACATCGCCGCCGGGATCGTGCTCCTGGCAATGCAGCGCGGAAAGACCCGCGGCGCCCCGATTACCGCCATCAGCTTCGCCGGCTTTGCCCTGCTCGCAGCAATCATGGCCATCCCGTTCGCCGGCGGAGCGATCCTCTTCTTCACCGTCCTCCTGGCGGTCCCGCTCCTCGTCCTCATGGGTATGGGTCTCTCGCGCGAGATGAAGGAAGAAGCCTCGCCCTCATACTCGGGCAGCTGACACGTGGACAATTACGGGGAATTTCTGCAGCGCCTCGATACGGCTGCAGCCAGCCTGAAGACCAGGCAGACGAAGCTCAATCACATCCTATGGGCAGTTCGCACCGCGGCGGACCAGAACGATTTCGGGTTCGACGAGTGGACGAAGCGCAACGCACGTCTGGAGGCACTCATCGCCGGCGGTGGCGCCAGCGCCGGCCTCACGGACCTCCACGGCGTCTCGGTCAATATGAAGACCGTCTTCCGGGGGCGGTCGGAGCGGATCAACGCCCGGCTGGCCGCCGTCCAGGCCAAGATCGACCAGGTCAGCGGCTCCCTGCACAACTTGGAGCTGAGCAAGCAGAAGCTCACGTCCTCCCGCGAGCTGGCCGGGGAGCGGGCGCGCCTCAGCGAGGCCATGCTCGGCCTCGCAGGCACTGCCGAAGGTATCGCCGTGGCCACTCCGGACGGCGGACTGCAGGACGATCTGAAAACAGCCAGGGAAGCCGTCGTGCTGGCCGAGGCGCTGCTCGAAGTGAAGGGTAGCTGACATGGCTCCGTCAACCAGTGCGAAGATCATCGCCACCATCACTCAGAAGCAGTGGACCGGGCGGCCCCTCAAGGACTGCGGCAAGCTCTTTCTCGGCGCCCTCATCATGGCTCTCATTGCCTTCCTGATCCTTTCGATCTTCATCCCACCCCTGTTCAACGCGATTATGCCCCTGGGCTTCTTCTCCGCACTGGCGCTCACGATCTACCTGGTCGCCTACGACGTGCGGCGGGAGAAACGGTTCCTCACGAGCCAGACGGAGGCCGTAAACGACTTCATCCTCGAAAGCACCGGCGACCCCACCAGCCGGATCACCGTAGACAGGTTCCGGCTCCTGCTCGAGTACAACGGCAACCTTCCGCTGAGCATCAATGGGGTTCCGTGCCTTGAACTAAAGGCCTCCGGTGACCGCAACGCGGACCGGCAGATTGTCGCTACCGTCACCGCCCCGGAATACGGCCTGGACAGCTTCGACCGGCTCCTCATGGAAGAGGCCAAGCGCTCAGCCTGACACGGAAGAGGCCCCGATCCGATTGAACGGACCGGGGCCTCTCTGTTGGCCTAGAAAGCTTTGGCAAGGGCCTCCGCGGTGAGGCGCTTGATGTGGCGCTGCTCGGTCTCGATGTCTTCCAGCAGGTCTTCCGGGTGGCCCATGAAGCCACCGTGCCGGTAGAGGTTCTGCATGAACGCCAGGCGGCGTTCGGCGGCCTCCAGGCCGGGTTCGAAGGGGCCGCCTTTCACGTGGCAGCGGGCCGTCAGCTCCTCGTACTCGCGCTGCTCCTGGGCAGTCCGGACAGGCTCAGCCGGGGCGGGCTCCACGACGGGGGCAGGTACGGCCTTCACTGGCCGCTTGCCGTTGACCCGGTCACGGATCTTGTACTCAACACCGTCGATCGCGTCCAGCATCTCTTCGGGATGGCCTGTGTAGTTGTCGGCTTTGTAGGCGGCCTTCAGGGACGCCAGGCGCAGCCGGGCGGGCCATAGGGCAGGGCTGGCGGCGCGCAGTGCGCGAAGGACACGGGAGGGGCTGGAGGAGGTGCTCATGCTCCATTATGTGTACGGACACACCCCCAGCCTCTCCCGCTCTGCTGCTAGAGCCTGAAGGTCGGCTCCGAATGCCCGTAGGAGGCGAAGCTGCCCCGGTTGGACGCCGCCGTTGTCTTCCCCCTGCCGGCGGCCGCGGTGGCCTTAGCCATCCGGTTCTGCAGCTTGCGCTGGGCGTCCCACAGCTCTGACTGCAGCTTCATCAGATCCGCCCGGGTAACGCGGTTGCCTTTCGAGTCCGTGTACTCCTGGCAGCTGGACGGTTCCTGGGCTGCGCCGATGGGACCGTACGCGGTGCTGCACTCATCGCCCCGGCCTGCCTCCTCCGCGTATTCGTTGTTGCCCATGATGATCCCGCCCGTGTTGCGGGTCCATTTGACCGTCTTGAGCCGGTCGAAGAAGGCAGTGCCGGCGGCCGAATTGTGGGCCCGCTCGGTGGCGCCGCGGTTCTCACTCGTGCTCCAGCGGACCGTGCTGGTGTCCTTGTCGAAGCTGACCGACCCTTCACCGGCCGGGAAGCTGGTGGTCCGGTTGGTCGGGAACGGCAGGTCCGACTTCAACACCCGGGCCGGTTTGCCTCCGGGAGGCAGGCCGAGCCGCCATTGGACGTCGTCGACGAACTCCTCCGTGAAGGGAGCCGGGGCTGGCCGGCTCCAGGACGAGTAGCTCTGTGGCGGGTAGAGCTGCTTGTGTTTGGCGTCCACGTACTTCTGGAGCGCTGCCGTGTAGGCGGCCGGGTCGGTCTGCTCCTTGCGGGTCAGTCCCTTCCAGAACGCCTGGGTCTCGTCGAAGACCTTGCTCTGGTGCTCGTGCGTGGCTTTCTGCACGGCCTGGCGGACGGCGGCGAATTCTGCGGACGGGAGGACGATCTCCCCGTGCTGTCGGTCCCAGTGGCCCATTGTCTTCCTTTCAAGCGGGTGTCACTGGGTTGTGTGCGGCGGTGACCGGTCCGGCCAAGTCCGCACACATGAGCTGGCATGAAGCGATTCCAGGTCCACGTCACTGCCCGCATCGAGGCCGGGAAGGATGGTGTCCAGCAGTCCGACGTCGACACCCTCGCCGCGTTCAACGAGTCATTGGCCTCCATGTTCGAATCCGATGCCTGCCGCGTGGTCTCGATCCGCGACAACGTCGCCTACGGCTCGGTCGTCGGCACGGTGGAGCGCAAGAACGCACCGGTCCTGGCTGAGGTGAAATTCCGTGACCCGGAGGCCGGCACCATCCTGGCTGCCGACTTCATCAAGCGTGCCAAGGACGCCGGACTGGACGCCACAGCCTCCGCCGTCTCCAAGTCAGTGCTCCGGGCCGAGGGCCACCGCTAACAGAATTCCCCTCTTGGTCGGGCCAGCAGGCACGGAACTGCCGGTCGCCGCACACATCAGAACCATGACCAAGAATTCAGAGAACCGAAACCGCGTCCAGCCAGGAGTCCCCTCCGGAGGACAGTTCGCTGCCGAAAGGCACGGCGAGCCGGACGGCGTCACGCTGACCGCACCGTCCCCGCTCGATTCCCTCGCCGTCGGCGTCGCCGGCTCCCTGGTGAGGTCCCGCTCCAACACTGAGATCGGCAGCTGGCAGCGCCACATGGATAAGGGCATCAACCGCGACCGCCCAACGCCGCCGATGCCCGACGTGCTGGTGGAGTTGGACCGCCGCGCCCAGGGCTTCGAGACTCTGCCCCGCGAGGAGCAGGAAGCCGTCCTCGACCAGCTGAACATGCAGGGCGTCAAGCATCTGCTCGAACCGGGCCAGCGGCTCGGCAACGACAAGGTCCGGGTCGCCGACGGCGTCGAGACAGAGGCTGCGAACGCTGGCCTCGCGCTGGCCGCACAGAAGATCGTCGCCGACGCAGACCTCCCCGGAAACGTCACCATGATCAGTGCCGACAACGACTTCACGGTGTTCACCGTCGAGGCTTCCGGCGTCAACCACACCCTGCGGGTCGGCCCGCTCTCCTTCAACCTCGCAACCGGCACCAACACCGGTGACCGCTACACCGACGAGTGGATGCAGCGAGCCACCCTGAACCCTGGCCGGAACATGGTGTTCCAGCCCCAGACGTCTGAGAACCTTCGCCGGAGTTTCGATACGCACCGGACGGAGGCTGCGCTGGCGGCCGCGGCCGCGGCCTCATCCTTCAAGGAGGCTGGCTCATCGCTCGGGGCACTGGAGCCGGGCGTCCGCACAGCGGTACTCCGGACCGAGGGCGAGGAGTTCGTCGTCAACGTCTCCGGGGACCGGCCGACGCTGGAAACCCGGGACGGCGAACTGCTGCACCCTTCCATGGTGGACGGCTTCCTGAACCACATGGCAGGCCGGACAGGCCACAAGGACGGCGAGACGTTCGCCTCCGAGCTGCGGGAAGTGTTCCGGGACGCAGAGCGCCGCCTTATCCGCTGACCGAACGTTCCGGGCACCGCCGGGTCCGTCCTTCGGGATGGACCCGGCAGTGTCTTCCCCGTGCCTGCCAGCAGTCCCGGGTAGCGTGAATAATCCCGCCGTACACATGAGGACCATGAAGATCACCAGCTTTGCCGCCAAGACCCTGCCCGCCGTTACTGCCCTGCTGCTGGCAGGCTCCCTGACCGGCTGCGACGTAGCCGCCCAGGCCGGTGCCAAGGCGATCGACGTCGTCCAGTCAGCCGCCGCCTCCGCGGCCCCTGTAGCCCCCGCACCCGCCGCGCCGGCGGACCCCGGAGCGGCCGACGACGCCACCATCATGCTGGACAGCCTCCCGGTGAAGGGCCGCGCCCCGAAGACCGGCTACAGCCGTGACGAATTCGGCCAGGCCTGGGCTGACGTTGACCGCAACGGCTGCGACACCCGCAATGACATCCTCGCCCGCGACCTGGAGGGTGAGACCTTCAAGCCCGGCACCAACAACTGCGTCGTCGCCACCGGCACGCTGGCCGACAAGTACACCGGCACCACCATCAAGTTCGTCCGCGGCCAGGACACCAGCTCCGCGGTCCAGATCGACCACATCATCGCCCTGAGCGATGCCTGGCAGAAAGGCGCCCAGCAGCTCAGCCCGGAGCAGCGCAAGCAGCTCGCCAACGACCCGCTGAACCTGATGGCCGCCGACGGCCCCACCAACGGCGCCAAGGGCGACAAGGACGCCGCCACGTGGCTGCCGCCGAACAAGGCGTTCCGCTGCGAGTACGTCTCCAAGCAGGTCTCCGTGAAGGCCAAGTACCAGCTCTGGGTCACCCAGGCCGAGCACGACGCCATCGCCGGCATCCTCGCTGGCTGCAAGTAGCCCCCTCGGGGCTGACCGGCCTTATCCGGTGACCGGCACCCGCTCCACCGCAACCCCGTCGGGTCCGTCCTCCTCGAGGATGGACCCGGCGTCGTCTTCCGGGACATGCAGGCCGTATATGTGCTCGACCATCGTATAGAGCCGGTCCTGCCGTGCCAACGCCAGCTGCGTCCTGGCATCCACCCGCGCCAGTTCGTGACGCAGGGCCGTGACGATGGACTTCCCGATGGCCGCATCGATCCCCGAAACCACAGCATGGTGGGCACCAACATGCAGCGTGATGGTTCCGCTGCCGAAGAATGACCTCCAGCCCACCAGCGTCAGCCGGGCGTAGGGGAACTCATCGCAGATCCGCCTGAAGACACCCTCGACGATAAACAGCACGCGGCGGTCCGTCAGCACAATGACGCCGATCTTGCCCAGGTACCGGGCGCCGGCGATCCGGCGGACCCGCTCCCCGTGGCCGAGGTGGCCTTCCAGCCTCCGCAGCTCCCGCCCGCAGCCCCAGGCGGAGGTTCCCGCCCGCCGGACCGCTGCAGCGATGTCGGTACGGAATGGTTGTCTGGGCATGTCGTGTCCTTCGGCGGGTGGGTGGATCCGCCAGCCAACATGCGCAGATTCCCGGTCAACGGGCCGGTCTGCCTACGCATGTGCAGGGGAACGCATCCGAGCACAAGGGGCCGCATTGTTCTTCCTTCCCACCGCCGACGGCTCCTCCGCCGATCTGGTCATCTCCGCCGGGGACATCGTCGCCGCCTCCGACTGCGAGTACGGGGCAATGCGCGCCCTGGACGCCCTCGCCGGCAGGATCGACCCGCCCACCGCGACCACCGACGAGATGACCACCCTGGTCACCGCCCTCGGCCACCAGCACGAACAGGAAGTCCTCGAATCCCTCCGGCACCGCGGTGTGTACGAGGTCCCGGTCACCGGCAGGACCACCCGAGGAACCCTGACCGCCCGGCACGACGAAACCATCTCGGCCCTGGCCGGCGGCCACGGCGTCATCTACCAGGGCTCCTTCTTCGACGGGACCTTCCACGGCCGCGCCGACTTCCTGCTGCGTGAGCCCGACGGAACCTGGAGCGTGAACGACACCAAGCTCTCCCGCACCCCGAAAGAGTCCGCCCTACTCCAGCTGGCCGCCTACGCCGACCAGCTCGCTGCCGCCGGCGTGCCTGTCCACCCCGTCGCCCGGCTCATCCTGGGCACCGGCGAGGTCAGCACCCACGAGCTGGCGGAGATCCTGCCGCGCTACCGGGGCGCACGCTCCCGGCTGGAAGCCATCGCCGACGAACACCTGGACGAGGACGAGCCCGCCGCCTGGGGTGACCGGCGCTGGTCCGTGTGCCTGAAGTGCGACGCCTGCAAGGAAGGCATCGAGGACAATGATGACCTGATGCTGGTCCGCCGGATGAACCCCGCCCGCAGGGCCCGGCTGATCGCCTCCGGGATCACCACCATGCACGGCTTCGCCGAGTCCACCCTGGCCAAGGCCGACAACTTCCTGCGCGACCTGCACGAGCAGGCCCGGATGCAGACCGGTCTGGCGCCCATCGACGGGGAGGTGGCCGGCACCTCGTACAGGATCATGGACGGGCACACCCTGGGCTCGATCCCGGCCCCGTCGCCGGGGGACATCTTCTTCGACTTCGAGGGCGACCCGCTTTACCGCGACCCGGCCGGTAAGGACTGGGGCCTGGAATACCTCTTCGGACTCATCGAGCACGCACCCGGTGGGAAAGGGATCGTCTTCACCGGCTACACCGCGCACGACCGGGACCAGGAACGCCAGGCGCTGATCGACTTCGTCACCCATGTGAACGACCGCCGGCGGACCCACCCGGACCTGCACGTCTACCACTACGCCAACTACGAGGTCACCGCCCTGCGGAAGCTGGCCGCCCGGCACCAGGTCATGATCGCCGAGGTCGAGGAGCTTGTGGAGGCCGGGGTCCTGTTCGACCTGTACGTGACGGTAAAAACCTCGCTGCGGCTCTCGGCCCGTTCCCTGAGCATCAAGAAGCTGGAGCCCCTCTACATGCCGGCGTCCCGGACCGGAACCGCGACGGCGGTCGATTCGATCACCCAGTACAGCCGGTACCGGACGGCCGTGGCCGCCGGGGACGATGAGGAGGCCGCGGCAGTGTTCGAGGACATCCGTGCCTACAACGAGTACGACTGCCTCTCCACCCTGAAGCTGCGGGACTGGCTCCTCAGCCTGCGCTGACCCGCACCGCGGCACCGCCGGTGGTGAGAGGGGGAGCGGGCTCCGCACACATGCGCTCCATGGACTACCCTGCCCAGCCCTTCAGCACCCACGGCCTCCTGTGACGGCCGACAGCATTACCCGCACCGGCAAGACCGTGACGGACGTCCTCGGCGCGCCCGAGCCTGCCCCGGACCTCTTCTTCATCCCCACGGTGAACCGGAACCAGCGGGACATCCCGTTCTGGCTCTTCGAGAACCGGGACGTCACCGTCGCGGAGCAGTACGGCATCACGTTCGAACGCGAGCTGCCGCCCCTGCGGTCCCTGCGCACCGCCTGGCTGCTGGCCCTGTTCCTGGGCTTCACCGGCGCTGACCGGTTCTATCTCCGCAAACCGTTCACGGGGGCGTTGAAGCTGCTCACCCTGGGCGGCGCCGGGATCTGGTGGATCGCCGACCTGTTCCGGCTGACGGGCCCGCGGGCGTCCGACGGCGCCAGGGCACCGCTGACCGGGAGCCTGCGGCTGCGCAGCACCCTCCGGCTGCTGTCCTCCGTCCTCCTGGCCGCGATCATCGGGCTCGCCACCGGTGTGGCCCTGCCGCCGGTGACCGCCGCAGCCACCAGCGCCTACTCCCTGGTACGGGATCGGCTGAACCCACCCCCGCCGGCACCCGTCCCCGAATGGGTCACCGTCGGCGAGATCAAGACCGCCGAACCGGTCCCGGTCACGACCACCACGGGCGAGCTGCGGCTCACCTACTCCTTCACCGGACCCGCCATCGTCTTCCTGCAGCCCGAGACCGGCCCAGCCGTCACAGCCATGTCGCTGTCGAAAGGCGGCTCCGGGACCGGCGGTGTCACCGTCCCGGCCGGCACCTACACCGTCACGGTCAGCGCCACCGGCACCGGCTGGACGCTGAAGGCCGAGGAATTCCGGCTCCCCGGGTAGAACTGCGCCCGCCGCCGCACACATACCGTCCATGAAGAAACGCGAAGACCTGGACCTCACGACCATTGTCGACCAGGCGTTCAACTCCTGGCTGGAAGCCAACTCTCTGCCCGGTCTGATGGCCAAGCTGCCCCCGGCCAAGCTGGAGGCCATGAAGCGGAACATGATCGGCCCGATCTACCACGCGATCCCGCATATCATCGCCGCCCTGGAGGAGAACCCGGCGGAGACCGTGGAGGATGAGCACGAGCAGATCCTCGCCTCGTTCAAGGTCCCCGACAACCTGGATGGCCTGCTGCCGTGACCCGACGAATCCTCTCCGAGGCCACAGCCGAGTCGGAGGACAACTACACGATCACGGTCCGGGGCCTCTCCGAAGACTCCGCCCTCGGGGCGCCCCGGCTGGCTAACCGCGGCGCCGTGGACATCGCAGTCACCGGCCCGGACGGCACGTACCTGAAGTTCCGGCTCAACGGCGACGAGGCAGCCCACATCGTGGCACCCATCGCCGTCGGTGCCGTGGAGCATGAATCCGAAGGTGACGTCGCCCGCCGCTACCTCCGTGAGATGGGTCCGTTCAGCCCGGAGCACCAGGCTGACCTGGAGCGCAGGGCGGCCCTGGATTGAGCTCCGCTCAGGAGGACCTGCTTGCGCCTCTGGTCACCGGACTGCGGCGCTCATCGCTCATCGGGACGCTGATCAACGTGGGAATGGCCCTGGCCACCGGCAGCGAGACATCGGTGATGTTCGCCTGTATCTGGCTCGGCGCCGCTATCCTGGCCTCCCAGTGGCGGCACCGGATGTCCGACCGGCAGGGCCTCGCCGCCGCGTGATCGGCCGCCACCGCGGTGTCTACGCATGACCATTGCCGTACGGCGCCCCAGCCACTGCGGGCAAAGAAAAAGCCGGACCTGACGCGACTGGCCTCTCGTCAGGTCCGGCTTCTTGTCCACCCACTGAACAAAAACACGCACCAGTAGAAGTGTAACCCACAACCACTGGTACGTCTCCTGTGTCGATAGCCGGTAATGTGCTGCCAAATCCGCGCCCGTAAATGTCCTCGGCTCTACTCTTGACCCAAAGCGGCGAGAGGAAGCCATGTCAGAGCAGGTCATGAGCCAGGTCAAGCCGGTTCAACTTCGGTACAGAATGCAGACGGACGGCGGTCTTTCGGCCGAAGAGGCAGAGTTGTACCTGCTTGCTGCCGTAGACGAGGTCAGCCTGGCATGCCTTTTGGTCCAGGTCGCCAACGCTCACTACGACAATCCCCTTGACGACGCGCCTCAGACTCCTGAGGACTTTGCGCGCTACCGGCGCTTTATCCGAGTCATATCAATCTCCTATCGGAATCCGTGGGAGATCGTCTTTGAAGTCCTAGGTACTGCAGGAGCGGTAGCTGCTGCCATCACTGCCATGTACACCCTGCGCAGCACGCGACGAAAAACCGAAGCGGAGACGGAAAAGCTGCTGGCCGAGACTAAGAGGACTGAAGCTGAAACCCGCAAGCTGGAGATGGACTTGGCGACCGCCGAAGACCTCCGCAAGAAACGGGCGGATTACGAGCAGACCAAGCATGAGATAGACCTTGCCAGCACAATCATCTCAAAGGAGCGGCAGGACCGACCGATACGCGAACTTCTTGCCGAGGTCGTCTTGGACGGAAAGGACGAATTCCGTATCGGATATATCGACACGGGCCTGTCATTTCTCAGGGAAACGCTTGCACTTTCCCTGGACGAAGTCATGGACAAGGCCAAAGGGCCTGATGCCATCATAAACACCGATGAACAACGGGCACTCGCTCGATATATCGCCAACAACACCCGATTAATCGCATCAATCAGGCGTCTCGATGACATCGAGAGGTCCGCCACGGCCCTCGATGGGGATGGCCAGGAACCGTCAAGCGCATAAGCTGGCTCCAGCTATCGCGTGGCTGCTCCACGCCCCGGGGCCGGCAGCGGCGTGCGGGTGAAGTCGTCCGGGTCCACCCTCATCAGCGCCTCGGCGTCGAACGGGGCGACCCCGTACAGCCGGTCATTGGCGAACAGCACCATGACCTTCTCCGAGTAGACGACGGTGAGCTGGAACCAGGTCATTGCCGCCCCGCCGACACCCTTGAACGGGCCGGAGGTGGAACCGAACCACCGCGGCACCGAGTGGACACAGTTCAGGTCATCCAAGTCGAAACCGGACAGACGGCCGTTGGCCTCCATCTCCAGGCAGGCGTCGGAGACCCGCTGCGCAACGGGCGGCGTCACCAGGTCATCGATCAGGACGGTCACCAGGTTGGGTCGTTGTCCGGGCTTCATGCGGCTTCTCTCGTAAAAATAGTGGCGTCCCGGGCCTCGATGGCTGCGGGATCGTAGGGTGCTGCCCCGACCAGGCGGGCGCTGGCGCGCCGGTCCTCGGCGATCAGCAGCATGGCAGCGGGGGAGTGGAGGACCGTGGCGGTCCCGGCCTTGGTCGGCCAGGTGACGAACCCGGTGAATGCCGCGGGGTCACAGGACCCAAGGCCCCGGGCGTCCAGCGCGGCGGTGGCGCTGGCCTGCATGGACGGGGTCAGCAGCATGTCGATGACGGCCCGGGCCAGGGTGGTCATGCAAGCGCCAGCTGGGACTTGTTGACCGCGATCGGTTCGTCCAGCGGGAACGTGGAGCCGACGATCTGGGTGACGAGCAGGTGCGCGGAATTGGTGGCCGGTTCAGCCTCGACCAGTGCGCCGATGGTCAGTCCTTCCTGCTGGTCGTAGTGGTCGGCTTCGACAACGGTGTAGGTGCGGCTCTGGGCCATTGGTGCTCCTTCGGTAGCGGGTACACCTCATGTGTGCGGCCCGGCACCCACGACTCCCCGCCGGGCCCTCCGGTTGCCCCTTCGGGTTCAACACGTTGCAGGTAGGCTGCAGCGGACGAGCAAGAACAAGACAACGCCCGCAAGCTCAAGGAACACGACAGCCCCATGCCTCACCAGGTGCAACCCACCCATCCCCTCAGTTACTGGCTTTCACCGGAACTGGCGAAGGTCAGCCCGCCCAACGCGCCGTCACGGCTCCGGGAGCTGGCTGACACGCAGGGCACCCTCGCCGCAGCGTGGAGCAGCGCAATCGGCGCAGGTCCCGTCGCTGCCCTCACGGGTTTCTTCATTGCGGCGTTGACGGGAAGTGCCGCCTGGGCGGTAGTCATGCTCCTGGTGGGCGCAGCCCTGACCTGGGTCGGCTTGGTGATGTGGCGGCGCGTCCGCCGCACCCTGCCCGGCACAAACCGCGTTCTCATCAGCCGCGGACCTGGCAGTGCACGGGGCGGCATCGTCATGGTCGCCGGCCTGGCTGTCTTTGTGGGGGCCGCCATGGCCACAGCGCTCCCTACAGCCGCGGCCAACGGCACCCTTGCCGCAGTAGTCGGCTCCTACCTGCTCATTATTGCCCTCCTGGTCGCCTGGATCGTGGTCCCGTCTACAGTGCAGGGTCGTGCCCGTGAATCATTCCGCCGACGGGTCAATACGGACGCCGGCCTGCGGAACGCCGTGGAGCGGGACCTTGCAACGTGGCGTGCCCCTTACGGCAACTCGTCCTACGGCCCGCTCTGAGGCTTCCGGTGCTGGCTGCCTCCGGTGCCGCACACATAGGATGCGGAAATCATCACCGACAGAAAGACCCCCGTGAAGCAGAGTATTTTCGCCCGCGTGGCCCAGCTCGCCAAGGCCAACATCAACGCCCTCCTGGATCAGGCGGAAGACCCGCAGAAGATGCTGGACCAGATGGTCCGGGACTACTCGGCCAACATCCGTGAAGCCGAGGCCGCCGTCGCGCAGACCATCGGCAACGTTCGCATGGCCGAGGAGGACTACCGGCGGGCCGTCAACGACGCCAGCTCCTGGGGCAACAAGGCCATCGCTGCCTCCCGCAAGGCAGATGAGTTCCGCTCCGCCGGGAACAGCGTGGACGCCGACAAGTTTGATGCCCTCGCCAGGCTCGCTCTGCAGCGGCAGATGACCGCCGAATCCACCGCCAAGGGTCAGGAGCCCGGCCTGGCGGCGCAGAACGAGGTCGTCGACAAGCTCAAGGGCGGGCTCGACCAGATGAAGGGCAAGCTGCATGAGCTGACCGCCAAACGCAATGAGCTGGTGGCCCGGTCCCGGACGGCCGCCGCGCAGTCCCAGGTCCATGATGCGCTCAAAGCACTGGACGCCGGGGACCCCACCTCTGCGATCGGCCGGTACGAGGAGAACATCCGCCGCCAGGAAGCCACGGTCCGCGGGCAGCAGGAACTCGCCGCCTCGTCCCTGGACGCCCAGTTCGCCTCTCTCGAAGACCTCGGAGAGCAGACCGAAATCGAGGCACGGCTGGCCGCCCTGAAGTCCATGGACCGAAAAGCCATCGACTACTAGGACGCTCCTCCTCAGAGGCCCTGGACCCCGCAGGTCCGGGGCCTCTGGCGTTTCTGACACCCGGCCGCACACAACCCAGGCATGACCGACGTATCCCTCCGCCCCCGCAAGTCCGCCGGCGTTCCCGGCGGCGGTGAATTCACCGCCTACGCCCACCAGGACCCGACCGTCTCCCTGGGCCGGCACACCGCCCCCACCTCGAACCTGACAGTTCCCGAGTCGCTGCGCATGGCGCATTTCCAGGACCCTGATCTGCAGTACAACCTCGAGTGGGCAGTGAAAGGCAGCTTCGAATCCGGCGGCCTGGCCGACTACCACGCCGAGAACTTTAGCGACCACCTCCGCAACCTGCATTACGAGGAGTCCGCGAACTACTACTCCAAGGCATGCCAGGCCTACGCCGACGGCGGCGACTGGGAGGCCGTCATCGCCGAGGCCGCGGCGGCCGACACCGCCCTGCACCCCGGCGGGAAGCTCGCCGAGGGCTACACCCCTCCCGTCGCCGAACACCTCCCCGGCTACCTGGACAGCACCATGGAGATCGGTTCCAAGTACGACGGCTTCCGGGACGGCGCCCAGATTGCCAAGGACATCCGCAAGGACCTCGCCGAGGCCCAGAAAGCCAACTACCTCCCGGCCTCGGTGGCCTTCTCGGTGAAGACCGACAAGTTCTCCGGCGGCCAGGCCATCCGCGTCGTCGTCCAGAACGTCACCGACGCCGACCGGACCATGGGCTCCACCGATCTGGACCGGCACGGCGACATCGACACGCTGCCCGAATTCAAAGAACTCGGCAAGCGCGTCGAAGCGATCACAAATGCCTACAACCGGCAGGACGTAAACATGGGCCGGGACTACTCCAACGTCTCCTACTACAGCTCCGTCGACATCGAAACCGACCGCGGGCGCCAGTTCCGCGAAGCCGAAGCAGCCCAGCGCAAAGCCAACGCCGCAGCCCGCGCAGCAAAGAAGTAAGGACCAGCCCCATGACCACGATCAGCCGCCCCCGTGTCGACGCCGGTGTCCCCGCCGGAGGGGAGTTCAAGGCTTACGGCCACTCCGACGCCGTGCTGTCACTGCCCGCCCCGGCACCCTCCGACGCCATCCACGGCGAAGGGACCCTCTACCCGGAGGACGTGTTCGCGCATGCCGCAGCCTACAGCGGGCCCGGCGTGGTGCCGGCCGTGGAGCGCCAGTACGCGATGACCACGACCGAGACCGGCCGTCAGCTGCTCCTGCAGAAGCTGGACGCCTACTACAACCGCGAATCGGAGTACGCCGGATCCCGCCCGTCTAACGACCTCACCCCGCAGCGCTGCGACCAGCTCGCCGAGCTCGGCTACACCGACATCCGGCAGGTCAGTGGTGGGAAGGTGAAGAACCTCTACGGCATCAACTCCATCACGGAGAACGGGATCACCCCGGACCGGCTGGAGATCATCGGCCGCTTCAAGCGGCACGAGAGCCAGTGGTCGGCGTGGGAGAAGGAGGCCTACCTGACCGCCCCCGTCGAGGACCTCGATGCCCTGACGAGCACGGATCTTCCGACGCCGAAGGATGAGTACCTGGCCACCATGGCGCTCCTGGGCACTGAGAAGTACACCAGGGCACGGGACGCCATGGCCGTCGGGATCAAGTTCCGCGGCCTGATCGAGGCAGACCACCACTCCCCGGAACTGCTGCACGGGCTCTACCAGGCACTGCCGACCACGAAGAGCAACGCCTGGAACATCGTGCAGCTGGCCGACAAGGGCATTACGCCCGACCACCTGAAGAAGTACGGCACCAAAGCCTGCGAGACGTTCTCCGGCAAGGACCTGGACGCTTCCGGCCTAAAGCCCGCGGTCATCAAGGGCCTGGTAGCTTCCGGTGTCCGGGGCGATCTGGCCTACTACCGACAGCTCCACACCGCCGGCTACACCAAGGGCAGCGACCTGAAAGACGCCAGCCGCGCCCTGGAAACCACCGACGTCACCACCCTCACCCGCGCCCGCCGGCACGCCAGCGGCGAGCAGATGGCACTCTTCAAAGGCGCCACGAAGAAGAAGATCACCCTCGATGACGCCCGCGCCATCGGCCGGCTGGCCAAGGCCGGAATCGACGAACCGGACCAGCTCCGGACGTGGACGACATCCATCCACGCCGAAGCCAACCGGTACATCGACCGGGACCAGAGCCTCCTGGCCATCCACGCCGACTTCATCGAAGCCGGCGTCACCCCGGAGCGGCTCGGCGAAATCACCCGGGCCGGCATTCCCGTCACCGAAGCGGCAGCGCACGCCAAGACCCAGGACCTCTGGGCTGCGGGCAAGACCTTCCGCGATGAGTACGCCGCCACCGAGCAGCGCCGGTTCGAGCAGCGCTGGATCAGGGAACCGAAGCCCTGGGCGTTCACCGAGGCGACCTACCGTGACGGAGCCGGCCAGTGACCGACCTGCTCTCCCGTATCCCCGCCGAGCACCTGCTGCGGCTGACCACCCTGAACCTCAACCACGACCCGGCAGAGATCGAACGCCGCACCGGAATGGCCTGCGACGAACTCAGTGTCCTGGCCTCGGAAATCCTCTGCCTGCAGGAGGTGAGCTTCGAGCATGACGGCTCCGCGCAGCTGGCAGCCGTCACCGCCGAAACCGGGCTGGCCGTCGTGGCCGCGACCGCCCAGGCCCGGTCCAAGCACGGCATCCTGACAGGCAACGCCGTGCTCTCGTCCCTGCCGGTGCTGGAGGCCGGCAGGATCGAATTCGGCACCCCGCAGGCGCCCCTGCAGGTGGCCGAGTACGCCGTGCTGCAGGCCCGGACCGGGCAGAGCCTCATCATCGTCTCCGCGCACCTGTGCTGGGGCGGGGACAGGGAAGGTGTGCGCCTGGCCCAGATGACCGCCATCGACGGCCGCGTCCGGGACCTGGTGGAGCGGTACCGTGACCGGCATCCGGTAGCCATCCTGGCCGGTGACTTCAACACCGAACCGGACAGCGACACCCACCGTTTCCTCACCGGCCGCGGCGCCGGGACCAACGGCGGCTACACCTATTGGACCGACACGTTCACAGTCGCGGGTGACCCGGATGACGCTGTCACCGTGGCCGCCGGCAACCACTGGGCCCAGGTGACCGCCCGCGGGGTGGGCATCGACTTTCCCGAGATGCTCCCGGACCGGCGCATCGACTTCGTCTACACCTACGGCTGGGCTTACGGGCGCACCGGCAGCCCGGTCGCGGTCAGGCGCTGCTTCACGGACACGACCAGGTACGGGTTCCCCGCCTCGGACCATTACGGGCTGACCGCGGATCTGTGGACCCCGCCGGTTCCCGGTGCCAACATCACTATCGAGGCCGGCCACGAGACGGCACCGACCGGGCAGCTCGCCGTCATCACCCCCGACCAGGACCCTGTCCTCGTCTAAGGCATCCGGCGGCCGGGGAGGGCAACCCCGGCCGCCACACACATGAGGCACATGACTGCCTCCGTTGCGCACCCCTACCGCCCCTACATCGACGTCGTCCGTATCAGCACCGGAGGCGTGATGAACACCGTCGAAACTGTGCGGCGGCTCGACACCGGGCTCGATCAGGCTTCCGTCGACGAACTGACCACCCTGGGACGCAGCATCCTCCTCTCCGTGTACGGACTCTTGAACCGCCTGATCCCGCTGGGACTGGCCGCTCTGCTGATCTCCGTCGTCGGCTGGGGCCGCTTCTGGTCACCTGCCGCCGCGGGAGCAGGAGCCGCAGCCCTGCTCGTCGGGGTCCTCGCTGAAGCGAAGCTCCGGAAGGCCGCGAAGCGCATCAACCAGCTGTTCGGATCGCTTCACGCCTCCGGCGCCCTGCTGGCTCCCTGGGAGAACACCGTCACAGAAGACATCGACCGCATCGACAAGGTCTTGCAGGCCCTGCACGCCCGCGGCGACTTCTCCCTGGACGACCGGGCCCGGGAGGCCGTCGTCAAGGCCGCATCCCAGCACGATCGGGAACCGCGGCCGAAGCATTCCCGGATTGCCGCCTCCGACGCCACAGACGAGGCCACCACGGCCATCCGGGCCCTCGTGAAAGAGCAGACCGCGTTGAGCGCAGCCGATGTCGCCGCCGCCGAGCTGGCCATCACAGCGTTTGAAGCCGCCGCCGCAGAAGCACTCAGGAAGTAAGGAAGACTGGCACCCGTGAAAAAGAACGCCGCACCATCCCGCAGCACTGCCAGGCCTTACCGGGTGTTCCTGGACGCGCTCGAGATCAAGGGGCCCTCCTGGAACCCCGTGGTGGCCCCCGTCCGCGTGGTCGACGTCGGCCTCACTGACCAGCGCGTCGAGGAACTGTGCGGGGGAGACGACGGGGAACGGCTGCTGCGCGCGAGCCGGCTCCTTCCGTTCCGGCACCCGTTGGAGCTGGCCGCCACCCTGCTGGTGGCCCTGGTGATGATCCTGACCGCCCCTGTTCTTCCGTGGTTGGCGATGCTCGCAATCGTCCTGCTGATGCTTGTGGTCCTGGCCCAGCTGCTGCTGTGCCGGTACATCGGCGCCCGCGCCCAAGCCGTGAACCGCGCCCACACCAACTCGCTCATTGACGGGACCCTGGCGGTCGTCTCAGCGAATGACGTCTCCGGGATGGACCTGCGCCGCATTGACCGCGCCCTGTCCACCCTGCAGGCAACAGAAGGCACCGAACACAACGCCGCAGCCCTCGCCGCGGTGAGGGCCGTCCTGGAACGGGATCACGGGGACGCCGTGGAGCCCGGACCGGAACCGGAAGACCTGGTGAAGTCCCTGTTCGACTCGATCGTCACCGCCCTGACGGTCAAGACGCCGGCGCAGCTGATCGCCGAACTGGAGGACCGCGCCGCCAGGCGATGACACCTTTTCAAAACGCCGCACACATACGCATCAACGGCCCCCCGGAGTGACCACCCACCCTCCCGGGGGCCGCACCCAATTCTTCGTCAGGAGCAATCCCATGACCGATACGGCACTCCCGTCCGCCGCCCTTGCCGGCCTGGACTTCGTCGCCATCGACTTTGAAACCGCCAACCCCAAGCGCGCGTCCGTCTGCCAGATCGGCATCGCGATGGTCCGCAGCGGCGTCGTCACCAAGCAGGCCACCTCCTACGTCCTGCCGCCGCCCGGGCACGAACACTTCGCCGACCGGAACATCGCCATCCACGGCATCACCCGCCGGACCCTCAACAACGCCGCCCCGGACAAGATCACTGACTGGCCGAACACCCTGGAGCGGATCATCAAGTTCTCCAAGGGCCTTCCGCTGGTCGGCCACAACGTCTCGGTGGAGCGGTCGATCATTGTCCAGGCCTCCGAAGCACACGGCATCGAGTACCCCGAATTCGAGTACCTGTGCTCCCAGAAACTTGCCAAACACCATCTTCCGGATGCCCCGTCCTACCGGCTAAACAACCTGGTCGAGGCACTGGAGCTGGCCACCTTCACCCACCACGACGCCGGGGAGGACGCCGTCGCCTGCGCCAACCTGGTCATCCACCTGGCCACGACCAGCGGCATCGCGGACCTGACCGAGCTCTGGCCTGCCCCCAAGCCGGCCCGACCCTTCTACCGCCGGAGCGCCGCATGACCGACGTCGTCTATAACAAGCTCGTCCGCGACAAGATCCCGTCGATCATCGAGGCCAACGGCGACATTCCCATCACCCGCACCCTCAAGCAGGACGAATTCCGTTCCGCACTGCTGGCCAAGCTAGGCGAGGAGGCCGAGGAACTGCGGAGCGCCGCGCCCGATGCCCGGATCGACGAACTCGCCGATCTGCAGGAAGTCCTGGACGCCCTGGGTCGGTCCTACGGGCACTCCCGCGCCGAAGTGGACTTCGTGGCCAGCATCAAGCGCCATAAGAAGGGCGCCTTCAAGGACCAGGTCTTCCTCGAATCCACCAGCCCGCAGTAACGGCGGTCAGGGCGGTGGCCTTTGCCGTACACATGGGTGCCATGCCCCTAGCCTCTGAAGACACCGTAGACATCAAGATCGCCACCCCGCTGCCCTCCAGCGTGCTCATGACCCTGTCCTCCCTCGTGGATGCCGCCTACCCGGGCTCCGTGTGGGTCGGCAACGAGGACCGGTTCACGAACCAGGTCATCTTCCGGGTCAACAACGCCACGCGGCGGGATGTCAGCACCGAGGACGCCGCGGCCCTCCGCGTCGAACCGGGCGACGAAGACGTGGACGTCCTTGCCCTCGGCCCGGACGGCTTCGTCTCAGTGCTGACCCCTCTCGAGGTCGCCGCGAACCTGCTGCCGGCCATCAAGGCAGAGTTCGAGAAATTCCCGGATGCCGAGAACTACCTCGAAATGCCGATCCATGACCCGTCCGACGGGAACCGTTACCTCCTGACCTTCTGCCGGTCCAAACAGCAGACTCCGCACGAGCTGCGGATGAAGGCCGAGAAGGATCTGGCTGACGCGAGGGGACGGATCCACCGCGAGTACGCCGCGGCTGCCTGGGGCGTCCGCACCGCTCCACGTCCCGAGAACGCCCCGGACACCTTCACCGCAGGCGTCAACGCCGTCCTCGATGTCCTGCGCGGCCTCAGCCGCCCTGTTGTGGGAGATGACAATGACTGACCCGCACGCCCAGGAGGACCTTTACGCCCTCATCACCGCACCCGAACCCCAGCCAGCGAGGCACCGCGCCGCCAAGTCGTGGCCGGCGCGGGCAGCACTTGCCGCCATCTTCCTGCCCCTGGCCGCGCTGGTCTTCGGCAGCTTCATGTACGCGAAGGGCAGTCTGAGCCTTCCTGTCCTCCAGACCGGGGCCACCACCCCGACACCACCGGTCTGGACGGTTGCACCAGCATCGACAGCGCCCGCCGCCCCGGCAGTACCTGCGCCTGCGCCAACAGCGCCGCCGGCAGAACCGGCGCCTGCCGCAGCACCCTCAACCCCGACAGCTCCGGCAACGCCGACAGCGACCACCACCCGGTCCGCCACCGGCCGGCCCACCCCGGGACGGGAAGTACAGGGCGGCCCGCTCGGCAAGCCTGCACCGATCACCGTCGGCAGCAACTCCTACGCCTTCACGAACCTCCGCGCCGACGGCACTCCCGTGACGTATGACCCGTGCCGCCCCATTCACTACGTCACCCGCGCCGCCAACGCTCCGGCCGGCGGGGACCAGCTCATCAAGGAGGCCGTCACCGCGGTGTCCCGCGCGACCGGGCTGGTCTTTGTCGACGACGGCGCCACCACCGAGGCTCCTGCGGCCAAGCGCGTGTCCTACCAGCCGGACCGCTACGGGGACCGCTGGGCACCGCTCCTGATCGCCTGGGAAACCCATGTCGAAGAGCCCCGCTTCACCGACCCCGAGTACGGCACCACCGTCCTGGGCTTGGGCGGCAGCGAAGCAATCAGCGTCGGCGACATTCCTTTCACCTACGTCAGTGGCCAGCTGGAGCTCAACGGCCCGGCCCTCACCCGCATGATTGCTCGCGACGGCGCCGCAGCCGCACGCGGGGTCATTGAGCACGAGCTCGCCCATGTCGTCGGCCTGGGCCACGTCAACGATCCCACCCAGCTGATGAACGAATCCGCCACCGCCGTCACCACCTACGCAGCCGGAGACCTCTCCGGGCTGGCACTGCTCGGCCAGGGCCAGTGCACGCCGGGCCTCTGAGGAGCGGGGCTAATCGAGCAGCTTTTTGCTGTTCAGGAAGTCTTCCAACTCTCTGACAGCGGCCCGGGCGATCTGCAGGACGTCATACTCGTTTCCTTTGGACTGGACATGGTAGTTGTGCGCGACGGTGCCCTCTCCGACGTGCACGGTCACACCGGCCCGGGCGATCGACGTTGACGTGTCACCCGTCCGAGTTCTCGTGAGCGCGAGATGCTTGGATCCGTTGGCGAGATCGGCACACAGCTGGAGCATGGGACTCCCGTCGATCAGGTCGTCCACGTCGGATTTGGTGACGCCGCTCTCCGGATCGTTGCCCAGCCAGTCCTTGAGATGGTGTGCCGCCTGGAAGAACAAGCAGACAGCGTCCAGCGCCTCCTCGCTGCCTCCGTCACGCCCGGCGTAGACAGTCTCCACCTCCTGGAGGCCCTTCTTGACGCGCCTCCACTGCGACTTCCATCCTTGGCCGAGCATGGTCCCATGTTCGCAGACGACCCTTTTCGAAGCCATCCTGAAGGCCGGGGTGCCGGCCGGGGGAGCGGGAATGGTGCCGCCGCACACATGTAAGGCATGACGAACCCGACAATCACTGTCCGCCCCGGAGGCACCACCATCATCGCCGGACACCCGGACGGTTTCCCCGTCGACGGCGACGCCCTGCACGGCAGCTCCCTCGCCGACCGTGCCCGGAAACTGATCGGCACCGACCCGGTGCTGCTCGACGCCGCGGTCACCTGGCTGGGCGGCCCGCTGGATCCCAACGATCCGCCCCTGACCCCGGTCCACGTCACCCGGCTGGTGGACCGTCTCTACACCGGCGGAGCAGCCCGCTTCGTCACCGACCAGGCCCTGGTCGCCGCATGAAAACCCTCGCCAAGTTCCGCCGCTACCAGCAGGCCATTGCCGCCGACGGCGTCGCGCCCATCACCTTCAAGGAGTGGTACCTCGGCCTGGTCGCCGGCAGGATTGTCACCGCGACCGCCAAGATGGCCCTGAACCGCGGCGACCACGCCTCCCTGAACCACACCCTGCTGGCCACCTGGGCCGGAAACCAGAGCAGCGGCGGCCACCTGATCGGCGCCCTCAAACCGTGGGAGCTGAGCCGGGCCATCCGGGAGAACCGGGTCCGCCTCATCGTCGACGAACCCGCCCCGACCACCACTCCGGCCCGCTGAAAGGCACCGCCATGCAGATAGCACTCATACCCGCCGACCCGTCGCTGGACATCACCTTCCACGACGTCGAGAGGGGCCAGGGATACCTCGGGGCCCTCCAGGAGCTGGTCTCCGGTGACATTCAGGCGGTGACCCTGCAGCGGTACGCGATGACCATGTACCTCAACGAAAACGGCAAGCTCGAAGGTCTTCCGGCCAACCACCGCGCCACCGTGCTGGCCCACTGGGCCGAAGCCGTCCGGTCCGATGACATCATCGCCGGCGACGTCGTCCTGACCGGCCCGATCGACAGTGCCGGGGAAGACACCCCGATCGTGGACAACCACAAGTGGTGGCTGCTCCGCTTCGACGACGAGCAGACCGAATCCTCCGCCACCTCCTGAAAGACCGCCCGTGACACGTCACCACCGCAACATCCACCCATCCCACACGGCAGTCGTTGCCCGGCTGGAAGAGAAATACGCCCACCTCGGCGTCCGCTTCTACCAGGGCTTCGCCGGGTCCGTCCCCGTCCAGGCCTACGGCCGGATCGGGCGCCGGTTCTTCTACTTCCGCTTCCGCGGCGACTGCGCCTCGCTGACCATCGGGTCCCCTGACCGGCGCGGCGACGCCGCCCGGTACAAGGCCCAGCGCGTGAAAGCACTGCGGACCCTGCGCCGCAAGGACGATTCCGGGTTCTTTGGGCTCTACGGCGCCCTTCGGGATCTCCGCCGGGGCACCGGGCAGGAGTGGTACCCGTCGATTCCGGTCCGCTACGCCGTCATCAATGACGTCACCGGGGAGCGGTACGCAGGATGTCTGGAACAGGATGAGGCCGAAGCGCTGTTCGTCCGGCTGATGGAGGACCTCGGCCCGGCCCGGAAGCAGACCAGGGTCGGCCGCCACTACCGCCTCATCGCCAGAGGTCAGCGGTCTTGGCCAATGAACTCCAGCGGCGTCATCCAGAAGCCCTCCAAACGTCGGCCCTGACCGGTACTCTGCGCAGACAGGCGCAGAGACCCAGGGGGAGCCGATGGACGTCACAACACAGGCGGTGCTGTACGCAGGACCGCCCACACTGGCCGAGGCGATTGACGCGGCAGCGCTGCTGAACACCGCCCTCGGGGACGGGTTCACCGCCGACGTGCTGCGGACCATGCGCTCCGAAGACTCCATCCTGGTCCGCGCCGAATCCGACGGCGTCCTCCTGGGCGCGGCGACGGCTCACATCCTGGACGACGCCGCCAAGGCCCGGCTCGCTGCCCGGCTGCGGACCGCGAACTACCCCGAGACGGACCTTGCCGGGCTCCGGGTCGGTGAGCTGAAGGCCTCCGCTGTCGCACCCGGCGCAAGGCGGCGCGGCATCGGCACAGCGCTGGTCGAGGCCCGGATGGACTTCCTGCGCGGTGCCGGCTGCAGCATCGTCACCGTCGCCTCCTGGATCTCCACCGACCCGCGCAGCTCATCGCTGGGACTGTTGGCACGGCACGGGTTCGAGCCGATCGTGCGGATCCGGGGCTACTGGTCCAAAGGCTCCTTCACCGAATACCCCTGCCCGGACTGCGGTCTGGCGTGCCTGTGCTCGGCAATGATCATGGTCAAGGACCTGCGTCAGCAGCAGGGCTGAGGCCACGGCACGTAGCTGGCCCGGCCGGTGATGGCGACCTGGGACTCGGGGAGCCAGCCGCTCCACGCTCCGCTTGCGGGGACGTGAACGAGGCCCAGCCGGCGCAGCATCTCCTGGGCAATGTCGTCATCCGTGTCCTGCGCGGACACCGCCCAGGACCGGTCGAAACGCTGGGCGAGCACGTCGACAAAGACCCCGTCCACCGTGCCCTGGACGATAGTGCTGTGGATGTCTGTGACCTCGGCTCGGGAAACGGTGAGCGACCACCGCATCGACTCACCGTAGAACTCGTCAGGAATCCGGTGTATCCAGTCCGGACCAGGTGAATCTTCGGCGCTCAGCAACAGCGTCAGGCTTTCAGCCTCCAGGTCGGTCAGCTCATAGCTGCGCTCAGACCACGTGCCATAGACACCTGTCAGCTCATGGCCGTCAAGATCCCACATCCGGCGTCCTTCCCCCCAAAAGGGGTGCGGTCATATTCCTAGCGGCGTCAGGAAGATCAGGACCATCACCCCACGTACGTGATCCCGATAACTGAATACTAGGGCCTGTGGCCGTTCGCGGCTGCGTCCGCAGGGCTAGAATGCCAAAGAGCTTATGGGGGGCGGGGGGAACATGACGAAGAACGAACCGTTGTCCGACGCCCGGAACGGTGGGGGCCCAATGAAGCCGGTCATCCTGCTCGACATCGACGGGGTCCTCAACCCGTCGGTATGTCCGGGCAGTGGCGGCGACCGGCCGGTGCTGCTGCTCTCGCACGCGAAACGGGCCCTGGTCCGGCGTCTGGCCCGCAGCGGGAAGATCGCCTGGGTATCGACCTGGCCGGCAGACATGGTTGCCGGACTGGAGGCCCAGCTGGGTCTCGATACGGAGCCTCTCCGGGTGACCATGGTGTTCCGTCCGGCCGACGCGGACGTCCCAACCCCGAAACTGACATCGGTGAAGCGGTGGCTCTACCGGATGGGCGCCACCGATGAATCCGACTGGGACTCCGTCGTCTGGGTTGACGACGTCCTCGGACCTGACGCCAGGACGTGGGCCGGGGAGCATGACCAGCCGGTCCACATGGAACAGCCCGACCCCGCCAGCGGTCTCACTGAAGGGCACGTGGCGGGAGTCGAGGCGTTCGTCGCCGGCAAGGGGAGATAACCGGGGAGCCGGAAGGGCTGGCACATAGGATGGCCGGGTGACCGACGAACCGAAGAAACTGCGCTTCCTGACCATTGCGCAGACGGCCGAAGAGCTGAACGTGAACCAGAACCAGATCCGGGCCCTGATCCGGACTGGGGAGCTTCGTGGAATCCAGGTCGGGGGTCGGGGTGTCTGGCGCATCGGGGCCAACGACATCGAGGACTACATCGCCGAGGCCTATCGGCTCACTGCCGAACGCATCGCGGCCGGAGACCTGAGGGACCAGGGCGGGGAACCAGAGTAGCTAGTCGGGCGCGATGCGGGCCCTGCTCGGTGAGCCTGAGCTGCTTGCGGCCCGGGCCGGCCTGGTCGTGTGTTGCCCAGGAACTGACCCGCGCAGCGCTTCCCTTACTGAAAGTCGTCCTTATAGCCATAGTCTGGGAGGTAGTAGCAGTCAGACATGGAGTGTATTTCCAGTGTGTTCGATGAGCTGGCGTCAAAGGACAGGAAGATATACCCGCCGTCTGGGTGTGCCAGTTCGAGCCGATCAGTGCCGTTGGTGAAGTGGTTATCACCGGGTGTCCATCCGTCGGATGCCATGTCTTTCTTGATGTCATCAAGAAGTTGAGCCTGGTTCCGCCCGCTGCCGATGTCGATCCACGTCCATTCACTAACCAGCCACTCCCCGTCGTGACTATCGTCCTTGGGCCGCGCACAGCTTGATAGCTCATCGAGGTTATCTGAGGTACGGACCGATGCTTCCGGAAACATTGCCTCGATGTCATCCACCGCGGAGCGGATCATTGGCTTAAGCTCCCTCAGCGTTTCGGTCTGGTCGGTACGCTGTACTGGCACACAGGAGATCAACGTGGGCGCCAAGACCAGTGCGCAGAAGGCTGCAACAAGGCCGCTTTTCATGTGTCCCTTTCGGTGGCCAAACCGGCCTGATCGCTTCGACCGTATGGATGGCCTTTTCTTAGCGTGTGCCAGACCGGGAGTTGCGCAGAAACCAAGATCGCGCACGGCGAAGCGCCAGGTACAGTCTTCGGACAGCCCGTGATGACGCTTCCGTGCCGACGTCTTGGAACGATCCCATCCCGCCTCGGTAAAGGCTGCTCAGGGCATCTGAGGCGGCCTCACGAAGAGCCCTCCGGTCGGCGATTCCGGTGAACTGTCCGTCGAGCCAGTCGGCGGCGTGGGCCCGTGGCTTGTCCTGTTCTAATTGGGCGACGGCGCGCACCTCTGCTGTTGCAGCTAAAATCTCGTCCCGGACAGCTCCGACGGTACGTTGCGGGCCGCTCATGGTTGAATCCTGCGTTCGAGCCATCGGGAGTACAGCTCGCCGCTGTTCTTGAGAAGCCAGCCCGAGTAGGCCACGCCGCCGGCAATGGCCAGTTGCGCTGCCGCGATGACGCCAATGATGGGGATCGTCTCTGGAGACCGGCTGCTGGGTGCGAGCAGGAGCAGGCCGGCGGCGATGACGAATGAACCGACCACGGCGAATTTCACCACGCGTGGATTGATACGGATGGCTTGCTCTACCCGCGGGATGTCGGAGGCAGGCTTCGGGGGCCTTCGCGTGAACCGCACACCCAGCGTCACGAGCCATCCCAGGGCGGAAATGGCTGCGCCCAGGGCCATCGTGACGATACCCCGCTCGGGGTCCTGGCCGAGCAGCCCGGACAGCCCCGCATCGGTCGCCCCGGGGATCGCGATCACGGCCCCGTACCACCAGGCAAAGAAGACCCACGTCCGGCGCTGCGCATAGCCGAAGGCTGGTGCCCGCGGATCCGTTGCCGCAACGGCGGCATCCCCCAATGTCATGGACCGCACTCTACCGGCATTCGACCTCGTAGCACGCCGGGATAGACCTCGTCGGCATCAGCTGACGCGCTCTTCCAGCTTGCGTGCCAGGACCTGCTTCCTTGACTCCGCATCCCCTTCGCTGCGGGGGCTCATAAGGTCGTCCACATTGTCCCACCGGCGCAGCTGCTCGACGACGAAGTGCCATGACTCGGCCGTCAGATCGAGGCTCAGTTCCTCGTCCTCCGGCGGCCAGCCAACGGGTCCCTGCCCAGCCTTGGCATGGCTGCGGGACGCCTCCCAGCCGCTCTCCCTGATCGCATTTCCGTGTGCGGCTGTGGCTGCTTCGCCGTTCTGGGCAGCGATGGCGACGGTGTTGTCGATGGTCGCGTCGATGAGAAGCCAGTCCTTGACCGGCATGGTGATCCTCACTCTGGGTGCCTTTCGCTCCGCCGGCTGTTCGCTCCCCGCCCCATCCTGCCCTGACGCCAGCCGGGGATGACCTCG
Organism: Pseudarthrobacter sp. BIM B-2242; assembly: GCF_014764445.1. Classification (NCBI taxonomy): domain Bacteria; kingdom Bacillati; phylum Actinomycetota; class Actinomycetes; order Micrococcales; family Micrococcaceae; genus Pseudarthrobacter; species Pseudarthrobacter sp. BIM B-2242. Next base: position 228,845 of record NZ_CP061722.1, read on the forward strand.
TTGAGCCGGGCTTCCTTGGCTGCGGTCAGCTTCCCGGCCCGGTAGTCCATGCGCTGGGTATGCAGCCAGACACCCAGCGTGCGCTCGTCCCGGTCCTCGGTCTTGTTGACCCGCGGCCAGTCGTTGCCGGAGGCCAGGTAGGCGGCGACCGCCGCCAGGCGCTGCTTCCACCGGGCTGCGTCGGCGTCGCGTTTGGTCGGCTGGTCACGCCAGTTCGGGATCGTATCGAGGGCGGCATAGGCGGGGGAGAGGGTGCCGGCGGCAGCCTCTGCACGGCGCCTGACCAGCCAGCCGGCCAGGACAGTTTCCCGGACGGATCGGCTGGCGACGGGCAGCCTGCCCTCGGCCTCGTAGAACGCCAGGATCTCTTCCATGTTGCGCCGGCCGGACCCCATCACCCGCGGCGCAGCCGGCGGCAGGGCCGCCTGGTGGTCCGCCCGAAGACCCGGGTCCTGTTTGGCGGCAATCGCCAGATGGTAGCGGACCGTGGTCTCGGCGACGCCGGCGCCAGCGGCGATCTTCGGGGTCGGGATGCCCTTGCGGTACATCAGGACCCACTCCGGATTCGGTGCCGGCCGCTTGACCTGCTTCATCAGATCTGCGGGTTCCTCGGCGGGGCTGCCCGCTTCAGCTCGGCGATCCGGAGCCGGAGGAAGACGCTGACCAGCACAAGGGCGTAGACCGCCAACCCGGCCAGCACGATCGTGAAGATCGCGTACAGGACGCCGATGATGCCAAAGGCCGGGCTCAGATTTGCCATTGCTACCCCCAGTAGTCGTTGGACCCTAGGCTACGCGACCCGCGGTTGTCCGGGCACGAAAAAGGTGCGCCCCGTTCGCTGAGCGCACCCTTCTCGATTCCCCTTCACACCCCGGATCCCCATCCGATTACACCCATAATAAGCATGCTTAGGATTAGGTTCGCAAGCACATCGATCTGATCTATCTGACGATGCGCCAGCGCAAGGCTCCTGCCGTCTCACGAACTATAGGTAAGGGCACCTCTGCCCCTAACCCGGAAATCCCTGCATTCCGGGGGCAGAAATGTCTCACCTACCCTGTATCACTTGACTGTCTTGAGACCTCTTAAGAGTTTGTGAGACGAGACAGACAGGAGAAAAGGATGAAACTCGGGTACGCACGCGTCAGCACCACAGACCAAAAGGCACGCATGCAGGTCGAGGCGCTACTGGACGCCGGGGTCGAGGAGAAGCGCATCTTCATCGACGAGATGTCTGGCCTTGTGGCGGCAAAGGATCGGCCGCAGATGGCCAAGCTCCTCGACTACGCCCGCGACGGAGACGAGATCTTCGTCTGGCGAATTGATCGCCTGGGGCGCTCCCTCGTGGATGTGATCAACACCGTCCAGACCATCACGGACCGTGGAATCAGTCTGCATTCCATCATGGACGGAGTTGATCCTTCGTCATCGCACGGCCGGCTCCAATTGGCCCTCTTCGCCAGCCTGGCCCAGTACGAACGCGAATTGATTACTGAGCGGGTGCGTTCCGGGGTGATGGCGGCCCAAGCCCGGGGAGTGAAGTTCGGACGGCAGGCACCCAAACAGGAAACCATCGAAACGAAGCTGCGGGCAGTCCGGCAGCTCCTGGCCGACGGCACACCCGCCGCCGAAGCCGCCGAAGCCGTCGGCTGGTCCCGCCCGACCATGTACCGGTACTTGAAGAAGTTCGGTACTGAGATCCCGGCGGACGCCGTGGTTCATGGCCGGGGGCGGTCCCAGTACGCGATGAAGAAGGTGCTGCCTGCCCGGGACTAACACTGCGGCGGGCAATCGAGCCGTGGCGGCCGTCCACGGGGGCCGCGGCCCCGGTAAACAGCCCCTCTTTGACCATCATTTTCCCGAGATGTGGTTTTCCCATCTATCAAGTAACGTCACGCGCAAATGGGGCCCAAACCTGTGGCCCCATGCCTGATTACGTTGTTTCTGGGAGGACCAACACATGGCTAAAATCGCCACCCTTCTCGGTGCCCTGGGCACCACCGGCAAAGCCGTCGTCGTCGCAACCGTCGTCGTTGGTGCAGGTGCCGGTGCCGCGATGGCAAACACCGACACCACATCTCCTGACTCGGGCACGACGGTGACCGCCCCGGCCACCGATACGACCGAACCTGCCCCGGTTGAACCGACCGCTCCGGCAACTACTGATCCGGCAGAGCCCGTCACCACCGAGCCCACCGAGCCGGCACCGACAGAGCCCGCTCCAACGGAACCGTCCGACCCGGTCACCACCGAGCCGACCGAACCTGCCCCGGTTGAACCGGCTCCGACCGAGCCTTCAGCTCCGGTGGTCACTGACCCGGTCGTCACCGAACCGGCACCCGTGGAGCCTGCACCGGTCAAGCCCATCAAGGTCAAGCCGGCTGAGCCCGGCAACAGCGCCTGGGCACACGCCAACGCTGCTGAGAAGCGCGCGGCAGGCCAGGCCAAGGCTGCCGAGCACCGCCAGGGCCCGAAGCAGACCCCTGCTGTCACGGATCCCGCCTCGACCGTAGCTGTCCAGGCAGTTCCTGCCACCGCAGCGCCGAAGGGACCGAAGGCCAAGTAGTCCCCGGCCCAATTGTCCAGACGGTGTCTGGACAATTGATGCGACTATGAAGCCCCGTCCGGTTCGTCCAAGCGGGGCTTCTGCGTGTCAGCCGGGCACGCAGGGTGTTCAGGCCTAGGTTGGTGCCGTGGACACCGCGGCCAAACAGCTGGAAGGGCAGACGTCGATCAACGACCTGCTCGACGAGCCGGTGGGCACAGAGCCGCTCCAGATGGTCCTGCCTATCCATATTCAGCTCCCGACCGGGCAGATCCGCCGCGTCGTTTGAACATGTCCAAGAGCCGTAGAATTAGTAGCGGCAAAGCCACCCACCAGCCATAACTCATCCTTGGCGTTGGCGCAGCCCTGCCGGGAAGCCCCCGATCACACCAACGACCAAAGAGAACAGTAGAAGCATGACGTCTGCCCCACCCAGGAGCGCCGGTCGGTACCGGCGGGGTGTCGCCTCGTTCATCGCGGCCCTGACGCTGGCCGCGTTCCTTACCGGCTGCGGGCCTGCCGAGACCGGCCTGCAGGCCGACACGGCACGTCAGCTGCAGGCGCGGGTTCTGCGAGTGAGTGAGGCAGTGGCAGCCAATGACCGGGACGGTGCGCTGAAGGCCCTGGACGTCTTGGCGGTGGACCTGGCACGAAGTGCCGGTGCGGGTGAAGTTTCAGCAGACCGCCAACGGCGGATAGCCACCGTCATCGCCGCCGTCAGGGCTGACCTCACGGGAACCCAGTTCGTCGCCCAGTCGGCGGCGGTCAGCCCAGCCGAAGCTAAGCCGGCAGACTCCGGGGCGGAGGCAGCTCCCGTTGTGCCCGAGCCGGCGCCAGCCATCCCTGCGCCCGTCGATCCGGCACCTGCCCCTGTCATTCCTGCCCCGGCCGCCCTTGCGCCTGCTCCGCTGGACCCGGCGCCGGTGCCCCTTGACAGCAGCAACGGCAACAGCGGGAACGGCAATGGAAACAGGGGCAATGAAGGAAAGGGCAAGGGCCGGGACAACTGACCTGGACCTGGCACGGTCTGGTGGCCCCCGACCGTCGCCGGCAGGGAGCTGCTCCGCACACATAGGACCCATGGCCACTTCACCTGTCACCGCATTCAACCTCAAGCAACCCTGCGGCGCATGTCCGTTCCGCACCGACCAGCCAGCCTTCCTGGACCCTGGCCGTGCCCAGGAGATCGCCGACCACCTGCTGGCAGGGGACTCCTTCCATTGCCATAAGACGCTCGATTATTCTGCCGAGGACGGCAGCGGAGAGACCACTGACAAGTCCATGCACTGTGCCGGGGCGATGATCGTCCTGGAGCACGAGGAGCGGCCCAACCAGATCATGCGGATCGCCGAACGCCTGGGCTTCTACGACCACAAGGCCCTGAACATGGACGCGCCGGTGCCACAGTCGATGGCCGAGTGGGTCAGCCGGCACGAGGGAGCGCGGGGATGAGCGAAGTCATTGCCCACATCACCGTCCGTACCCCGTCGGCGGCCGTGGACGTCTGGAAGGACGACGCCGGCGAGCTGACCATCCGCATCAACGGTCTGGCCCGGAAATGGCACGGCGTGATCGACCTCGGCCGGGAGCCTTCCATCGAACCGGGCAGCGAGCACGCCTGGATCCGCACCCAGGTCTGCGAGGCGCTCTACGCCGCGATGGGCCGGTACGGCCTCGACGACTACACCAAGACGCTCGTCAGCACCTCACGCGGCTGGTACGACGTGTGCCAGCTGGCCAACAACGAGCTCGGCGCCGGACGGGTCTTAGAGTAGGGCAGCACGGATTAGATCCTCTCCATCCGTTCCCAGTAGCTATCCGATTGGGCGATAAGCTCAGCGACTGAACCGATATTGCCGTAGGCCAATTTGTTTGCCGAGACGCGCTCGTACATCCGCCGCAACAGCTCTGTTCCCTCTACCTCATCAAGGACCCCATCCATGATCCTGGCATGCAGATCATCGGAAAAATGGTGCCTACCGACCGGAACTCTTGTGAGACTGCGATAGCGCCGCCATAGGCAGGTGTGTTCCGGGTGATTGCCCAAGCCGCAGAGGTCGCAATCGCCCGGAGCAATATCGCGGGCGACGTCATGTTTCTTGCCGGTAATCTGTGCCACCCCAGCGTCAGATGTGGAAGATTCACTGCCAGTCGGTTTCACACGGAGCGCAGTGGGAGACGGGTGCCAAAGACCAGCAAGCCTGAGCGCGGCTTCCCTTATTGACATGTCCTGTCCCACTATCTGCAGGCTGAAGTCGCCGCCCTCCCCGGTGTCCTTGTCGGCATCCGGGCGACTGCTGATGTATCCCGAGAAGACGGGGCCGGAATGTTTGCGTGGCTGCTGCGAGCATAGGCCGAACCCCTGGTCCTCACAGATGTGGGCATCCTGCAACAAGCGCTCCGAAAGTGGTATGCGGCGCCGCACAGGAAGAGCTACTTCCTCCCAGTCGTGGCGGCCCATGATGAAAAAGTCACCGAAAAAGCCCCTCTCGCAGTGGCCACAGCCGTAGGCGAGGTAGGAGGACTTCGTGGTTTTCGAGTAGTGCATGCGTAGTGGTGAGAGAGGGGCGGTGCCCTGAAACGCATTGATCATGTCCTCGTAAATGCCTGTTTCGAGCCGCTCCAAGGGCCACGCCGCGCCGTAGGAATCTGTTTCGAAGTGGGCAACTTGCTGACAGCGTGTGCGCACATCCAGGGACGCGATCCTCCAGACCGTTGAATCCCTCTTGCAGGCGAAGCACTCCATTTTTAGATACTCCAGGGTCACCGCGGTAGCCTTGGTTTCCGCTCGCTTTTGGAATCCGCCCGTAAGGATGAGTGCGGTGACATCGGCCAGCGAGGTGGTTTTGTCGTCCTGAAATGCCCTATGGGCAAGGACGTCAAGAGGAAGCTGGTCTCCTTCAAAGACAAGGTGCGGGACATCCGCTTCCGCTGCCGATGCCTTGTTGCGGCGGTGCACAAGCCAAAAGCACTCCACACCGGCTCGCTCGTAGCGCCCTTGGCGGGCGGCGAATTCAGGAGATCCCTGCTTCGACCACTGGATTTCAAGGGCGATTCGCCGGCCGTCCTTCTCGGCCAGGACATCCGCGGTCCAGGATTTGTCGTCAGCCTGGTGCTCAATGGTGGCCACCCATCCGGCATCACCGACAGAGCGCGCAACAATCGCCTTTCCAGCACGGTGTTGAGGCGTTTCTGACCAGCACTCAGCGACGGAGCACTTGGCGTCTGCCTTGTGGACGAAGTGTCGAAGCCCGTGGCTGGAAGTCCTGGGAAATGCCGGCAGTCCACAGGAGGTGAGAAGGCTTCGCACCTTGTATGTCTTCTTGAGCTCAAACCACTCGTCATCGCTCGAAAGGACCGCGTCAACGCGCTGCCCATCGAGCATGGCTGTTAATGGCATCATGACCTCCCCAGAGCATCCCCGGCACTGCAGCGCCAGGATACGGCTAGAACAGCGCTTTCCCGTGAGCATGCGTAGACAACGAAGCCCCGGCCAGTCGCGGTCGGGGCTTCGTTGCCTGGAAAGGGATTGGCTACCGTTCGGCGAGCTGCTTGCGGGCCTCGGCCAATTCGGCGGCCAGCTTCGGCAGCAGGCGGTGGGCCGCGGCGATGAATGCTGCGTTGGCCCGCCCGTAGTCGGCCGGTGCCGTGGAGACCTCGGCGATCAGACCAAAGGTGCCCCGGCCTTCAAGGACGACCTTGGTGTCCTGGTGGATCTGCGGCATGACGACCCAGGTGCCCTGCGTGGACTCGGCGTGCAGCGCCATGAGCCCGTCCAGGTCGGTCGGGTCTTGGGGGTTAGGCATCGGTCAGGCCGTCACCGGACTTGGCGTGCTCCTGCTTCGGTACCTCGACGCCCTTGATCTTCCAGAGGATGCTGGGCTCAATCCAGACGCCGACCGGGTTCCGCTCCATAATCGCGGCGACATGGGCGCGGGTGTGGAAGCCGCAAAGCATGATCTCCGATTCGGTCACCGTGCCGTCGTTCTGCGGGAGGAGGAAGGTGAATTCGGCCTGCGCGTGCTGGCTGCAGGAATCGCAGCGGTCCAGGAGTCCGAGGGTTCGCTCTCCCTGGTTCTGCAGCACGGCGTTCAGGCGGTCGGCGAGGGAAAGTGTGGGGACGGGGGCTTCCGTCAGGGTTGCTGTACTCATGGGCTGCATGTGTGCGGACTCCTAATCTGAGCTCACCGGGCGGGTCGGGTCGATGAAGAACCGGGCCACCATGGCGATCAGTAGCGCGACGCACCCGTATCCGAGAAGGTGTCCGGTGATCATGCCGGCAGCCAGGGAGACGACCGCGAGGGATGCCAGTGCCGGGCCGGCAATGTTCTGCCGTGCCGTGATCGCTGCGATGAACGTGGAGGCCAGGTAGCGGACGGCGGCGAAAACGCCGAAGGCGGTCGCCAGGACGATCCCGAACCAGGTGCCGACCTGGCTTTCAGTCGCCCGGGTGACCAGGGTCGTGAGGAAACCGGGATCCAGGGCGATGATCGTCCAGATGTCGCCCAGGACCAGGACGGTGCCGAACAGTGTCAGGATCATGGCCCAGACCCGCGGGTTCTGGAAGGCCGTCTCAGAACGGGCTGTTGCCGGTGTCGCGGTCATTGCTGCAGGGCCTTCCGTTGTTCGGCTGGGGTCTCATTCCGGACCATACTGGCCAGGGCCGACACTGCGGCCGCGGCGTCTGCCGCGGGCAGCTCAGCGTTCAGCGCCGCGGCCGCGGCGCGCAGAACCTTGACGACGACGTAGGGTGCCAGGTGAACGGCGTGCAGAACCGCCGGCGGATGCCCGCTTCCTTCCGGGAACTGTTCGCCGCAACTGCAGCCGGGAACGCCGGCCTTGAAGCGGAACTGGTGGCCGGTGATGGCTTCAGCGGACGCGGTCAGGACATGCTGCGGCTGGGTCATGCAGCCGCCCGGAATCCCGGCTCATGGAGCATTACGTCGTAGCCGAGCCGGGTGAAGGCGGCGAAGGCCGCATCGGCATCTTTGGCCAGGGTGTCGACGGCACGGTCGAAGAGCTTGTGGTCAACGACCTGCCGTGGCCCCGGGCGGGGTCCGGAGAAGAACGCCAGGACGCGGGCAAGTCGGCTGCGGGCGGGCTGGGGTGTGGGTCCGCGCCAGTGCAGTTCCACGATCGAATCGGCATCGGTCAGGTAGAACCGGTGGTGGGTGGAGGGAGGCATGCCACTCATCATGCGTTGATCCTGGGCGAACCGGCACCAACGAAACTGATGACGGGATGTGATGTTGATTTCATCGTGCCAGGGCGTCCTTTTCTGCCTCGAACAGGCCGGCGCAGGCTGCGTCCAGGGCTGTAATAATCTCCGGATCGGAGGTGCGTTCCCCGCCGCCTTCCACCAGCAGCTCCCGGTCGATGTCCCACAGGCCCCGCTCAATGAGGGCGCCGATGGTGCCCAGTTCCTCTTTGATCCTTGCGGTGAGGCTGTGCCTGAAGGCGGCCAGCGTCTCGACGCCGTACGTGTTTACAAGGAGTCGGACGTAGCGGGTCCTGGCGATGTTGATGGCACGCTCTGTCCGGCCGGGGATTTTCGTCAGGACCGGGTCGTGGGCGCCACCGCGCAGGGCGCACAGCATCATGGTGCCCGGGTTGCTTTCGCCGCGCAGGGTGAAGGTCAGCATGGACTCTGCCGGGGCAGTGTAGTCGGGCATGACCCGGTCCCAGGCGGCCTGGCGTTCGCCCCATTGGTCCGGGGTGGTGCCCTGCGGTTCGTCGGCGTTGTTCCAGTAGGAGTAGGGCTCCACGTCATCCATAGACTCGAAGGCGCCGGCCATGACGGCCTGATCCGTGTAGAGACGGACGAGGACGCGGCCCGTGTCGGAGTCCTCCCCGAGGCACATCTCGAAGCGGTTCGGGTCCTTCTGCCGGTCTTCGTCCTTCAGCTTCGTCTGCTCCTCCTCCCAGCGGCTGAAGGCGGTGAAGGAGAGCATCTGCGGGACAACGTCGCCCTTGAGCCAACAGGTGTCCACAGCACCGGTGAAGAGCCGTGCCAGCAGGTCCGCGTCGAGCTCGTCACGGATCGGGTCGATCAGGGTGCGGACCCGCCGGGTGAACTCGAACGGGTTGGTGCCGGCGGCAAGACGGTAGCCGTTGTGAATCTTGGTTGACATCAGTGGTCCTCTGCTAGGGCGTCTTTGTCCTGCTCATAGAGGGCGGCACAGGCGGCGGCGACGGCATCCTTGTAACCAGGGTTCAGAGTGGCGCCGCCGGAGCCCTCGGTGAGCAGCTCGGCTGTGAGGGCCGGCAGGTAGGAGGCCACGGTGTCGATGACGGGACGGACGCTCACGCCCCGTGCGAACACGACGAAGCGGACGGCCTTCATGACCTCGACGCCCTGCTCCTGGAAGAGGTAGTTGCCGTATGCGTCCAGCCCGGCGCTGCGGGCACGGTCCGCCGCCTCGGGGATGTGGGGCAGGATGGCATGAACGTCGCGCAGCTCCTCACGGATCTCCAGGGTGTCCCGCAGGAACCAGCTGGCCATCGTGTCGGAGACCTTGACGCCTGGAAGGGTGCGTGTCCAGGCTTCTTTGCGCTCCTTCCAGTCAGCTTCGGTGACGCCCTCGGGGTAGGAGTTGGTGTGGTCCCAGTAGCCGTACTCCTCCACTCCGCCCAGATCCTCGAAAGCATCCATCAGGACGTGGTTTTCGGCCCGGGCAATGACCATGGTCCGGCCGGTGCCGGGGTCGGTGCCGATGCTGAGCTCGAAGCGGTTCAGGTCGCGGTCGTGGTCGTAGACGCTCATCTTGGCCTGTGCTTCGGCCCACTGGGCGTAGGCGGCGGCCGCAGCGCCGGGAAGGATGGGGTCGCCGGCGAGCCACTGGGAGTCGATGTACTTGGCGGTCTCGATGGCGACCAGTTTCAGGTCTTCCTGGTCGCGGAGCGGGTCGATGACGTCCCGGACAGTCTGTGTAAACGAGTCAAGGTCTGTGCCTTCGGCGAGGCGGAAGCCGTGATTGATGATGGTGCTCATGAGGTTCTCCAGGTAAGAGTGTCGGGGTCTATGGGCCTCATGTGTACGGAGGGGGCGACAAGCATCCCCGCCGGAGCGGGATCAGCCGCGCAGGCGGGCGGTGATTTCCTCGGCCTTCTGCAGGGCCTTCCATTCCGCGGCCACCCGCTGCTTCACCTTCTGCTCGATCTCGTGCTCGAGCGCGATGAGCCTGCGGGTGCGGTTCGCCTTCGTCTCGCGGACCGGCACAGTGCGGGTGGGGTGGCGGTCGTTGGACGCGACCTCCCACTCACCGTCGCGGTAGCCGCCGCTCCATTCGAGCCAGCCCTCTTTCTCGCCCTGTTCCGACAGGGCTGTCCACTGGGCCTGCAAGGCGGTGACCCTGGCCAGTTCCTCGGGCGTGTACGTGTCCGGCTCGTCGCGGTACTGCCATTCCTGGGCTTCAGCCCACTTCAGCTCCACCCGGACGTCGGCACGGACTGCCTTGGTGAGCTGTTCCTTAGTGATAGTCATGATGCCCTTCGCTGCCGGCCTATGCGGCGTTCAGGTGGGCGATGGGGTGCTGCTGGAGCTCGGTCAGGTGGGTGCGGACGAGCGCGTCGATAGCCTGGAAGCGGGCCGTCCCGTGCTGGTTCACGCCGTCACCGATACGGCTCGGCGTCCATTGCCGGACGGTCTTGATCAGGGCGCTGCCCCGGACGTAGCCGATGCGTTCACCGTCCAGGTAGACGTCGGCGGTGACGGAGCCGTCCTCGTTCTTGGTCTCGGGTCCGGTTTCGGCGGTGCGGGTACGGAACCAGGCGGGCTTGTTCAGGCGGCCCGGGCTGACGGGCTTCAGGATCTGTTCAGGCATGCGCCTTATGTGTACGGCGCCGCCGGCGTCACTCCCCGGTCAAGAAGTGCGGCAGTCAGGCCTGTGTGCGCCGGAACAGGTAGATGCCGATGGTTTGCCCTGCTCCCCAATTCCAGCCGTATCCCGAACCTGCCGAACTCCTGCTGGCCTTCTCCAGGAAGGTGTACCCGACGTGCTCCAGGTGCCAGCCGATGGACTCGATGTGGCCAAGAAGGCTGGCCACGCCCTCGAATTCATTCATCCTGTTATCAATTCTGGCGAGACTCGGGATGAAAGCTACCAGCTCGTTCACGGCGATCTGGGTCTGGAAGAACTGGTCCCCGTTCTCGAACGCCGCCCTCGCTAGAGCAATAGGGTCGTATGTCGGCGCCAGTGGCTGTGAGTCCGACGGCTTCTTTTCAGACTTCCCCCAAGCCATGTCATGCCCCTTCTGCGGTCGCTGCGGCAGGTCAGCCGTGACCCGATTCTGCCACGCCGGAGCGCCAGGGCAGTTCGTCCAGGGACGTTTCCGGTGGCATGAAGACGGCGGAGTAGAAATCGATGCGGTTCTTGTCCGGGCGGGTGTAGATCAGCAGGTTCCCGGTGGATGGGTGCCCGGCGACCAGGGACTCGATCTCTGCGTGGGCCTCGGCTAGGGTGGCGTGCGTGACCCATTCGGTATCGCGGTCGCCCAGCTGGGCCCGGGTCAGAAAGTCGGGGGACCCGGGGCCGCGGGGCGGCCTGACGGGTTTGGGAGCCGCGGTGTCGATCAGGACCCAGACTTCCCGGTCCTCGTCGAGGATGATCGTCTCGTAGGCGCCGGTGAGCAGCTCCCAGACGGCGGCGGTCGGGATGGCTTCGTCGCAGCCGGGTTCCACCCAGCTGTTGCGGCCTGACTTTTCGTAAATGTAGTCCAGGTCGTAGGCGGCTGAGACGAGAGAGTCTGTGGCGACTGCTTCGAGCTCGGCTTCGGAACGGACGATACGGGATGGCTGCATGGGTTTCCTTACCAGGGCAGGTTGGTCTTGGCGGTCCCTTGCGGGATGGTGAACAGGTCCTCGAACGTGCCGGTGGCAGGGTTAAGCTGCTGCAGGACCATGTCTTCACGGGCGGTGCCGTTGTACATCTGGTGCGTGATCGCAGCCTTGGCGTAGCCAAGGGACGTGTGCGCCTTCCGGGCCGGGCGGCGGGACGGGATGACCGTCGTCCACGAACTGGGCTTCACGGGCGCCGGAGCCTCCGCGGCGGAATCCCAGAGGACCCAGGCGGAGGGCTGCCCTTCGGGGCAGTGCATGGTCAGAACCGCCCAGACCTCGTTGATGTCTGCTTCGCGGGTGGACTCGAAGGTGGTGAAGAGGTCGCCCTTGCCGTCCCTGGTGGTGAACGCGGCCCAGGCCTTGCGGTAGGCGGACGAGGGCAGCCGCGGCGGGCAGACGATCGAGTCAATGCGCAGGGCAGCCAGCTCGTCGATGGTGGTGATGGTGCGGAACGGTTCCATGGCCCCTATGTGTGGGGCACGGGCCGGAAAGCTCCCCGACTAAGCTCAGACCATGAGTGAAGAAACCCGCCAGTGGAGCAGCAACGGCTACTTCGTCTGTTCCCACAGTGGCTGCAGCAAGAAGATCGACGATCGCATCACCGACCACGACTGCTGCGACAAGCCCAAGCACTGGGGAGAGCACTAAGCGCCCACCCAGACCGACGCTACGAGGCCGGGCCCTGGGCGCGGTATTCATCGGCGGCCGCGGCGACCCTTGCGGCGCGTTCGGCCACCGGGACGTCCGGCCGGCCCGACATCTCAACCGCCCTCCAGACACCACGAAGCCGCGCGAGGCGTTGTTCAGTCAGGGCCTCGAACCGTCGTGCCTCCTCGAGGAATTCCGCTGTCTCGGCGGCCGCGTCGCCGTGGCCGGCAAAGGCCAGGGTCATCGACATGCGCTCCAGGGCTTCCAAACGGGGGAAGACCTCGGCGGGGCTGCTGACGCCGGCGACCAGGTCGTAGGCGCGGGGCATTACTTCACGATCCTTCCGGTGGCGGTGTCAATGCGCAGGGTGTCCATGAACGGTGGTGCGGCATCAAGGGTGCGGACATCCTCGGCGAGGTCGTCTTCGCTCCAGTCTCCGGATACGACCCATTCGGCTGCCTTCCAGACGTCCCGGAGTCGTTCGACTCGGGCCAGAACGTACGCCTCCATGGCTGCCAGCTCGCTCAGGATCGCCTCGGTTTCGGCAGCTGCCGCCTCGTGTCCCCGGTCGCGGAGGACTGCTGCCGTGCCGGTGATCCCGTCTTTGTTCTCCAGTAGCTCTTTGAGGCTGGCGACCTCACACAGGTAGTCGAACGATCCGCCGCTCATTCCTTCGGCCCGGCAGGTTCCGTGAGTGGCCGGAACACGAGCCCAAGGCGTGACCGGGCAGTGTTGGCGACCGTGATGTTCTGGTCATCGATGAGCTGCCAGAGCGTCTGCGAATCGGTGTCCTCGGCCTGGGCCAGCGAGAGGCGGGCGATGGTGTCACCACTGACGGTGGCGGCGGCTGCAGGGTAGGTCGTCTCCATGGGCCTCATGTGTGTGGCACAAGACGAATCGCTCTCCGGCAGCTGCGTCAGCGCCACATCAGGGAAGCAGCCGCACACACCAAGGCATGACTGAAAATCCTACGCAGCCGTTCATCGCCAGCAACAGTGCGGGGCGAGTGGCTGACGCCAAACCCGCCGGCTCCCAACTTAAGCGCCGGAAGCTCCTCGGGTTTGGAGCCTTTGCTACGCTCGTCGCCGGGTTCTCCGCCGCAGCCAGCCTTGGATCCGCCGCTCCAGCTGCAGCGACAACGGGCCTGACACCGGACGCCCGGGACTACGGCGCGGTGGGGGACGGCTCCTCCGATGACACCGAGCCGCTGAAGAAATGGCTGGCAGCAGGAGGATCAGAACTCACAGACGGGGTTTTCCGGATCACCTCCGGCCTCACACTGCTTGGCGACAACAGGACTTTTTGCACACGCAACGCCAGGATTGTGGCTGACCAAGCGGACATCACGGCCCTCACAGTGCAGGGCGCCAACACCAAAATCAGTGCCCACATCGATGGGAACAACAAGGCCAACATCGGCCTCAAAATCTCCGGGCCTGGCGCCACTGTGGAGTCCAGCACCATTGAGAATTTCTACTCGAAGACCACAGCAGCCCGCGGGGTTGAGGTAACAACGGGTGGCGGGTGCACGGTCAGGGACAACCTGATCCGCAACGTAGGCTCTCTGGGTGACACCACGCTTGGCAACGGCAATGGCTCCGCGCGCGCGATACTCCTGAGCAACTCGGGTGCTGCAAGCCAGAAGTCGGTGATCGCCGGCAACACCATCGACAACGTCTTCGGCGAAGAAGGCGATGCGATTCAGATCCTGTTCTACGATGCGGCGGCATCCATCAACGCTTCGGCCGACGTCACCATCTCAGGAAACGACATTTCGAACGTCTCCCGCCGCTTCATCAAGGTGCAGGCCAGCAACGTCCGGATCGTCGGCAACACGCTGGGCCATGCAGGCGTCACGCCCGCCAACCCGTCGAACTCGATCGACGTCATCCGTGGTGATGACGTGACCATCTCCGACAACAGGATCGCTCCGAACCCCCTCGGCGTAGTGATCAACGTCGTAGGCTCCGCCGGGTTCCTGTGCAGGAGGGTGGTGATCAGGGACAACGTGATTCGTCAGGATGATGAAAAGAAGTACACCTCCATGTTCCTGAACTACCTGTCCCAGGCTGTGGTCAGGGACAACACGATCTTTGGCGGCGGAACTGCAATTGCCATCGGCAACAGCACGGTTGTTTCGGTCCAGGGCAACATCCACCATGGCGGAGACAGCGCGGCGACGTCGTTCTCGGCAAATTCAACCAACACGGGCGTGGTGATGCTGTCCAACGTCAACATGAACAGCGCCCGTAAGGCCTGCACCGCCAACACAAGTGTCGGCGCGCTGACCGAGATGAACGTCAGCAGGACCTGACCCTGCGCGCTGGCCGGCGCAAGGAATACCTGCGGGCACCAGGAACCCCGTCTGGTCTTAGCGGATGATCCGTCCGGTTTTCGGGTCGACCACCGGGATGTGCACGGCGCGGGCGATGGCGTTCAGGCGCGGCTTCGGTGCCAGGCCCAGCCGTTCCCTGGCAGCATCGGCGGTCAGGTCGTCCCTGTCCTCGATCATCAGCCAGAGCGTTGCCTTATCCAGCATGGGGTTCTTGGCGGCATTCCGGCGGGCCATACAGTCGTTCATGTCCGCTGCCAGCTCCTGCAGGGTGGCCAGAGGCGTATTGATGTTGGCCGCCACGTACTCCCGGCACCAGCCGGCATCCGAGTCGATGTCGCCGCGGTCCCCTTCCAGGTGGGCGAGTTCGGTCAGCCGTTCAGGGGCGGTGTTGGGGGCCCGTGCTTCATCTCTCAATGCGCTCATGGGACCCCATGTGTGCGGCGGGGCCGGATCAGCTCACCCCGCCGCAGCTGTCGGCAGACAGTACCTGTCAGTGGTTGCCGCGGCCCAGCAGGCCCAGGATCGCGTTGCGGATGCCGGGAACGAACCATATGACGGCTCCTGCGATGGCCAGTCCGCCCAGGACGGCCAGCAGCGGCACGGGGCTGAACGGTTCGGACTCGGAGGCCCGGGTGGCGTCAGCGGTCGTCGGGGCGGTCACGGCATCAGCGGCGGCCCGCGAGGTGCGGGGAGTGCCCTGGGTCATCTCGGTCATCGTTGGGGCGGGGGTGGCCTCCCCTGATGGTGTCGCCGAGGGGTCGGCACCGGGCGCAGCAGAGGGAGTGGCGGTTGAACCGGTGTCCCGTGCGGCGTCAGCTGCTGACTCCGCGACAGCCCCGGGCGGCAGCTCCTTCGTGGTCCCGTCTGCCGGTGCTGCGGCAGGCGGCGGGGTCAGGGTGCTGTTCACACCGGCAGGCGGAACATTGGACAGGCCTGCCGGGTTCGGAGCTGGCTGCGCGGCCGCCGGGACAGGCGGCGGGGTCCAGTCGGGGGATTCCCACGCCGGCGGCTTGGCCGCGGTCATGGGCCGGCCGTCGGGGCCGATGTCACCGGGCGTGCCGTCCTGGACGCCGTTGAAGCCGGTGTAAGAGCCGGGTCCGCTGGTGGGGCCGGTGCCCGAGGCGCCGCACACCCAGTTTCCGTTGTAGTCCCTCATGCAGGTCTCAGAAGCGTGCCCTGTGGCAGGCAGCAGGAACATGCTTCCTGCGGCAAGCAGGATTGTTGCCGCGGCACGGCGGGCCCGGACGCTGGTCACGGTGTCTCCTCATCAAGCGGGTCGACGCTGTCGAAAGATCGGTTCGTCCTTGAACATGCGTAGACCGGAGGAAAACAGTCGCCGGATCAAGCCTGGACCGGCTCCCACCTGCTCCCGGCACC
The DNA here is from genome assembly GCF_014764445.1 of Pseudarthrobacter sp. BIM B-2242. NCBI lineage: Bacteria > Bacillati > Actinomycetota > Actinomycetes > Micrococcales > Micrococcaceae > Pseudarthrobacter > Pseudarthrobacter sp. BIM B-2242. The sequence goes on from NZ_CP061722.1 coordinate 244,589, forward strand.
GGCCAAGCGCTGCACTAGCCGGTAGTACCCGGAGTCCTTCAGGACGGGCAGGTCATCCAGTGCCCGCTCTGCGGTGTCCAGGCTCTCGTGCTTCACGACCTGGTCCTGGCGTTCGTAGGCCTGGATGCCGTATTCGGTGTCAGCGGGACTGGCTTTGCTGTACTCGTCCACGAACTGGTCAGCGGTCAGGAGGGCGCCGGGGGAGGGTGCCATGACCGCGCCGGTCACCGGCTGCACCCAGTAGCGGCCGAACAGCTGACCGTCTTCGGGGGTGCGGCCGCCGCTGGCCTGGTATTCACGGACCGCTTCAGGGCTGTCGAGGATGATCACCCGGCACCGCTCGGGCTGGGTTGCTGTGTAGAGGTCGCGAAGCATCGTCATGTCCGGCATGTGTGCGGACGACCGCCCCGGCCTGCCCGGTCAGGGCAGCCAGCCGGGCAGGTGCTCGTCCAGGACAAGCCGCACTCGCTCCGGGAGCCGCTCTTCCCGTGCCGCCTGGCGCAGTGTGTACAGCCAGGTTCCGAGGGACTGCTCCTCCGGATCGGTCCGGTTCATGTAGGTCGGCCACCGCCTGTGCCGGGCGCGGAACGCCGCCAGGGCGCGAAGCCGTTCCGGAAAGCGTGCCATCTCCCTGTTCTCCCGGCGGTCGGAGTCCCACACGCCGACGGCGTCAAGCGCCGCCCGCTGCCGGGCGGTGAGTGATCCCTTGCTGACTTTGGCGCGCTGGGCATGCAGCCACCGGCCCAGGGAGGTCTCTGTGGCGTCTCCGCCGACCTGCCTCGGCATCCGGCCGTTGTTGCGGACGTACTCCTTGAGCTCGTTGAGGCGCCGCCGCCACGGTGGTGAGAAAGAGTCGTCGAGGGCTACCTGCTGCCGGCGTTCGCGGGCCTTGCGGCCCAGGCTGTACCGGTGCCTAGATTCAAGGTCCGGGTCACTGTTCTTGGCCCTGGCAAGGGTGCCCAGGATCTGCAGTGGATCGGTGTCCCTGCAGGCCTGCACAATCTCGGCGCCGGTCATGCCTTCCTGGTACAGCCGGATCCAGTTTGAGGGACTAGATTCCACATCGACGCACATGGTGATCCTCCTCGCTGACGCTGATGCTGCTAACAGGCTGGGGACGCTGCGGGTGCGGCTGTGACAGCATTGCCGCGGCTGCGCCCTCCCGGCTGGTATGTCTGCGGAACACACATGGCCGGGAAGAGAGCGGGCCGGCGCCCGATCCTTTCAACTCCTCCTGAAGTATGTTTCAAATCCTGTCACACGCTTCATAATAAGTGACTTCCCCGCAGCTGCCCCATCTAAACGCATTCCCGGCGCGTAACCGTCAGGCATTTCACCTGATATGGGCCCACTCTGATGACAAGCTACGCGGGATGCTCGACACTTCCGTCATCGTCCGGCTCCGGAGTCCGGCTACAGACCACACGGCCGCCTTCCGGGGATGCGGCGATCTCGAACGTCTCCAGCCCCGTGCCGCCGTCTTCCCTCCGGGCCTGCAACCGCCAGATCTCCACGTCGATCCGGGCGCCGCCGCCCAATGCAGGCATCCGCAGATCCGTCTCCCACCAGGACCGCCGTTCAAACCATCGGACAGCGTCCGGCGCCACCAGCCAGGTCCGGCCGTCCAGGACGAAGGACACCGGAGCGCCGTCGTCGTCCAGGGTGAACGATTCGACCTTCATCCCGGGCTGCTCCATGGTGTCCGATGCTACCCCGGGCTTCGAGCGAACCGGTGGTAGAAGAAATTCCCTCCAACAGTGCACCTTTTGTGGTGGCGCCGCACACATTGGTGCCATGAGCACCCGACAAATCCTCCAGCTGACCATCCTCGCCGCAGCCCTTGTCCTGGGTTTCGTTCCCGACACCTTCAACGGACTGTCCGTCCTGGCCATCCTGCTGGCCGGCTCCGCGCTCCTGCTGCAGCCCGGCGTGTTCGCCAACCGCCGGCGCCACGTCCTCTACCTCGTCAAGTAGCGCGCGGCCCCGGGTTAAACACCGCGGGGACCAACCATCGTCCACAGCAAAGGCCCCGCCACGGCGGGGCCTTTCGTGTCCATGCCGCCGTCCGGGTTCCCGTGAGTACGATTTGACCACCAGAATCATCACAGGGGGACAACCATGGGGTTTATGCGCAAGACGCTCAGCATCACCTTCGCCGGCGGGCTGGTCGGATACAGGTCAAAGGCCGAAAAGGCCCAGCGGGACGTCCGGCGGGCAGCAACAGCGGCCGAGCAGCAGAATGAACTGATCGCTGAGCAGAACGGGCTGATCCAGGACCAGACGGCTGCCATCATTCAGCAGCAGCAGACACTGATCGAGCAGCAGGCAGAGGCCTTGCGCCTCCAGGATGAACAGCTGCGGACCCAGCACGGGGGCAATGCCGCACCGGCGCCGCTCAGCCCCCAGGCCCAGCTGGTGGAAAGGGCACGGCAGGCGGCAAACCGGTCGCACGGCGATTTTATGCGGTAGCAGGACAATCAGTAACGGGCGCAGCCGACAGCGGTCCGGACCTGACCGGCACGACAAAGGCCCCGCCATCGGGCAGGGCCTGTCGTGTCCCGGGTTGCCCCGGGACGGATTACTGGGCGGTCAGCGCGTAGCGGACCTTACGCCCCAGCGCGGCTTCCTCCGGGTCGATGTCCGGGTCCAGCAGCGCCAGTTCCCAGCCGCCGTCCGTGATCCATGTGAGGTGGCTCATGTGACGGCTCGCCATCACGCACAGCCGGCCCGGGGAGAGCTGGTGGGCGGTCGCTGACGTGACGCCGGTGAACGGGTCAAGGGCTACAACCGCATGCCACTGTCCGCCCTGCAGGGAGTCGGCAGTGCCGACCGTGATAGTTTCGGCCTTCAGTGACTTCAGGACAGCGCGGACTCCCGATGCCTGGGCGTTGTGGGCAACGACGACACAGATGTCGGCGGTGCCCAGCGTCCGGCGCTTCAGGGTGCCGTCCCGGTCAGTTTCGACCAGGCCCACGCCGATCAGGCTGTGGGCGTAGTTGGCAACGGTTTCCAGGGTCTCCAGCGCGTCCGGCTTGGCCTGCGCCGGGATGGTCATGGGGACGATTTCGGAGACACGGTCGCCGTTCTCGTCGGTCAGGTAACGGTCAGGGCGTGAGGACGTGAACGGGAACTTGTACAGCGGGCCGATCGCGTCCACCGTTTCCTGGCCGAGCCGGTACGTGGTGCCCATGGAGTGGATCTCCGCGTCCTCGAACCGGGCGAAGCCTTCGGGTGCGCGCATCTGTGGGGTCATTTCCTTGCCCTTGAACAGGGACACGTCGTGGGTGACGACCGGGCCGATCTGGCCGGGGTCACCGACCATCAGCACCTGCTGGGCCTGGTCCGCGGCGGAGGCTGCGGCGGCGAAGGTGACCTGGTAGGCCTCGTCGATGATCATCAGGTCGCATTCTTTGACCTTGGCCAGCTCGAGCGACTTGACCGTGCGGACCACCGGCAGGTTCTTGTCGGCGTTCCATGAGTCGTGCGCGGCGACCCCGGCCGGGGGATCGGTCTTGCTGATCGCGAGGATGATCTGCGGGCGGCCGTCCTTGTCCGGGCCCATTTCCTGGGCGATGCGGGAGGCGAGGTCGATGGCGCCGTTCTTCGTCGGGCAGGCGATGTAGATCTTCAGGTCCGAGCGCTCGTGCAGGATCGCGACGATCTCGGTCACCAGCGTGGACTTGCCCGCGCCGGGAGGGGAATCAACGATGGTCACCGGCGCACCGGACCACACGCTGTGCAGTGCCTTGGCGAGCACGGAACCGATGACAAGGTTCCGGCCCTCGGGCACCACCACCTCGGGGGCGGGGATGCTGGAAGTGACGGGTTCAATGCCCAGGTCGGCGAGGTCTAGTCCGAAGCTCATGGCCCTCATGTGTACGGCCATCCGGGCAGCCCTCACCGGCCTTGCACTGCCCAAAACAGGGTTTTTCGGCCCGTTGAGGGCGTATTCAGGGGTTTATGACCAACCTGACCGACCAGTGACCGACCCAATGACCACCCCTGCTTCCCAGTGCTGGCGCGGAATTTGGGCAATGGGCGACCAAACCGACCAGCGGGAGGTATGCCTATAGGAGAGAAGGTGAGTAACGGGGAAGAACGAGGGTCCCTATATGTAGTAGTAGTTAACTGATCGGTTTGATCGGTCATATATATATAAAGGGCCCTCCTTCCCAGTGCTGGCGCGGATTTTTATGGGCGACCAGGTGGTCGCCATCTGGTCGCCATGGTCGCCATTTGATCGGTCACAGGGAATCCGCCGGCCATGGTGAGCCTGCGCCCCGGCGCCGTACACATAGTGGGTATGACAGCCATCGCCATTGCCCCCGCCTCTTCGAAGGAAATGCTCACCGCGTACCGCCGCGAACAACGGATGACATCCACCGACAACGGATCGCCCTGCGACCGCTCCGGCTTCCCCGGCCTTTCCCTCACCCCTGACGGGATGATCTACCGGCGCGGCACGAGCCTCCTCTACCAGCCGCTGAACGACAAGGCCCGCGACCTGGACCACGTCCTGCTGACCGAGCTGCTGACCCACGACGAAAAGATCACCGCCATCGCCGACAAGGGCACGTTCGAGGCTCTGCAGACCGTCGCCGCAACCGAGCCCGAGGACCAGTACGGCTCCATCGCCAAGCGCCTCAAAGTCCTCAACAGCCTCCCGGCGTCCGTGCGCATGCCCATCCTCACCGATGCCCTGGCCTACCGGTACTGGCTGCCCGACGGAAAGGACGAGGCAAGCTTCGCGGACTGGGCTGCCGCCTTCAACGCCACCGGCCCCACCGCGTCCCTCTCGATGCGCCGCCTCATCGATCTCGCCGTCGACGGCGTGAAGTACAGCGGGCTGAAGTTCGACAACACGGTGTCGGCACTCCGCAGGGCCGAAGCCCGGCTGATGGAGCAGTGCGTCTGGAGCAACATTTCCTCCGACGTCCAGGTGTTCGGCATGCTGGAGAGCTACTCGAACAAGATCAACGCCCTGCGCACCATCGACCCGGGCCTGCTGGAGCTGCACGTTCTGGACGGCCGGGTCTGCAAGGTGAAGCCGATGAACAACACCCACCGCGACTTCTCCGCTTCCGTGTCCCAGCCGTTCAAGCTCAAGGAAAACAAGCCCCTGCGCATGACGGACGGGTACGGCCTGGCCGAGACGACCATGACCGAGCTGCGCTTCGGTGCCGGTGAAATGCACGCGGTGTTCGACCAGCCTTCCGGCACCGGTCAGGGCCAGGCCATGGTCATGAGCGCCAAGCAGGGCACCCGGGCCCTCTATGTGGCTGAGGGCACCTTCGATATGCCCGCATCCCGCCCCGTGAACCGGCGCTGGCTCTCCGGCACCAAGGTTGAACGGGTCGCTGACCGCACCGTTCCGCTGGACGTGATCCTCGCGGGCGCCCCGGTCGAATAGAAGCCTCTCCGCCCTCCCGCCACGGCTGTCACCAGGTGGGAGGGCGGAGCTGTGTCCGGGCCCTGTCCGGTGCGGTGACGGTTCCCCGGCGGGCCGTACACATGAGGACCATGACGACCACGAAGCCCACCGCTGAACAGAACCTGCACTTCATGGCCTGGCGTGCCACGGCCCTGCAGATGATGCCGTACATGTCCGACGTGATCTTCGCCTTCCGTCCCGTCGCGTGTGACGACGTGGACACCTTCGCGGTGGACCCCGGACTCCGGCTCTACATCAACTTCGAGAACACCATCCCCAAGGGTGCCCGCTTCAACGGCGAGGCCATCCTGCACGAATGCGGCCACGTCTTCGGTGAACACAGCAAGCTGGCCGAACTCGCCGGGGTCAAGGACGAAGAACGTGACGCCTGGAACCTCGCGGGCGACTTTGCGATCAACGACGACCTGCGCGACGCCGGATGCAGCCTGCTCGCCGCCCACGGCGTCTTTGCCGCCCAGATCGGCCAGCCCGACTACCAGACCCCGATGCACTACATGGACGTCCTGCGGAAGCTGATGAAGAACGCCAAGCCCAAGCCCCAGCAGGGCCAGGGCCAGCCCTCCGACAAGCCGGGGCAGCCCGGCGACGGCAGCGGCGGCAAGCCGACCCCGGAGAAGGGCTGCGGTTCCGGCGCCGGTGGCAAGAAGGGCGGCTATGAGCTGCCCGAACACGCCATGGGCGGGGATGCCAGCGCAGCGTCCCAGGCCGAGAAAGAACTGATCCGCATTTCCACCGCCTCCAACATCCGGAAGCACCAGGAACAGCACGGCATCGGCTCGGTGCCGGGCGGTCTGGCGCAGATCGTCGCCGAGATTGAGGAAGAGTCCACCACCCCGTGGGAGCGCCAGCTCGGCTCCTTCCTGCGCCGCGCCGTGGCGATCACCGCCGGGAACTTCGACCTGTCCTACCTGCGCCGGAACCGCCGCCGCCTCAACGAGGAGCTGTGCGACCGCAGCGGCCGGATCGTCGGCCGTGTGGTGGCTCCCGGCTACATCAAGCCGATCCCCTCGGTCCACTTCTACCGCGACACGTCCGGGTCAGTCAGCGACCACGACCTCGCCGTTGCCACCAACGAAGTCGAGGGCATTTCCAAGCGCCTGGGCATCAAGGGCACCGACCTGATGGTCACCGACGTGGACGTGACCGTGTACGAGTCCAAGAAGTTCACCGGCAAGGCCTCCGTAAAGGAAATCTCGGGCCGTGGCGGTACGGACATGCGCAACGCCATCACCAACTCCTGCGAGGCAAAGAAGCGCCCGTCGGTGATCGTGATCGCCACGGACGGCGAAACGCCCTGGCCTGACGAGCGCCCGCTCGTCCCGGTCGTGGTCCTGCTGATCAACGGCTCCAAGTGGGCCAAGGACGCCATCCCCGAATGGGCACACGTGGTCGAGGTGAACACCAAGTGAGCGACAAACTCGCCATCTTCCACGGCTACCGACTGCCCGAAGGGACGGACCTGATCGGCCTGGCCGAAACCCTGCGGACGGTGTTCCTGCCCATCCGGGACACCTTGGAAATCAAGGACATCGCCACCCAGGCCTCGCGCATCCTGAGCGCCGCGGACGTGGCCGGAACCGACCGGCCCGCCGCGGTGATCTTCGACGCCGTCCAGGCCCATTCCGAGCACGTCGCCCAGATTCTCGCCGGCCAGCACGACTGCGCCCTGCCGGTGGCCAGCGCCGCCGTTTCCGACGACCCGGCGACCGGCCGGCTGTACCTGCTGCTGCACGCCCGGCACGCCGAGTACAGCCGCGCCATGGATGACCACGGCATCGCCGAATACTTCCCGTACTGGGACGAGGACGAGGACCTTCCGGCCCGGCCGCTCGGCATCAGCGAAGCGGACTGGACCGAACGCCGCGCCGCCTGGGAACGAGTCCTGCGCGGTGCGCACCCCGCCCACCCGTCCGGAATGTTCCAGATCGCCTTCGGCAGCCCCATGCCGGACATGGACGTGGTCACCCGCACGGAGGAAGTCCTGGCAGCCCTGCCCACCCTCGACGACCGGGTCCGCGCAGCCTTCGAGCGGCTCGCCTCCGAGCAGGAGTTCGAGTCACTGGAGGAGCACTTTGCTTTCGCCGCCTCCGTGCCGGACCACCTGGACCGCTTCCGCGCGGCGATGAAACCGATCGGCATCGAAGACCTGGCCGGGGGAGCGTCATGAGCGCCGTTCCGGTCCCGATGGCCCCTGCCCACCGGTTCATCCCGGCCGTGCAGTCCGTCACCGAGCGCCTTGGCGTTACCGTGGCCGTGGACCGCCAGCCGAACCTGTGCCGCTGGGCGGTGCACACCACCGACACCGCAGGACGGGACATCATGGTCACCGGCCCGAGCCGGGGCGACGCCGCCAACCCCTCCAACCGGGAGCTGGCAGCCCAGATCACCACCGCCGTCGATTCCCTCGGTGTCGAGGTCGGCCAGGTCTTCACCTCCGACTGGCCCACGGCGACCCTGCTGCGCGCAAAGACCGCACTCCCGGTCACCGACCTGTCCGCCCCGCCGGCGTCCCTGGTCAAGGCACGCAACGGCATCGCAGCCGTCGAACGCCGGGCCGTCTCCGGACTGGTCCTAGCCTGTGACGCCTCCCGCGGCAAGGGCCGCTCCATCAACGGGTGCGGCTGGGTCTTGGCCTATGCCAACGGGGCAGACCCTGTCGTGGGCGCGTACACCACGGTGTCCGAGCACGGCGGCATCCGGGCCGGGGAGCTGGCAGCCATCCGCCGTGGCCTTCAGGCAACCCTGAACCTGCACCCGGTCCTGCGCGACGGCACCGGCTCCCTGACGGTCCTGTCGGACTCCAAGTCCGCCCTGGACCTGCTGGCCCGCGTCACGGCCGACGAGGACGTCTCCGGCGAGGATGGCGACTCGGTGCAGGAATGCCGGCGCATCCTGGGTTCGGCACGCGGCGCGGACATCCGCTTCGAGTGGGTCCGCGGCCACGACGGGCACCCGCTGAACGAGATCGCCGACCGGCTGGCCGTCCTGGCCCGACGGAACCGCGAAATGGGAGTCGATGACATCACCGGCCACCGGATGCTCGCCGGCGTCCGGGAGGACGCAAAGGTCATCTGCGCGGCACTCTAAGCGCCATCAGTACGGGTGGACCCGCCCGCCGAATCCGAACAGGTTCCTCGGCTTCTTGTACCCGTAAAGCGCGGGGAGGTCGACGACTATGCCCGGCCCGGCGGTTCTGGGTTTGTGCGTTTTGACTTTGACGTCCACGTCCCGAAGTGGGCTGTGGACAGATACACGGGGAGTGGCGCCCTGGACAAATAGCGCACAACCCCATTCGGCCTTGCTCGGGATCCGGGCCGGTCCAATGTCGATACTTGATACGCCCGGTTCGGGTGGCGGAATGAAGGGGACCCCGAAGAAAGAAACCGCTCCTGTGGCTTTCGTCTTCTTCCCACCCAGGTTCAATATCAGCGGCCGGCCTCCGTAGGCTTCATCGGAAATGTCGCGCAGGCCACGGTTGCGGATGCGCACCTGAACTACAAAGGACGCTGGTCCGTCGTGATTGCTCTCCACCTCGGTCACATATTCGGGATGTTCATCGTCGCCGGAGTCAATCCGTACCAACCGCGCCCTTCCCACTATCTGGACGTTCCGCACGTCGATCTCTAGGCGTCCTCGGTGTGAGCCGTACCGTCGCGCTGCCCATATGCCAGCGGCACTTCCGCCCGCGGTCAAAGCTGCGCCAACGACGATGCCAATGACGGTGAGAATTTCCGCGTCCATGCGCCTATCTTGGATGCCGAGCCGGCAATTGTCTTCACATCCTTCCGAAATCAGGGGCACAAGTTTCTGTGCCGGTGGTGAGAGGGTTCCGGCGCTCCGCACACATGAGGTTCAGACAGGGGCAACCGCCCCACCGAACCTCGTAGGAGAAAACACCATGACCGATTCACTGAACACCCCGTTTATGCGAGCACTTGCCGCCGGTATCGCCGCGAACGTCCCCGTCCTGCTCTGGGGCGGCCCGGGTGAGACCAAGACTGCCTTCATCGAAAACTCCGCTGCAGCCTGGGGCCGCGAATGCCGGACCATCGTCGGTTCCACCCGCGAGGCCCCCGACTTCCTGGGTGTCATGGTCCAGGAGGACTCCGGCGACATTGCCTACTCCTCGTTCAAGTGGGTCCGCGAATTGAACGAAGCGGCCTCCGGCCTGCTGTTCCTGGACGAGTTCAACACTGCCTCCCCGTCCACGATGAAGGGCATGCTCCGCGTCATGCAGGAGCGCTACGTCGGTGACGTGAAGATCAAGGACTCCGTCTCCATCGTCGCTGCGGCCAACCCCACCGAAATCGCGGTGGACGCCTACGACCTTCCGGCTCCGATGGCCAACCGCATCATGCACCTCGACTGGGTGTTCCCCGAGGATTTCTGGCTGGAAAACGTCGCCACCGACTTCAAGCACGCTGTCTACCCGCGCCTGTCCGCCCTGCTGACCGGCGACGCTGTGGACCGTCGCGCAAACATCGCCGGTGCCGTGGTGGCTTACCTGAAGCACGCCGTCGGCCAGCTCAAGCCGGGCGCACCGAAGGACGCCACCAAGGCTGGCGCAGCATGGGCCTCACCGCGTGCCTGGACCAACGTGATCGCCGTCCTGTCCCAGCTCCGCGCTGACGACACGGAAGCCGCCCTGCTGGTCGTCAAGGGCCTCGTAGGCGACTCCGCCGCCGTCAAGTTCATCACCTGGCTCCAGGCCGCTGACCTCTACAACCCCGCCGAGGTCATTGCCGACCCGACCATCGTCGAATGGGACACCATCCGCCCGGACCGCCTGTTCGCCCTCGTCCAGTCCCTCGGCACGCTGGGCACCAGCAACCCCGACCTGTGGTCGGGCGCGGCGATGGCCCTGACCTACTGCGCCGAAGCAGGTCGCCCCGACTTCGCCACCCCGAGCGCTCAGAAGCTGATGAACGCCATCCCGGCCAAGAAGAAGATGCCGCGCGAGTTCCAGCTGGCCTTCGCTGAACTGTTCGAAAACACCCACCACTCCATTTCCGCAGCCGCCGCGTAGCGGAACCGACAGGGCCCGGCCCGTCCCCGTAGAGGGGGCGTGCCGGGCCTTTTCTGTCTCTTCTCACGCCATCGGTCTGCCGACCCAGGCCAGGTGCGTCTCTGCCGTGGTGAGCCCGTCACGGCGGCGTCCACGCAGGATCCCGACCCGGGTCCTGCCCTCCACCACCTGCAGGCCCTCACCGGGCGGGTCGAGCAGGGACCGGTGAATCAGCACCGGCGGCACCGACCAGGTACCCCGGGTCTCCCAGTCGGCGGCCACGGCCGGCTTGTACCGGGACTTGGCGGCCAGCCAGTGCCGGTGCTGGCCGGCGAACTCGTCGATGAGCCCGGCCTCGCTGGCCCCGGTGGGCATGGTGTCGAAATCAGGGCACAGCACGTCCTCCAGATCCCAGGTGACCCGGTCGAGCGAAACGCTGCCGTAGTCGTCCCGGAGTTCGTCACGGTCCCCGAACTCCCACAGCCACTGCCGGAGAACCTCTGCCGGCCATCCGAGGACTGCGATCTCCGGGCGTGCCAGGAACGCGGTGAACTCACGCTCATCCCTGACGTGGCGGTCAGGGTCCAGCACCAGGTCGCCCAGGCGGGTGACCACGGGCCTACTTGGCGGCAACCGGCCCGTCGCCTTCCACGAGCCGCAGCTTGGGTTTCAGGCCCGGCCACGGGTACAGGGACTGTGCCCGCTTGAAGGAGACACCGCCGTCGGGCAATTCGATGAACTCCGAGCCCTCATGGGTGCCGGCGGCGTGGGCCACCGCCGCCAGCACAAGGTTCACCAGGTCCCGGTCCAGGCCGGACACGACGTCCCCGAGGGTGACAAGGCTGTCCCCGGAGAGAGACGCCACCAGGAGCAGGAACCGCTTCTCCCCGCCGGACAGGCCGCCGATGTGGGACGGGATGGACTCGAAATCGATCCAGGGGTCGCCATCCTCGTTGGTCTGCATCCATTCGTACCCGGTGCCGGCGAACCGGCCGTTGAAAGCCCGGATCAGCAGCTCGGTGGCCGCCTCCTGCGGGTAGGAGCCTTTCGCCCAGGCGCGCAGCGCGTCGAACCGGTCCATGCTCTGTCCTTCCAGCGGCGGGTGCTTGTGGACAGTGTATGTGCCCGCTCTGACTCTGGCACCAGTTCCGCTGTCACACTTTGGGCTGCGCCGCACACAAGGGGGCATGAGCACCTCTACCCAGCCCCGTCAGCCCCAGGGTATCCCCACCGGCGGCGAGTACGCCGCGTTCGCGCATGGAGAGCCTGGCTTCCAACTCAAGTTCGCCAAGGACCGCCAGTCCATGGCCGAGCGCCGTGAACTGCTCCGCAGTGCAGGGTTCATCCCTGCCACCACGCTGCAGGCTTCGGCGCACCCGTCCACCACGGAGCACCGCGAAGACTGGTGGGACCGGAACCTGGTCGCGGCCGAATACCGCTCCACCGGCACGAAGACCTACCCGCAGATGCCGGACGACTACACGCCGGCGAAGACGTTCGGCCAGGCCATGTCCGGGCTGCGCCGCACGCACCGGATGAAGTACGAGAACGGCGACATCAGCGTCCGCATGCCCTCGGCGACGGCCGTCAAGCGCTACTCGGCCGAGAACGGGAACCCGACCTTCGACGTGCCGGTGTCCGTCTCCATCAAGGGCGCCGCCCCGGTCCAGGGCTGGGTGCGGGTCACCAAGACCGGACCGTCCTCCTGGGAGGCCACCGCACAGGGCGGCTCCGGCGCCAACGCGGACATGCTCTCCGAAGCGGTCGCGGCCACCCTGGAATCCCGCCGGCCCTCCATCGCCCTGAAGCGGATCCCGGACCTGCTCGAGGCCCACCGCCAGCGCGAGGAAGCCAAGGGCGATCCGCTGGAGCCGATCCGGTCCTCTTTCATCGACGCCATCGGCTACGACGAGTCCACCGGCACCATGGCCACCAAGATCGGTGAGAAGGTCTACGGCCACCGGGTCTCCAAGGACTTCTTCGAGCTGGTGAAGAACGCCGAGCGCCCCGGGTCGATCTTCAACAAGTTCATCAAGGGCAACCCCGGCGCCGGCGTGCAGAAATGCCCGCGCTGCGCCCGGTTCTTCACCCCGGACAAGGCCCACACGTGCCCCACCGCCCACAAGGAAGAGTCCGGGCTGAACCAGGACTACACCGAACGGGCCCGCAAGCGCGCCGAAAGGGTCGCCGCCTCCCGCTCCCACGGGGTGGATCCTGCGCTGGCTAAGAACGCCGTCCAGCCGCCTGCCCCGATCAACACCGCACCCGGTGCCGGCGCCCAGCCGGTCCCTACGAAGAAGACGGGCCTGCCCGGACGCCAGGCCGCCGTCGCCTTCAGCGGCCTCGGTGCCACCCCGGCCACGCCACGGCACCTGGCCACCCCGATCCGTGACCGCGCCAGCTTCTACCAGGAGCTCCAGTCGCTGAAGGCCAGCGGGCGCGCCCAGGGCTTCGACGTCCTGAGCAACGGGGTCGAGTCCCGGGCCGAGGCCAGCTGCTCCACCGCCGCCTACAACGCGCACGTGGCAGTGAAAACCGATGGAACCCTGCAGCGGTTCCTGAACGGCCAGCCGGTGCCGGAGTACACCGCCGAGCAGCGCAAGGCCCAGGAGATGGAAGCTTGGGCGGCCCGCAACGCACTCGGGATGGCACGGATCACTGACGCCGAGGAGTTCCTGCGCTCCCGGCGCGCAGCGGCAGCCGCGGCAGCGCCCACCAAGTAACCGGACGGAAGGGGAGGGGCTTCGGCCGCCTCCCCTTTCCTGTCCCATCATGCGCCGAAACTGCCCGCCGTCGGGTCCGCGGACGCATAGAAAACACCGACAGACACCACCGTCAGCCACCCCCTGAACAAAGGCACCCATGACACACATCATCGGCCTGAACGGCGTCGCCCGTTCCGGAAAAGACACCGCCGCCCTGCACCTGGTCGCCTCCCACGGCTACACCCGCTACGCCCTCGCCGACCCGCTTAAGGAGCAGACCTACGAGCTCGACGCCCGCGTCAACGGCACACTGTCGCTGAGCATGCTCCTCGGTGACCTTGGCGGGGACTGGGACAGCGTCCTCAGCCACCGCGTCTACGGACCCGAAGTGGCCCGCCTGCTGCGCCTCTACCGCGACTACATCGCCACCGAGGAGTTCCGCCGGCCCGGCCTGACCGACGAGGAAATCCGCCGCGACGTCGCCACCCTGGACCCGATGCTGGACGGTGACGTGACCTTCCGGACCCTGCTCGACCACCTGGACGGCGACTGGGACAAAGCCAAGGACCACCGCCTGTACGGCTTCGAGGTCCGCCGCTACCTGCAGATCTACGGCACCGAAGTCTGCCGCCGTCGCTTCGGCGACAACGCCTGGGTCGACCACCTGGCACGCCGCATCCAGGAGGACGGCACCGAGCTCGTCGCCGTCTCCGATGTGCGGTTCAACAACGAAGCCGCATGGGTCACCTCCCAGGGCGGTATCGTGGTCTCGATCGACCGCCCCGGGGTCGGCGCCGTCAACGGCCACGTCTCCGAAATGGGCATCGATAAGAAGTATGTGAGCGCCACCGTCCGCAACGACGGAACCCGCGCCCAGCTCGCCGAACGCATCACCGACGTGCTGAAAGTGACACCCGTGCTGCTCCAGGCGGCATAGAAACCCCTGACAGTACGACTTTTTCGAAGAAAGAAGATTCACCATGGCCACGCTCACCATCAACGGCGACCTGCCCCAGACCATCGAAGAACTTCCCGCTGAAGTAGCGGACTTCCCGTTCGCCATCTCCTTCAACGACTCGACGGTCTTCGCCAGCACCCGCACGGAGCTCACCGCACAGCTCATCGAGGGCTACGCGGAGATCCCCGAGGGCGAGGCCGGGAACGAGAAAGCCCTCCTGGTGCGCTACCGGTCAGCGGTGGACATCGCCAACACCACCCAGGGTCTGGTCGCCGGCCAGGCGTCCGAGTCCGGCCAGTTCGACCCGGCCACCGAGACCGAAGACACCCTGACGGCCCTGTTCACCGACAAGGACCAGAAGATCGATGAGATCGCCGAGTGGACCCACAAGGTTCCGCTGGTCCTGGTGGCCTCCGGCTACGCCCCGTACAACTCCACGCCGCGCCCCACGGGCAACGTGCTGTGGCTGGATCCGTACACGGAGACGACCTACCTGGAGTCCCTGGCCGAGATTGGCCTGATCGAGCTGCTGGTCCGCGAGGACGTCTAAGCACCTCACGCAAAAGCCCCGGCTGGACGGCTCGTCCGGCCGGGGCTTTTTGCTGCCCTGCCTTAGCTGCGGCCGGCCATCAGGCCGCGGCGGACGAGCCGTTTGCGGACCGTCTCCCAGTCCTGGCCTACGGCGGCCGCCAGCGCTTCCCGGCTGGCGCCGCGCAGGTACCAGCGGCCCAGCAGGACCCCGTCCTCGTCGTTGCCGCGCATCAGGGCAGCGTCGGATGCCGCGATCTCCACCGCGGGCACGGCGGGGCGCTTCGCGCGGTGCAGGACTTCACGCGGGTCCTCCCTGGCCGCCGGGTAGGCAGGGCGGGGCCGCGCAATGTCCTCGTGCCGGGCAGCGAACCGGGACACGGCACGAGGATGCAGACCGATGGCCGGGCCGATCGTGTAGTTGTCCCAGCCGACCTCGCGTGCGGCCTGCAGGCCGGCGAAGAAGTCGGCGACTTCGGGTCGAAGACCTGCCTCGGTGCGCTCTCCGGTGTCCGGGCCGTCGGTGGCCTCCAGCCTGGCTTTCAGGTCCCTGGCGACCTTGGCCGGCAGGGCCGCGGTGGGGATCACATCCAGCGCACGTTTCGACTGAGGGCGGGGAATCCGGAACCCTGCTGTTTTGGCACCTTTGACCGGTTCCCTGGCTGCCCGCTTCCGGACGGCCTCATGGGTGATGTCCAGCGCGTCCCCGAGCTGACGCCAGCTCCAGCCGGCGGCGTTGAAGGCGCGCAGGGCGTTCTCGTACCGCCCGGCCGCTTTCTCGCTGATGGCGGCGGCAGCCTGCAGCTCGGCAAGGCGCCGGGCGGCGTCATCAGGCAGCTGCTCGCGGACCATGGTGTCTCCTGTGCTGGTGACCGCCATCCTAGGCCCCGCCCTGCACTGCTGCCAGCTTCTGCTGCACGGAGCCGTCCAGCTGGGTGGGTGTGTAGACGGGCAGCGACGACCAGCCCTGGCCGTAGCCATGCCGCACGGCACGCACCTGGGCGCTTCCCCGGGCGTACCCGCAGGCGTCATCCAGGTCGGTCCAGGGCACGCCGCGGTTTCTGGCGGCGATGATCAGGTCACTGAGTTCCTCCGAGGCCTCACGGGCGGCCAGGGCATCCTGCAGTTCCTTGACCTCTTCAGCCGACGGTGCAGGACCCAGGCGCCGGCCGACACGCTTGGTGGCCTTCTTCGCGGCCTCGGCCAGCCGGAGCATCTCCGCCTTCTCCTCCGCGGACAGTGACGGCCGCTCCCGCCGCTTGCTTGGCTTGGGTTTTGGCGATTTGGCGTACGGGGTGAAGCAGGGGATGGACACCCCGTCGGAGGACAGGTGCATCTCGGCGATCTGGCGCATCCGTTCCCCGGTGAGCCCGACGATCGCGCCCAGGCGCGGGTTGGACCAGCCGGCGGCATTCGCGGCCCGCACGGCGCCGGCGAAGGTACGCTCGGTGAGGATCCGGCGCAGGTTCACTTCGTCCTCGTAGCGCCGGTACGCGGCCACGGCCTTGGCCGGGAACTCTGTTCCCGTGGCGAACGGGTCGACCTTGATCCGGGGCACGTCCTGCAGCAGGGCAAGCCGGGCGACCTTCTCGCGGTTGATGCCCAGCCCCTCGGCAATGGACCGTCGGGACCATCCCGCATCCAGGGCGGAAACGACGACCACGGCCAGCTTCCGGAGGGTGCGCTCATCCTGGGGGTCGGTGGCGGAGCGGAAGGCCGCGTAGGCAGCCTTGAATGCTGCCTGTTCCCTGGCGGGCATGGTGTCGGTCGCGGGTATCTCGGCCATGGTGTCCCTCTGTGTCACTCCCGGGCACAGTTGCCCATCCATTTACCGTACGTGCGGGGTGTCAATTGCAGCAAGCGGACCCGTCCACTGATAGCGTAGGGAATCATCTCATTGGAGCAAGTGAGATTTTCCAATCTTGCAGCTAGTGTCGAAGGTATGCCCCAGAAATCCACCCCTCCGGCTATGCCCGCCGGCCTGCCTTCGGCAATGACCGCCGTCGAGCTTGGTCTGATGAGCATCCCCGGCTTCGCCCGTCTGCGCGGGGACCGGCGCGAGACTGCTGCCCGCGACATCCTGCAGCGCCTGGCAGACGCGGGCTATCTTGCCGGCGTCCCCGAGCTGGCAGCGACCGAAGCCGCCGCAGCGGCCTGACCCGGAACGAGACCCATGATCCCGCAATCTGTACCGATGGCCCCTCTGGTCATTGCCATGACCGCACTCTTCGGCGTGTTCGCCTGGGTCGCCGTGATGGTCGCCCTGGGCGCCGCCAAGGGCAAGCTGAACGGCGAATGGGTGCTGTGGACGTTCGGCACGCCGCGCACCGTCGCCATTCCTGTCACGGATCCTGCGGCTGAACCCGGCGACTTTGAAGGCAGCACGATCCAGGATTCGCGGCAGCTGAAGGTCACCTGGAAGGCGCTGGGCTTCACCCTCGCAGGCTTCTCCGCCGCCCTGGCCGCCGTCTGTGCCCTGATCGCCGGAGGCGCGCTCACCACCTACCCGAACAACTACGAACGCAGCGTCTGGTCCGCCCTGTCCAGCCAGTACGGAGTATCTCCGGTCATCACCGACCAGGGGTTCGAGCCGGGCATTTCGTTCCCCGCCATGGTCGACGGCAAGCAGGTCGCCTGCTCCGCCACACCGCCCTCCACCGTGATTTGCGACGGCGAACTGCTGCAGTCACAGAAATAGGCCGCAACAGATCCAAAAATGGCCGGTTTCACTTGTTGTATTTTTCTCTATCACGCTACGCTAAGTAGGAAGGTTGACCCGGCCGGGTCTCCTCTCTGCGTCACCGTTCACCCACCTACCCCTGGAGCACCACATGCTGAGCAACCTGCAGTACCGTCTCGCCCGTGAAATCGACGAAATGCCCACCTGGAAGCGGATCGCTTACTCCGTCGGACTCGTCGGCGCTATCGTCATCGCCGTGCTGCTGCTGAGCGGCACCTGGGAGCCCTTCGCCGTATCGACCGGCGTTGTGGATGTCGAAGCAGCCAAGACCGACAAGTAGCCACCAGGCCGCCTGCCAGACAGCAAGACCCCGCACCCTTGCCGGTGCGGGGTCTTTTGCGTTGCTGCGGCAGTCAGCCCATCCAGGCTGTGGTGATGCCCGGGAACGCCAGGATGATGATCGTCCCGGCGGCCAGGAACGGCCCGAACGGGACAGCGGTCTTGGTCCCGGCGCCCAGCAGCATGAGGGGCAGCGCCACGATGGCGCCCAGGACCATCGGCAGGATCAGCGCACCCAGGGCAGCCGCGGGCCAGCCGTAGAGGCCCAGCATGAACCCGAGGACCGGGATGAGCTTGACGTCCCCGTCGCCGAATCCGCCGGTGACGAAGGTAATCACCCAGAGGAGCACGAAGCATCCCGCACCGCACGCCAGGGCGGTGCCTGCCTGGCCCCAGCTGAATTCCCCGCCGGCGGCGCCCAGGAAGCCCACGACCGGGATCAGGCCGAGCAGCGGCAGGACAATGACGTCGGGCAGCAGCATGGTCTTCAGGTCGATCACGGAGAGGACGACGAGCACCGCGGCGAGCAGGCCCGAGGACACGGCCGTAACCGGCCCGACGGAGGCACCGGAGACACCGACGAACACCGCCGCCGCCAGGGCCAGGACGGCCGTGACAGCCGCAACGGCAGGGCGGCGCAGCCAGGCTACCCAGTCGTCGTCAGCTTCGGCGTAGATGCCGGCGACGCCGGCCTCGGCCAGGGCGTTGGCGTCCTCGGCGGACAGTTCAGGTGCGGGGTAGCTCATCGACGGCCTGCTTCCAGTTGTTCTTTCAGGGATCCGGACCGGATCTCGACCTTTTCAGCGACCGACCTCATGACCTTGCCGTCCAGGACCAGGTTGGCCAGGGACACCTCGAACGGGATCGAGCCGGTGTCCTTGGAGTTGAGCTGGCCGGCGATGCCTTCGAGCTCGTTCATTCGGATCATGTTGGCGATGGCGGAGTTCATGATGAGGACCTCGGTGGCGGCGACACGGCCCTGGCCGCCCACAGCGGGCAGCAGACGCTGGTAGACGACGGCGCGCAGGGTGCGGGAGAGCTGGGCCCGGACCTCGTTGACACGGCCGACCGGGGTTCCGTCCAGGATGCGGGTGGGGGCGTCCGCGGTGGATTCGGCGTGCAGGGTGGAGAAGACCAGGTGGCCCGAGGATGCGGCGGACAGCGCCGCGGAGACGGTCTCAGGGTCGCGCATTTCACCGACCAGGATCATGTCGGGAGCTTCACGCATCGCGTCCTGGACACCGATGGCGAAGGATTCGACGTCCCGGCCGGGGCCGACCTCGCGCTGGGTGATCAGGCACTTGTCGTCGGTGTGCCGGTATTCGATGGGCTCTTCGATCGTGACGATCTTGTGCGAGTCCTCGCCGTTCTTCTTCTTCACCAGCCCTGCCTGGAGGGAGGACTTGCCCGAGCCGGTGACGCCGACGAAGAGGACCAGCCCGGAGGTGAACTGGGAGAAGGATCCGATGATGTCCGGAACCTTGAGGTCTTCCAGGTCCGGGACCCTGTTGTTGATCGTACGGAAGACCCCATAGGGAACCCCGTGGGAGACGCCGAAGTGGGCACGGAACCGGGACTTGGGGTTCTGGTAGCCGAAGTCGAGCCGGCGGGTGCGGACGAACTTGTCCCACTCCGCGTCACTGACCATGTCCCGCAGCAGGTTCGCCACAGTCTTCCAGTCCAGGATCTTCGCGGACATCGGCAGCGTCTGGCCAAACAGCGATGACCACGGGGCCTTGTCGGCGTACAGGTGCAGGTCGGATGCGCCGGTGTCCACAACCCGGTCCAGCAGGACGTCGATCGCCTTGGGAGTGTAGTTCTCCAGGCTCTCCGGCGGAGCAAACAGGGCAATCTCTTCAGCCCGGCGGATCACCGCTTGCTGCTCTGGTGACAGGGACTCCAGGGTCTCGGGCATGGTCATGGTCATGGTGGTGTTCTCCTAGTCGATGACGATGTGTCGGCGCAGTTCGGTAAGGCTGGTCAGCCCGGCTTTGACTTTCAGGACGCCGTCTTCCTGCAGCGTGGACATCCCTGCCTCGCGGGCTGCGGCGGTGATCCTGGGCAGCGTGGCGCCTTCGAGGATCAGGTTCCGGACGTCGCGGTTGAAAACCATCAGCTCGTGGATCGGCAGACGCCCGGAGTAGCTGAGCCCGCCGCACTGCCGGCACCCGTTCTGCGAGGGGCCAAACCAGACGCTGCGCCCTGTCTCCGGATCGGTGGCGGCCAGGTCCTCACTGGTAAGCCGGAAGTCCATGATCTGGTCGCTGGTCGGCGGGGCCTGGACTTTGCAGTGCTGGCACAGCATGCGGGGCAGACGCTGGGCGCAGACGGCCCGCATGGTGTCGGCCAGGATCGAGTTCTTGATCCCGAGCTCCTGAAGACGGATCAGGGATCCGGGGGCGTCGTTGGTGTGCAGCGTGGTCAGCACCAGGTGGCCGGTCTGGGCGGCCTTCATGGTTTCCTGGGCCACAGCTTCCTGGTTGATTTCACCCATCATCAGAACCTTGCCGGCCGAACGCAGCACCGTCGGCATGGCCGCGTCCCATTCCAGTCCACGGCCGGGCCGGACCGGGACCTGGGTCATGCCCCATGGCAGCCGGACTTCCACCGGGTCTTCCAGGGAGATCATCTTCTTGCCCATGGCCCGCAGCTCCAGCACAGAGCCCATCAGCAGCGAGGTCTTGCCGGAGCCCATCGGCCCGACGCACATGACCACCCCGTTGGGCTGGTGGATGGCCCGCTGCCAGGCTTCGCCGATGCCGGGGGAGAAGTGGACGGTGGAGAGCTCGCGGATCTTGTCGGAGGCGACACGCATCGTGATCGATTCGCCCCAGATTGAGGGCAGCACGGCGACGCGGAGGTCGTAGTAGCGGTTCTGGCTCTCAAAGAAGTGCCGGATCGCGCCGTTCTGCGGGAACAGGGTGCTCGACTGCATCTCGGCGCGTGTCTTGATGAGCGCGGCAATTCTGGCGGCCAGTTCGAGCTTGGGCTTCTGCCGCTGCCGGTGCTCGACGCCGTCGATCTCATACCGGATGTCCAGGCCTGTGGAGCCCGGCTCGAGGTGGATGTCGGAGGCTCCGGCGGCGATCCCGCCTTCGATAATGGTGTTGAGCAGGTCAACGATCTCGCCTTCGTCGGCGCCGACGGTGGTGCTGATGGCCAGCCGGCGCTGCTCGGACGCGAGGGCCTCGGTGGCCTTGGCGCCCTTCTTCGCCATCTCCACATCGATCGAGTAGTAGTGGGTGACCGCCTTCTGAAGCTCGTCCTTGGGCGTGTAGACGAAATTAACCGTGTGGCCGGTGATCCCGTGGAGTTTCGCGCGGGCGGTGATGTCACTGGGATTGACGGTGGCGACGGTGAGCACGTTGTCTTCGAGCCGGAGCGGCAGGACGAGCATGTCGCGGCCGGTGGGCGGATCGATCAGGTCGATGAGTTCCGGGGCGATTCCGTGGACGTCGTCCAAGGGAGCGAAGGTCCAGCCGCGGCCGTAGGCCAGTGCCTCGTGGCCCTGCCGGACGCTGATTGCGCCCTTGGCAACGAGCACACTCAGGACCGGCTTGCCCTCCCGCACAGCGATCTCCTCAAACTGGAGGTATTCCTCCATGGAGATGGCACCCTGGGCGGTCAGATGGCCGGCGAGGCGGGAGCTGGACACGTACAAGTTCCTGACGGTTGGCGGGGGTCATACAGGTTCTGACATGCGTAGATCTTTCTGTGACGGCCGCCGCGGCGAGGTCTACGCATGTTCGACGCCGAGCCTCCCCTTCACCGTCCAAAAGGAAGCAGGAACACCGCAGTGGCAGAAAAAGTCCTCGGCATCGACTTCGGTGCCACCGGCATCAAGATCGCCGAAGTGCAGACCGTCAAAGACACCGTGACGGTCCTGCGGCAGTTGTTCATGCCTCTTGAGACCGGGCTGGTGCACCGGGGCCTGATCGAGCCCGAAGATGTGGCCCGGATCGCCAACGAGCTGAAGATGTTCCTGTCATCCCGGAAGGTCGCCACCCGCGACGTCATCATGGGCGTCGGCGCAGTCGACGAGGTGTACGTGAACCGGACGGTGACCAACTGGCATGACCAGAAGGACTTCCACACGGCCATGGGCTTCGAGCTCACCGTCAACCCCGATCTGCTGCCGGGCGCCCGGGAAGGGGTTCTGCTCGACGCCGTCGTGTTCGGCGAGCTGGAGGATGACGAGGGCCGCCGGAAACTGGACACCCTCCTGATCGGGGTGGCCCCGGACGTCGTCAACACCCAGCTCCAGGTCATCCAGAAAGCGGGCCTGCGGATTGCAGGGTCGGACCTGACTGCCTTCGGTCTGCTGCGCGCCATCGCCCTGCCGGCCCGTCCCGCCGGACAGCTGGACCTGCTGGTGGACATCGGCCACGAGGTCGTCACCGCCATCATCCACGAGGGCGGGCGACCCTACGCCGTGGCCCTGCAAAAAGGCGCCGGCGGATCGGACGCGGACGCTGTCGTCGAGATGGCCATCCAGTACGACGACCCGGAGAAGATCCACGAGGCCAAGACCACCCCGTCCGGGGACCCGGTCATCCACAAGGCACTTCAGGACTACGCCTTCAAGGTCTTTACCGCGATCCAGGAAGCCATCATCAGCTACGAGGTGGCCCGGCCCGACAGCGGAGCGAAGATCCAGGGCATCACCCTCACCGGAGGCGGAGCGCTGCTGCGGACCCTGCCCAAAACCCTGCAGAACTCTTTCCGGGTCCCGGTCGAAATCGGCGTCCTGGATGAGTCGATCGCGGGCGAAGACCTTCAGCGGTACACCCCGAACGGAAAATCAAACGCCTGCTGCGCTGCGGCGGTAGGACTGGCAATGGGAGCAACTGTCTAATGACACTCACAACCGAACGCCCCGGCAAGGAACCCCGGCCGCGCAAGGAGCCGAAAGCGCCCAGGGAACCTAAAGTGAAGGCACCCCGGCCGCCGAAGGAGCCCAAGCCCGCCAAGGAGAAGGCACCCAAGCAGCCGAAGGCCCCGCGGGAACACGGGCCGAAGGAAGTCGCCTGGCCGTCACCGGTCCGGCCCTCGGCCATGCTGCTGCCGCCCAAGGTCGCCGGCCGCCGGCTGCACCAGCGCGCGGTAAAGAACTCACTGATCGCCGGTGTGGCCGCCCTGGCAGTGATGGGCCTCATCTACATTCCGGTCAACGCGACCGCCACGGTGGCCCAGGACAAGCTGGACGCCCAGCATGCCGAGGTGGCCGAGCACAAGGAGTACCTCGCCTCCACGGAGTCGGTGCAGAAGTACTTCGACGGCTTCATCATCCGCCGGCAGGCCGTTGCTGACGCCCTGGTCAAGGACGTGGCGTACTCCTCCGTACTGAAGGCCATGAACGACGCCAACAAGTTCGGCATCACCCTCACCGAGGTCCACGCGACGAAGTCGGTCAAGCCTGCTTCCGGCCAGCCGTTCGCGGCCTCAAAGGCGGTCGGATACCTGGAGGTGGGAGGCTCGGCCCGCGACGAACAGGCAGTCTCCCAGTACATCGGTGCACTGGCCGAGGACACCACAGTTCTGACCGACCCGTACCTGACCCAGTCCGGTGATGCGCGCGGCGGAACGACCTTCAAGATGACCATCGGTTACACCGACAAGGCGATGTCCTTCAAGGGTGAGTCGTTCCGGCCCAGCGACGAGGAGATTGCGACCCTCGACCCCGCCACGCTGAACGCCGGGGCTGCAGCCGGCACCGCGGCAGCCGCCGCGGGAAGCACCCAGTCCGACACCAACGTCAAGGATGTCCTCAAGTGAAAGCCTCCAAACTCCCCTACATCCTGACCACCATCGGGATCATCCTCGCGGCCCTGCTGGTGTACTCCTTCGTCTATACGCCGAGGATCAACGCCGCCAAGGCGCTGGACCTGGAACGCCAGACGGTCGCAGAGGAAGACGCCGCCCTGGAGCGGCGTGCCGACCTCGTTGCGGCGAAGCTCAAGGACCTTCCCGCTCTCGGGGAGAGGGTGGCCGAATTCAACCAGGCCGTCCCCACCGCCCCGGAACAAAGGGAGCTGCTGGCAGCCGTTCTTGAGGCAGGCGCGTCCTCGGGGGTGCAAGTCACAGGCATCAACCCGGCCGCCCCGACACCGGCGGAGGACCCCGGCGCGACAGCAGCACCGGCAACGGAACCGGTCGACCCGGCGAAGGCCGGACCGCTCTACCAGGCGGGCCTGACCATCAATGCCACCGGCGATCCGCAGAACCTCCTGGTCTTCATGCAGAAGGTGGAGTCGCTCAAGCGGCCCTTCACAGCCACGGAAGTGTCCATCGCCAAGGCTGACAAGGAGGGCAGCAACCTGACCCTGACCGGCAACTCGTTCATGGCCTCCCCGCTGCCTGACCCCCAGGCGCCGTCGGAAGCTGCCGCCGGTGACGCCGAGGCAGGTTCGGAGGGAAACAAGGGATAAAGCCGGTCGATCTGTCAAGACCCTGCGCGTAACAAAACGTCATAAAGCGCACCGGCGTTACACGTAGACTTGCGTGGTGTCAACTCTGTCGCGTACTTTGACGATCAGGAACCACTACCACAAAGATCGAAGGATTGACACATGAACACCAAGATTTTCCGCTCCCTGGGCGCCGCTGCACTGATCGCCTCCATCCTGCTTGGCTCCTCGGCCTGCAGCTCGAGCCAGAACACGCCGGCGGCTGAGCCGACGGCTACAGCGACGGTGGCATCCGAAGATGCCAGCAACGCTGCGGTGGCCACGGCCATCAAGGATTTCTTCGCCACGGCAACATCGGAGGAGATCGGTGCTGCCTTCCCGGACAAGGCCTCGGAGGAGACCTTCAAGCCGGTCCTGGACAAGATCGACATTGACGCCCCGGCCGCACCGCTGAAGAAGGCAGTGACCGACCTGGCCCTGCTGAAGGTGTCCGACCCCAAGGCTGAGCTGGCGGTCACGGTGGATGATTCTGCTGTCTCGATCGACGGCACGAGCGCGTCTGTTCCGGCTTCGGCTGTTTCCATCACCTCCGGCGGTACCAAGGTGGCCAACAGTGATGAGCTTGCTGCTGAGATCAACCAGCTCGTCTACCGTGACGGATCCTGGCTGATTACGTTCCCGCAGGCTCCGGCTGCATCCCCGTCGGCTTCCGATACTGCATCCGCGACTCCGTCGCCGTCTGCTTCAAACTAGCCATCGGGGGTTCCTCTCTCCTGCTGTTCGGGACAGTCCTTATGTGTGCGGACGGGGTCAAAACCTGCACCGCTCTGGGCGGCTGGGGGAGTACCTCCCAGCGGTCCCGGTGACCCTTCCTATGTGTGCGGAGCCGCGGCAATTTCTCCCCGTCCAGGCCCTGTCCGGGCAGCCGTGACCGGAGAATCTGCGCATGCCCCTTTGCTGAGAGGAAAGGACCACCATGACGACGACGAGAACCACGACAACTGCACGTAAACCCAGCCGACGGGCCCGCCTGGCCGCAGTCGCGGCAGGCACCGTTGCCCTTGCTGTGCTTGCCTCCTCGGTACTGGCCAGCGCCGCCAGCATCACGACCGCGCAGCCCGCCGCGCCGGTGACAACGGCGTCCGATCCCTTTGGCCCCAAGGCTGTGGAGCAGCCGGCTCCGCCGACGCCGGCCATCGGCAAGCCCTACCTGGCAGATGTCGCCAACGGAGGCGTCGCCAAGATCACCGTCACCAGCGCCACCATGACGAGCCCCACCGTGCTGACCCTGGACGTCGGCTGGGATTCCTGGGCCGGAGCCACAACACCGGACCCGGCTGCAATCCAGGTGCTCGACGCCAACGATGCCCCCGCCACGCGGCTCCCGGTCACCGAGGACGCGCTGCCGACGGATCCGGTCCAGCCGGGTAAGCCTGTCCGGGGCAAGGTCGCCTTCGACATTCCCGCCGGCCCGGCCACCCTGGTCCTCAAGCCGTCAGGCGCCGCGGAGGCTACCCGGATTACTCTGAAGTAGCAGCAGGTGCCTTACCGAACTTGCGGACCAGCAGGAGGCTCACCAGCGTCCCCAAGCCCAGGCTGGCCCAGCTAGGGCTAACCGGCCACGAGTCCACGAGCTCGTGCTCGGGTGGGAGGATATTTCCTGCAGCGGCGAGGGCTGTTCCCGGCACCAGCTGAACCAGCGTCAGAAGGTGGTCGCTGCGGTGCAGGCGGTACGGCAACCAGCCATCTCTGATCTTCCAGAACAGGTAGCCACCCAGAACCGCCATGCTGACGCCCGGGAGGGCCAGGAAGAGCCAGATTTCTGCCCGGACTCCCGTTTCGGTTGGGTTCGTGGGCGGCGTGATCTGGTGGAGGTGCCACATGAAGGCGGTCACCGCGGCGACCAGAAGAGTGCCGCCCCAGAAATAGATCCAAGGGCTGGTGCGGTCGACTTCCCTGGGGTCGGCGGCCTGAAGTTGCTTGGCTTTGTCCCGGCCGCCTTCGCCGGCACCGTCACCCTTTCCGGGCTCGCCACGGTTCCCGTCTGCTACGTCTGGCATCTCGGCTTCCGCACCGGCCTCTCCTGCTGGCTCTTCAGGCTCTTCAGGCGCGATGGGTCCAGGAGTCGATGCCGCATTTCGGCCGATGAGCATCAGCGCCATCCACAGCGCCCCCGCAAGCGACAGTGGCACGAGTACCACGTCGCGCAGCCGGAAGCCTCCACTTCTGACAATGCCGCCGGCGCGCCGTGCTGTCCTGGTCCCCATAATGCTTCCCCCAATTCCGCCGCACTCTGCGGCGTCTCCTAGAGAGAGTAGCGGGATTCGCCTAACACCCATGGACGAGGTGTCTACGCATGTTAGGCGGCAGAACCTCCGGGCCTGCCTGGCCTGGTCCTGCTGAAGCACCGGGAGCATCTTTGAGCACCGCCACCCTGCCCGCCGCCGCGAGGGCCGCCACTGACAAGACGAATGCGTCCTTCTCCTACGTGGTCACCACCGTGGACGGCAAACCCAACCGGGGGACCGTCATTGCCCAGGACCGCCGGGCCGCGATCGCCCGGCTCTCCGCCAACCCCGAATTCCGGTCCGTGCTGGCCGTCTCCGAGGCCGGCGGCATCTCGATCTCCAAGAAGGCCAGCGCCAAGCCGCGGTCCCTGGTCGCGTTCTCCCGCCAGCTGGCCCTCTGCATCGAGGTCGGCATGGAGGAACGGGAGGCCATCACCACCATCCTCAAGGGCGGTGACATGGAGGATGCCGTCCTCTCGCATGGCCTGGCCGAGGTGAACAAGGAGATGGGCAACGGCGTACGGATGCACGACGCCATGTCCCACTACCCGTACATCTTCCCGGAAACCATGTCCGCGACCCTGCGGGCAGGCTTCGAGGCCGGTGACCTGAAGACGGCCGCGGAACAGGTGGCCGACGACATCGAGGCCGATGACGACCAGCGCGCCCGCATCAAGAAAGCCCTGACCTACCCGACCGTCGTGCTGGCGCTGTCAATGCTGATCTTCATCTTCCTGATGGTCGGAGTGGTCCCGCGCTTCGCGACCCTCTACGACAGCCTCTCCAACGGCCGCGCGTCCCTGCCGCCCATCACCCTGCTCGTGCTCGGCATCTCCAACCAGATGTTCTGGATGATCCCGCTGTTCACCGTACTCACCGGCGCGACCCTGATCTGGTACAAACGCAACTACCGCGAAGAGAAGGTGCGCGCCTTCGTGGACCCGCTGAAGCTCAAGCTGCCGATCTTCGGGCCCATGTTCCTGAAGGTCTCCCTCACCAGGTTCTGCCGCACCTACGCCTCTCTCTCCACGAACCTGCACCCGGTGAAGGCCCTGGAGATCACGGCCGCATCGGTGGGCAACCTCGTCATGGAGCGGGCCATCCTGAATGCCCGCAACGGCAAGCTCAACGGCAAGGAAATCTCCGAGTCCCTCGCCTCGGAACCCATCTTCCCTCGTCTGCTGCTGACCTTCGTTGCCATCGGTGACAGCACCGGCAAGTCCTCCAAGGCGCTGCGCGCCATCGGCCGGCTCTACAAGCGCGACGTGGACGACATCACCAACCGGATGGAAGCTCTCATCCAGCCGTTCTTCCTGGTCCTGATCGCCGGCATGGTCCTCATCATCGCCCTCGCAATCTACCTTCCATATTTTTCGTTGGGCGACATCATCAGCCCCTTCTGATCGTTGTTTTTGGGGGTCCAGCGCGGCCGCAGATTAGCAATTCCGGACCTAGATTTCCTGACCTTAACAATTGCTAATTTGCGGCCGTAGCGCGGCACTTCCCGTGCCCCGAGGATCTCGGGCCTTTCCCGAACTATTGGGTCCGGTACATCGGGGGCGAATCCAGGTACGTGGGTGCCTGTTGATGGTTGGGACGAACGATGAGCCTTGGTTCCGAGGGGTCGTGCGCTGAAGTGTAGTCGGGCTCGCAGGAAGGCAATGGAGTACCGCTGGCAGCCAGCCACCTCGCACAGTTCCACGGTGTTCCCGCAGGAAAATATCGCAGGTAAATCGAGCTGGCCGTCGTGCAGTGGTCTCCCAGGTCCATCTGCACGCACAGCGTGTAGTCCATAGCCCCTGGAACACGGTCGGAAGGGCCGGCAGTTTCCACTTGCACAGTCGGCGTCCTCTTTTTGAGTTCAGCGCCGTCGAAGCAGGTTGTCGGGGTGGCCCGGGTGCACCATTTTCCGCTGAGCGCGTCGGGAAGCCCGGGGATGGCGGCAGCTGCGGGGGAGGGGGAGCGAGATGGGGTGGTGGCTGCTGGATAGGTGAGGGCTATGGTGTAGCCCTTGTAATTCAGGGCCGTGTCTGCGGCTGCCGCGAAGCCGCTGGCAGCTGTCTTGAGGCCCGACCATAGCCAGCTCATCACCTGGGCGAGCCTGACAGCGACAAAATTCTTGAGTATTTCTTCCGGAGCGTCGGCTAAGGCCACGCGTTCCATTACCTTGCCCATGCACGACATGACTGTGCCGAGTGCGCCGTCCAGATAGCTGCCTGCGGCCTTAGCGTTTGTGACGTCGACCGTGGCCATCCCCTGAAATCCTGCCACGCAGTCGGCGGCGTCAACAGCTGTCTGGATCTTCTCGACTGGCACCTTGCCTAGGAGATTTGTTGTCTCGAACGCCATGGCTGCTGTCTGGATGCCAAACCAGAGCGCCGTTGCAAGGTAGGCCGGGGGAGAGGGCTGGAGGTTCACACCTTTCAAACCGCTGGATTCATCCACCTTGTACTCCACGGTCTCACCAGGTCCGATGATGTCGATGACGTTGGCACGCTTCGAGGGCGCGGTGATGTACTTGGCGAGCCGTGGCACCATTTGCCCGAAATCCAGGCTGCGGCTCCCCATTGTCAGGCCCGGGGTGCGCTCCGCGGACACTGCGTAACCGCGGGAGTTGTTCACCTTCAGAACAGTTGTGCCGTCCGGCGCTCTGCCGAGGCACCATTGCACCCTGCCGCCGCTGTCGCTGGTAACCGACACACCTCCTGTCCTGGCCTCCGCCTGGAGCTCACACTGTGGCTGTTCCCCGGTGCCGGAATCCCGATAGATGCGGTCCAGCTGGCCGCGCGCCTTATCCATCAGCCAGTCCCACTTTTCGGTGATCCAGTTGGAGAAGTGGGTCGTGCGCACCACTAGGTCCCGGCCGGACACCTCGGTGTCCAGGACGTATTGGATCGGGTCACCGGGGTTCTCGTTGAACCCAACGAGTGGGGCAGGTTCACCGTCGACGACGACGTCCTTGAACACCAGCGTCGCCTGGCCGGTCAGTTGCGCCCCGTCCAGGCTGATTGCCCAGCCGGAACGGTTCTCAGGCAGCGCGACCGGTTTGACGTTCAATCGTCCCTCACCAGTAAACGAGGCCGCCGGAATCCGCACCTCCGGTGAACCGCCGCTGCTGGGCAGCACCACATCTTTGGCTTGGCTGACGGTGACCTCGCCATCGGCGTCCGGCTTCGCCACTGCGGTCCATGGAGGGGACCACACGCCTGTCAGCACCAGCACGACCGCCAGCGCGCAAACGACCGCGATCACCGACAGGGCTACCCCCAGAAGCCTTTTCATACCGACATTCTCAGGGGTGCGACGGCATTTTCGGCGTAACCCGCCCATTGTTACGCGGCGGTGAGCAACCGCGGGAAATCTACGCATGTACAGAGCCGAGTGGGCTCAGCCTGCTCGCAACAGGCGACGAGCGATGGAAGGGCATGGATTGTTCGGCCAATTCCTGGAGGCAGGGCACGTGTCCGGCCCGCCCTGACACCACCCCGTACACCCGTCCCGCGAAATCTACGCATGTTCAGCGGCAGCACTGCCTTACCGCTTCACCCACCTGAAAGTCCCATAGAAAGAGACACCCGTGAAGACAGCACTTCGTTTCCTGAACCCCAGCGCTGCCCGCGCCCGGCTTCTGAAGGCCAAGCCGGAAGACCGGCGGGAACGCGGCTTCTCGCTCATCGAAACCATGGCCGCCATGGCGATCGTCGCCATCCTCGCCCTGGCGATCGTCCCGCAGTTCGGCCGGTACATGGAGCGCGCCGCCGTGCAGAACGTCATCTCCGACATCTCCTCCGCGCAACTGCTCGTCGCCTCTGACTACGCGCTGTCCGGCAAGACCGCCTATGCGGCAGCCGACGTCACCGCATCCGTCGCTGCGACGACCAAGAACACGGAGACGACCCTCACCTCGGCGGTCAACACCACCACCAACTCCTACACGATCACCGGCACGTCCCTGGCTGTGAAGAACTACACCATGGTCTTCGACAGCAACCTCGGCAAGCTCGCCGTCAAGCGCGTCTCCTAAGTGGTCGCCGCCCCGGGCCTTCGCGGTCCGGGGCGGCCCCCTTCCCCCGGCAGGCAACGACAGAAAGAGGACACGATGGATGCAGCAGCGGGCAACGCAGCATCATCCTCTGTGGACCTCGCTGCCGCCGCTCCTCAAGTCCTCGTCGTCCGCGGCCGGAAGCACAAGGAACGCGGGAATTCTCTCGTGGAGGTAATCATCTCCATGGGGCTGCTGTTCACCATCCTCACCGGATTCAGCGCGGCATACTTCAAGTCCAACGACGTCATGAAGGTTTCCGTCAACGAGACGGTGGCCGACCAGGCAGCAGCCGCGTACATCGAAAAGGCCCGCGCAGCCCAGTGGTCAACCGTCGGGACCGACACTGAGAACACCGCGCAACTGCCGGACCCGACCCTGGTGGTCAAAGGCGGCTCGCTGCCGGCTCTCTCCACCGTCACCATCCGCGGTCTCACCATCACTTTGAAGACGTCGATCGGCTGGACCAAGGCACCCATCAAGGGCGCCACCTACGGCAGCAAAACCCTTTACATCGATGCTTCCTGGCAGGAACGGGCAGGCGTCCCCGGCAGCATCCGCACTGTCCGCCAGGAGACCACCCTGACACCAGGGGTTGACCAGGCAGTGCCGTCCGGCATTCGGGGAGGTTCCTGATGAGCGTCGCCCGCCTCTCCCGGCCCACCGCCGCCCTCAAGTCGCGGTCCCGCAAGGAAAAAGGCTTCGCCATGGCCTTCGTCCTGATAATGCTGATCCTGCTCTCCGGGCTGACCTACATGTCCGCCGCCACGACGGGACGCACCATCAAGACCGCGGTCATGTCGCGGGACTTCGTCGAATCCGGGCAGCTCGCCGACGCCGCTGTCCAGGATGCCCTGTACCACCTCAATGAGGGCAACCCCGCTGCGCTGCCGGTGGCCGGGTCCCCGAAGACGGGGTCCAACTCGACCGGCACCTGGTCCTGGTACGCCGATCCGGTCAAACCGGGCCTGGGCGGCGGCCGCGCAACCGTCATTCACGCCAGCGGCACCTTCCGCGACGTCACCCGCTCCGTCACTGCCGGCGCGAACTCCCTGAACGTCGGCGGGTTCAAGGTCTTGGCCGACAAGCAGATCCAGTACGAGGCCGGCCCCGCTGGTGCCTTCAGCCACACTGTCCTGGGGCGGACCGTGAGAGTCCAGAACGGCGCCGGCGTCGGATCAGCGACACCTTTCCTGTCTGGCGTCGTCGGCATCAACGGCCCCGGCCCGCTGGATCTGGCCACCTACCCGGGCCTGACCTCGCCGCTGAACGTTTCGTCCTACCTGCTCTACGGCGGCCAGGCCGCAAACCTGAACGTCAACGGTGCCATCAAGATCCCCGCCGGCATCGGCCTGGACCCCGCGTTCGTCAACGACAACCTGAGCAGGTGCGGCGGCACGGCCCCCGCCGACTGGGTGTCCTCGCGCACCGGCGGCATCCTGGTCGCCAACGACAACGTGGCCTGCTACGCCTCCATGCTCTTCGACGTCCCCACCACCGTTGTCGGCACCGGCGCGTTCAACGCCTTCGTCACCGGCGCCGTCACCTTCAACGAAAGCGCCAAGGCAGCCGCCTCGGGCACCGCCCTGAACATCTACACCAACGGCAACGTCACCTTCAACACCACCCAGGTGACGGGCACCCCAATGGAAGTCCGGAACACCTTCATCTTCGCTCCCAAGGGCGCCTGCACGACGGCCCCGTTCCGCGCCAGCACCAAGGGCCTGACCTTCAGCGGATCCCTGGCCTGCGACAGCGTCACGGTGGCTGGACAGTTCACCGGAACCCCTGCAGTGAACCCGCTGGGCAATGACCCGGCCAAGGAAGGTGCCCTGTATTCGAGGGAGATCTGGACCCTTGTCGACTACAAGCAGCCGTCGGGAAGCCGCAGCTGATCAGGCGACGGTGAGCCGTCCCGCGTTTACCTACGCATGTTAGGTGCTGAGCCCGCCACATCGTGCCACCGGCCGCACACAGGAGAGGTATGGCATTGAAATTCAAGATCCTCGGCAAGCAGTTTGGTTTCGGCATCGCCGAAGCCATGCTGTCCATGGCGGTGGGTGCTGCCGTCATTGGCGGTGGCGTCTCCTACTTCGGTGAGGTCAGCCAGACGGCTGCCACATCCACAGTGCTTCAGGAAAAGACCAGCCGCGTCACCGACGCCCTGAACCGGACAGCGCAGAACGTCCAGGTCTCCGACCCGGTGCTCTACGCGACCCCGGACCAGCTGATGACCGCGTCCGTCGACGGTGACGGCAACAAGGTCATGACCCGGTTCCTGAAGTCCGGCGCGGCCTACTACCAGCAGACCTGGACCGGCTACACCGGCTCCTACATGCCCGATCCCGGCCTGTGGATTGACCCGTCCGTGCAGGCAGCTGCCGCCCCCAACGGGGACGGCAAGCAGAGCACGATGACGCTGATCTCCAACGTCGCCCCCACGGCATCCTCGGCGTTCTCCTACGTCGGTGCCACCGGCAACACCATCGATGCCTCCGTCGCGCCCCTGACAACCACGGCCGGGAACACCAACCAGATCAAGCTGGTCAACATCAACCTGGCCGCAAACACCGTTGTCTCCTCTGACGGTGCTCAGCAGTTCTACGCCAACTCGACCGCCGCGGCTCCGAGGAACACCGCTGCCGGCGTCTCCGACGGCACCGTCGTGGCCCCGATCTGCCCCGCGACGTCCTTCACCGCGGCCAGCACCCCGACCCAGCCGGAGCTGACCTGGACCGAGGTTCCGGGCGCGGCGTCCTACATCATCTACCGCAACTCGGCCGTGGTGGCGACACCGAACGCGACCACCACCACCTGGAAGGACGTTTCCAACCCGGCCGGTGTCTCCGACTCCACCACCTACCGCGTGCTGGCCCAGTCCAGCAGCGGAGCGATCTCCGACTCCTGCCGGCCCGCCGTATGGCGGCCCCAGATCGGTCAGCCTGTGCTGATCAACTCCACGGTCCAGCCTGCCGGTGCCGACCCGAGCGCCTGGAACAGCACCACGCTGACCGCTCCGCGCATGGTGTTCAACTGGAACGCCGTCACGGGTGCCTCCGGCTACCAGCTGCTGTACCGCGAGGTCGACCCGGTCACCGGCAGCCCGCTGGGCACCGGCGCCTACACGAACATCGTGCTGGATGTCTCCACCCTGTCCTACACCTGGGACGGGGCCGGCTGGGGCAAGCGCTACGAGTGGTACCTGAAGGCCGACGCCCGCTCGGGCCAGTCCTCTGAGTCCCGCCACACCCAGATCCTGGCCCACCCGACTGCCCCGAAGGGCACGACCGTGAAGGCGTCCTACCTGGATGACACCAAGGGCACGAACGACCTGACCTGGACCGCTGTGAGCACGGCGACCCGGTACGACGTGTGGCGCTACACCGCCGGAACCTCGGGAGCTGCGACCCTCGTCGGCTCCACCACGGGCCTGTCCATCAAGGACACGGTTCCGTACGGTTCCAACTACACGTACTACATCGCATCCCGGAACTCCGGCCCCCGCGGCACGGACGCTGCCGGCAACGACGTCACCGCAGACCGCTCCAGCCCCTCCCCGGAGTCTGCTGCGGCTGCTGCCAACAAGTCCGCCAAGGTGACCCAGCTGCAGTACCCGCCGATCCCGACGGTTGCCCCGATGGGCACGGCTGCGACCAACACCCGTGACTACGACGGCACCAACCGGATCATCTGGAACCCGGCCACCTCGGCCACCGGATACAAGGTGGGCCGCTTCGCGGTCAGCAACGCGGCCCTGACCTGCCTGACCGGAACCGACTGCAACGTCAACTCCGGCGGCACCACGGCCACCCAGCTCGACGACGTCGCGGCGCCTGGCACCCAGTTCGATTACGCCGTCCTGGCCTACAACCCGACCGGCATGTCACGGGCGTTCTCGGCCAAGGCCCGGCTCACCCAGCGGCCGCCGGCCCAGACGCTCACGGTCACCCGCACCCCGGACCTGACCAACGACTCGTCCTCGTTCACCGCGGTCCAGAACGCCGACGCGGGCAACACGGGTGCAAACCTGTACTGCACGAGCGCGACATGCTCCTACGACCTGCTCCGGGACGGTGCCGTGGTGACCACCACGAACCACTCCCAGAGCGGTGCGACGCTGGCCTACAACAACGTGTACAACCCGCCCGGAGCCACCATGGACTACCGGGTCCGGGCAAAGAACGCTGCCATCACCAACGGCGGGTACTCGGACACGGTCTCGACCAAGGTCGACACCTACCCGGGCAACTTCGCCACCGGCCAGTCCCTGGGTGACTACTGGGGCAACATGCGCAGCCGCTTCCGGGTGAACATGGTCAACAGCGACATCAACGGCTCCAGCACCGGCATCCAGAACGGCTACACGACCCTCTGGTACGGCGCCTCAGCCGGCGCCACCTGGTTCGAGTTCGCCCGTTCGGTCGACAGCACCCGCGAGGCCCGCTCCAGCGACCCGAACCTCGGCCTGCCCGACCGCATGTGGTACTACGGCACCTACCAGGGCGGCGGAGCGAACAACTGGACGATCATCGCCGCCCCCGGCACGCTCTACCACTGGGACATCCGCGCCCACGCCGCGAACGGGCTGTCGCGGAACATCACCACCTCCAGCTTCTGGACCCCGCCGGATGTTCCCAACACAGGCACCACGATCGTGACCTGCTCGGGCAACCAGTACACCGACCAAAACAGCGCGACGTGGGACTGGCCGAACCACCACATCGGGGCACGGATGATCGCCAACAACCACCGAACCATCTACGGTGACTACTCCGGCACAAGCTACATCGGCTTTGCGCAGTACAAGGGCGGCAGCCGGGCTGACACCAGCTGGCTGTACTTGAGCTGGGCTGACGGTGACTCCGACGTCAACAGCGGTCCCGGCCAGGGCTACTACTACGGCGTCACCAACGGCTTCCACGTCTGGACCGACATCGGCGGGTCGCTGACCTCGACGATCATCGAGCAGTCCATGACCTCGCTGGCCACCTTCGGCCGGGGCTGTGGGCCGGCGGGCGGCTGGTGGTGGGATCTGTGGGAGCCCACGGACGCCTGCTACGGCTACCAGCCCGGGCAGCCCTGTGAGGCCAACAACCCCTGGAACCGCCCGCAGTGGCACTCCTTCTAACAAAGGCTTTACCCGAACAATGAAAAACACCACCCACCGCACACGGTTGCTGCTCCTCACCCTCGGGGTGGCAGCCGTGTTCGTGGCCGTCACCGTTTTCGCTGTCTCCTCATCACACCGCCAGGCCCCGGCTGCCGCCGGAATCAACCCTGCGGCACTGTCCCTGGCGCCTACAGTCCCGGGCCTGGCCGCGGCTGATTCAGACACCGTTGTGCTTGCCCCGCACACGGGGGAGTGGTGGAAGAAGATCACGGCGATGGCACCGGCATCGATGGGGCTGCTGCCGCTGGACCCGGCAGGAGCTGGCGCGCCGGTGCTTCGGCTGGGTTACTCGCGGGGTCCTGACCATGCCGTACACGAGATCCCGAACACCGGTCCGCTGCGGCTCGTTTACCTGGAGGCAGCAAGCGCCGGGGACGCCGACATCATTGCGACCTGGCTCAAGAACCAGCCCCGGTACGACAACCGCCGCGTCCACGTCCAGGACCGCACCGTCATCGTGGGCCAGTCCTGGGACAGCACCTACGCGGTGCCGGAGCAGGCGATTCAGACGGTCGCGGCCTACCGGCCCGGGAACGCCACGGCCCAGGGTTCCATGTGGCTGAACGTCGACCAGGAGATCGTGGCGCTGACCGGGGGAGCGGACACCAAGAGCGGAAAGGTCTACTCCGCCATCCTGTCGAAGGGGCTCGGCTTCAAGCCCGGCACCACCTGGATCGGATTCAGTGACAACGGCGACGACTGGTCCGGTGACTTCGCCGCCGGCGGCGTGGACAAGGCCCAGATCAGCTTCGACGATGCCAGGGCTGTCCTGGACGCCGATAAGAAGGTCCTTGCTGAGGGCAAGGACGGCAACGTGACCACCAGGCTCATCGACGCCGGCACGGGAACCTTGATGAACGGCACGGCCATCACCGCCAACGGTGAAACGCTGGGTGGCGCGTCGACCAAGCACTTCCCGATGGTGGACGGCCAGATCGTCTCCCTCGTCAACAACGTTACGACCTGGACTTCTGCAGCGACGGGGGCCTACTCGGGACCGGAGTCCATCATCCAGCGCACGCTTTCCGCCAACGAGAAGTCCATGGTCATTGGCTACAGCTACGGAAGCGGTGACCCGGCAGCGGCCACCGGCCAGTCCCCGTTCGGTGCGGGAATCGGAAATCCGACGAAATAAGTTGACAGCATGCATTTCTACGTGTAACTTCCGGAACATGGAGAATTCTATGAAGCGCGGACTCAGCGCACTTGCAAGCGTCGCCGTCCTCGGCGGGTCCCTCTTCCTGGGCGCCGGGCCCGCCTACGCCTGCCCGGCAGGCCATCACGCCATCACCATGGGCGGCGTGAGCTCCTGCGTGCCCGATGCCAGCGGCGGCGGCAACGGAGGCAACGTCAGTGTTGACCTCGGCGGTGGCGCCGCACCGTCGGCTCCGAGCCCGATCCAGATGCCCGCCGCACCCGCCCCGGCTCCCGCTCCTGCCTACACGCCGCCGAAGTACGTCCCTCCTGCCTACACGCCGCCTCCCGTCCAGGCTGCGCCCCAGACGCCGTACATTCCCCAGGCACCTGCCGCGGCTACTCCTTACGTCCCCGCCGCGCAGGCTCCAGCCGCCGGCAGCTACGCAGGAGGCAGCAGCTACCGCGCACCCGCGGCCGGCCAGGCCCCGGCCTTCACGGCACCGAGCGGTGTCGCCGTGCAGCGCAACGCTGCCGGCGTCTGGGTGGATCCGTCCACCGGCGTCGCCGCTGACCCGCAGGTCGCTGCACAGGCCGAAGAGGCCGCCGCTGCGGCACCTGCTGAAGCCGCAAAGTCGCCCGAGGCCATCGCCCAGGAGGTCGCTGCCCAGCTGCAGGCCGCCAAGGAAGCCTCGGTGCAGAAGGCCGCCGACAGCGCCCTGACACGCCGCCAGGTGGAGGCAGCGGTGGCCAAGGCCCTCGACAGCGCGTTGGCCCGCCGCTAGAAGTCCATCGAAGAAGCCCCGCCGGGCGAGCAATCCCCGGCGGGGCTTTTGCGTTCCCGGACTTACGGGGAAGCCATCGGCTGGTGGCTGGTGTTATTTGCTGCATGCACGCTAAAATGCTACGGTAACTGACTTTTCAAAACCGCACACCGCCGGAGCACCGATGACACCCACCAACACCACCGCCAAGAACGCTGACGCAGCCAAGGACGGGGGCGCGTCCCTGGCCGCCCTGACCGAGGCCGTCGCCGGCTTCGAGGCATCCCAGTCCGAAGCCCTCGCCGCCATCACCAGGCAAGCCCAGGCCGTAGGGGAGGAGCTTGCCCTCCTGTCCCAGCGGCCCACCCACGAAGAGCTCGCCGGAGTCCAGTCGACCCTGGAGAAGGTTCGGGCCGACCACAGCCAGGAAGTGGGGGAGCTGAAGGCGACCATCGCTGACCGCGACGTCGAACTGGAAGATTTGCGCAGGGCCCGCGCGACGGATGCCGCGACCATCGCCTCCCTCCAGGACCGCTTCCGCTCCTTTGAGGCCGCCGCGCAGAGCATCATGGCCGGTCTTGCCGGGGATTCCTTCACGCCGCCCCCGGTCGCCGTAAAGGAGGCTGCAGCTACTCCTGCGCCCGAGGCTGCGGCTGAGCCTGCCCCCGAGCCCGTGCACGTGGAATCGAAGGCCGAGGCGGCCGCCCCGACAGTTTCCGACGACCCGTTCGGTCTCGACACCCCAGCCGCAGCGCCGGCTCCTGAGGAAGCGGCCCCGGTCGCTGTTGTCATCCCCGATCTGGATGAGGGCGACCCGTTTGACGCCAACCCGGCCCGCGCCGCCCTGCTCGCCCAGGCAGTCGGGACGGACGATCCGTTTGATCTCCCCGAAGCCCCCTCCCAGGAGGAGCCTCCGGCACCGAAGGAAGCTCCTGCGGGCCAGAAGGCAGGGGCCATCGTGGACGACCCGTTCGCGTTCATGGACCTTGACACACCGGCCGCCCCCGCCGTCCAGGAGGCACCCAAGGTCGTCCCGGTTTACATCTAGGCCAGGCACAGCAAAACACCCCCGCAGGAGCTTCCTGCGGGGGTGTTCTTGTAAACCGGACCGTCCGGCGCCATTGACGGCCGGCCCGGGGCTTTCAGCGGGTCAGGCCCGCGACGCCATGTTGGACAGAGCCCTCGACTGGGACGCCGCCAGGGCAGCACCCTTCAGCGGACGGCCGCTCTCGTCCAGTCCGGCGTCACCCATCAGCTCAGCCATCGGGTCCTTCATGGCGGACCTGCGCGCGGCGATGGCATCCTGGTCTTCGGCCGGTTCAAAGGCATCCTCCAGCTGGGCCATCTGCGCTTTGGTCGGCTCCGGCTGGGTTGTCTTCGGGACACCGAGCTTCTCCAGCCAGGCCCGGTAGTCGGTGACGGTGGCGAAGTAGGACTTGAAGACCGCCGGCTCGTCGCCTTCAGGCTCGGAGGAGCCCACACCGCGGGACGCAGCGCCGTCGGAACGGATGTTGTCCGGCACCAGGGGCACCCGGTCCGGGTCCGAGAAGACCAGGCGCCGGTTGCCTTCGGTGGGCTTGGCGCCCATCAGCAGCTTGTGGTGCAGGTTGGTGCGCAGCGCCGGTTCGATACCGGTGTTCGCCGAGGCGACCTGGGTGGCGAGCATCAGGAAGACGCCGGTGAAGCGCAGCTCGGCCGCGACACGCTTGATGCCGTTCTTTAGGATCTCCTTGAACAGGTTGGTCCGGTTGGCCTCCTCAGCCATGTCTTTGAGCAGCTGGGGCGCGTCCTTGCCGGCCTTCGGAACGGCTTCCAGCGCGAACAGGCCGGTCAGCTCGTCGACGATCACGATGAGCGGCTTCAGCGCAGCCGACTTGGGCAGCAGCTTCCAGTCGTTGACCCCATGGCTCTTGATCAGCTTGGACCGGCGCTCACCCTCCTCCATGATCAGCCGGATGGCCACCGCGGACTGGGCGGGGGACGCGCAGCCCCAGCCGCCGGGCCGGACGAAGTCCTTGCACCACTCAAAGTCGGCGCTCTTGGTCGGCAGGTCGATGATGGCGAGTTCGGCACCCTTGGCGAGCCAGGTGGCCAGGTAGCAGTTCAGCAGCACTGTTTTGCCGCCGCCGGAGATGCCGCCGAGCTGGGCGTGGGCGCCGGCGTTCATGTCCAGGTAGAAGGTGTCGCCAGTGCTTTCACCGGCCGCCGGCAGCTTCATGCCCAGCGGGATCTTGAACGTCTCCTTGTCCGTGTGGTCGAACTTCACCACCTTGTTCATGGGTGTCGGGATCATCCCGGGGAAGGTCGGGGGAGCGGATGGGATGATGGACGCCGTGAGCTTCTGGGCGTTCACCTTCACGTACCAGCCGTCGCGGCCCACAACGCTGGTGGCAACCTCCTCCAGCTTGGCGTCGTGCTTGGACGGCATGTAGGTCCGCGGCAGCTCCAGGTCGAACCCGCCGTCCCGGCGCGGGGCCACCTGGACCTCCCAGGGCTTCACGCCCAGGGCGAGGGCTGCGGCCCCGCGGCAGCGTGCAGTCTCGGGGCTCAGCTGTGTCAGCACGGCCTTGCCGAGGAACGGCTCGAACTTCGTCATCTCCCAGCCCTCACCATGCTGGTCAGCCAGCTTCACGGACATCTTCTCGCCGTCGGTCGGCTTCACGGACCGGGGGAGCCGGACTTCCTTGGTCTTGGACTTGTCGTTGTGGCTGACCTCGGTGATGGCAACCTGGCGTGTGGCGACCGCGACGCCGTCCTCAATGGAGTCCACCTCGAAGCCTTCACCGTGGTTGTCGGTGATCTTCTTCATCAGCTGGCTCATGTGCCGGGCGGTGTCGAAGTTCGGGGGAAGCTTCACCCGGATGCGTTCGGTGCTGGAGGCCACGCGTGTTCAGTCCTTCGGTCTGCAGAATGATCTGCCTCCGAACATGCGTAGACACCGACCCGGCAGCCCACATGTCGTGCCCCGGACGCCCTGCCGGATAGGCTCCTTGGCATGGACGACTTCGAGGAATTGGTGGGGGACCTCAAGGCGGGGGCGGAGCGGCGAGGGCTGCGGTTCCTGGAGGCCACGTTCCCTGGGGATCCAGCCGTCATCTTCCACCACGGCACCATCGGTATTGACGACGTCCTGGACATCGCCCAGCACAGCTTCGCGCCGTTCCTCTCGCTGGGCGTCACCCGCTTGGACCCCGCCGAGCTGCTCGACAGCTGGGACCCGGACGAGGACGATGCAGAGCAGGCCCCTCCGGCCGAACTCCTGCAGCGCTGGGAGGAGCGGGCCGGGCAGATCGACGGGGTAGTCCTGCAGTGGATCGCCAGCGGCGCCGTCTACCTCTACCTGGCGGTGCCGGCGTGGAAGCAGGAGCTGGAAGACCTGCGCGAAAACTGGTCCGAGGAGCTGGACGCCCAGCGCACCGACCTCAGCAGGGCACAGCAAATCCGTGTCACCCACCTGGCCGAACAGATCGAGCGGGCACCGGAGTATCGTGCCGGGAACAATCAGACCCGGCCAGCCATCGGCAGGGTGCTCATGGAGCCCATGCTCCAGTCCAACGAGGGAAGGATAGTGTCCTTCTTCGTCCTCAAGGAGGCGGGCCGAATGGTGCGGGACAACGCCCAGGCGGAATTCTCCAAGCTGCTCGGTCAAATGGACCAGCTCGCAGCCGAACTGCGAATGTCACGTCACTGGCTGATGGCCAGGCGTGCCAGCGACAGGACAGCTGTCGCCCGTGACTTCCTGATCGAGCGGCTGGATGGTTATGCCCCTACCGGGGCCATGGTCAACGAACTCCGGCGGCTGGCGGAGAAGCTCCAATAGACAAGGCCCATCGACGGGCGGGCAGGTGTGCCGGAAGCGCTGCGTCAGCCTAATTCAGGGAACACTGACGTTTTCGTCGACCCTCTCATTGAACTGCGGCTCATCCGGGCAGGGAACTGATGCCATCGCGGGCCCGCCGGGCTTCGCCATATAGCGGACGCAGGCGCTGACAGTCCTCTGTTTACCCCACCACCCTCCGCTGGTAGTCAGGTGGTCGCGGTAGTACCGGTCAGCGTAGAAGACGCCGTCGGGATCCCAGCCGAACGAATGTGGAACATCCGCGCCCTGGAATCGGGACCTCACGCGGTCGCGGTCGGAGGTATCAACTTCCGCTGTGAACTGCCTGAACCATTCCATGCCCTCGGCAGCCTGCTGCCTGATGGCACCCCGGCCCATCTCTTCAATACTGGGAGTGGCGCACGAGGACAGCACAAGCACTATGGCCAGCGCGCAGCCCAGCTGTCTGGCACGTCTCATCCATTCCCCCAAATGTCGATGCTTAGCCTGAAATCTCCCCCGGCAGCTCAGTCACGGGGCCTTTCCCTGTATCTCGACATCAGGGTCACCGGCCATATCGGCCCCATCCACAACAACGACCGAGTTGTTTCCGGCTGCGGCAGCAGCTGCCTTCTCGCGCCGCCTTTCACGGATCTGATCCCTCGTGCTCTTGATCTCGCTGCTCACCCATAAGGCGCCAACCGCTGCGCCCCCGATAAGGATGCCCTGCTTCACCCCGGCAAGCTTCAGTCCCTCCTTGAGAGCCGTTGGCCCGCCGTTCCGGGCCGCCTCCTGCAGCAACCTGGTCCAGTCATTCCCCATTGCGGTCTCCTCATCGTTCAAGCCTGCTCCGGTCAACTGTAGCGACGTGTCGCGCTTGCCGGGGGAGCGAACCAGGGGTCTCCGTACACATGCGGGCCATGAGCACCGTGATGCAGACCCCCGCCATCGAACCCGACATCCTTGACCTTTTCGCCGGACCCGGCGGCTGGGACAGGGGAGCCGAGCTGGCGGGGATCGACCCGCGGCGAATCAAGGGGATCGAGCTGGACGCCGCAGCGGTGCAGACGGCCCGCGCCGCCGGGTACAACCGGGTCCACGGCAACGTGCTGGACATGAACCCCGCCGACTACCCGAACGTGAAAGGCCTGATTGCCAGTGCCCCGTGCCCGACGTTCTCCGCTTCCGGCAAGCGCACCGGGCTCTCCGACGACTATCAGCACGTCCTGGACGTCATCACCCACATCGGTGCCGAACCGGGCTGTGACTGCACCTGGGAGGAGATGTTCGGCGACGCCACCGGCATCGTCCAGGACCAGCGCACCCCGCTGGTCCTGCAGGCTGTCCGCCTGGCCTTCGCCCTGCCCAGCCTCGAGTGGTTCATCCTCGAACAGGTCCCGGCCCTGGAGTACATGTGGGAGGACATTGCCGCCGAGCTTTACTCGGCAGGGTGGGAATTTGTCGACGTCGGGATGCTGGACGCCATGGACTTCGGCGTCCCGTCCCGCCGCCGCCGCGCCTTCCTGATCGCCCACAAGACCAAGCCGGTCCACATCCCGCAGCCGACACCCGGCACCGCCCGCACCAGCGCCGCAGCAGCCCTCGGCTGGGGACCCGGGGAGCAGGTCCGGACCCGCGCCAACCGCAAGCCCGGCGGCGGCAACCTGTTCAGCACCGACAACCCGGCCTGGTGCCTGACGGAGAAGGCGAGGACCTGGACACGCGAGTCCGACGGTGCACGCCTGACCAGCTCAGAGGCCGGAGTGCTCAACGGCTTCCCGGCAGGGTTTCCGTGGTCCGGCAGCCGGTCCCGCCAGTTCCTGCAGGCAGCCAATGTCGTGGCCCCGCAGGTAGCGGCTGCGCTGCTGGCAGAGGTCGCCGGCTGATCCGCCACCCCAACGTTCCCTATAGAGTTATCGGGCAAACTACTGCCGACCACGGGGGAATCATGGCTATCGACTGGACAGGGCTGCTGAAGCAAGGACTGAAGGTCGCCGCTGCGCGCCAGCGCCCAGACGCCAATGCCAGTGGTCCGATGGTAGAGCAGGTCAAGGCCGACATGAGAACGATCGTTGACCACCACCACCGCAAACATCACAACGACTGGCTTACCGTCGTCGACGACTCCGGCCCGATGATCGCCTGTATCTGCCGGGGTGGGTACGGAGTCAACGTTCAACACGAGAACGTGATGCAACGCCGGCAGGCGGCGAAGCCCAAGTCCAGGCCCCGAGCAGAGGGTGGGACGTGCGGCGACGAGAACCTGTTCGGGCTCAAGTAGCGCCAGGCAACAAGGCGTGGTTGATGCATCAGATGCAATATCAACCTCTTTAGGTTGACATAACCTACATTATCGGCTAAGTAAAAACGCCCGGGGGAGAGGCTGAACCTGGTCCTTCAGGTCCGCAAAAACCTGCTATTCCCTGCTGTTCTTTTTGCTGCCGAACCGCGCCCGCACCAGGTCGTAAACGGTGAGGGCCAGGATCTTCGAGACCCGAACCGGATTGAAGAGTTTTGCCCTGTGGACCTTGGCAGGATCGTCCTTCGCCAGTGAACGAAGGATCAGCCAGGTAACTGTGAGCCCGGCCAGGCCGGCCAGCAACGTCAGGACAATGATTCGGACAGCGACTTCGATAACCGGACCCAGGGCCGGAAGGACGAAGACGAACACGATGAAGATGACCGCCGCCACGACGAATGCCGGATGCAGTCCTTCGGTGCTTTTGGGGGCGGGCTCCAGGCCCTCGTCAGTCCTCGGCATGTCAGGGACTTCCACGGGGCTGGCGTACAG
Organism: Pseudarthrobacter sp. BIM B-2242; assembly: GCF_014764445.1. Lineage (NCBI taxonomy): Bacteria > Bacillati > Actinomycetota > Actinomycetes > Micrococcales > Micrococcaceae > Pseudarthrobacter > Pseudarthrobacter sp. BIM B-2242. The sequence goes on from NZ_CP061722.1 coordinate 288,669, forward strand.
TGGCGGGCGGCCTTCACGGTGGGCCGTCCGCTGTTCCGCCTCGAAGGTCAGCTTCTTGTGCTGCCAGTTCTGGCTTTGGTAGGCCGACTCCTGGCTGCGCTGGTAGTTGATGTCGTCGCGTTCGCGGGCCGCCTCGTGCATTCGCTTTGAGTTCTCGCCCTGCATGCGAGCTGTCTGCTGACCGGCAGACTCTCCGTCCCACCAACCCATGGTTTACCTGTCCCCCTGGCCTTACGGCCCGTCAATGAATGCAGGGGGCAGTCCGGCATCGCCCCCAATGATGCCAACGTGAGCACGATCCGGCGCACACTAAGTCCAGCGTATGGACAATTACTCGGGCACACAACGTGCGTCAGGGTGAGGTTTGCGCAGGATTGGATCAAGATTCACAGGCAGAAGAGCTGGCCTGGAAACCCCTGATTAGGGGTCGGGAGTGTCAGCGGCCCGGCAGCGTTACCCGCCGGGCCGCTTCAACGATTAGCTGAACTTGGCGACGCGGGCCTTGACCTGGTTCACGTAGACCTTGGTGTCGTCGTACATGCCACGGCTCATCACGGAGTACTGCCCCTGGTAGTACGAGGCAATGGCGATGTCCATGCTCGGGCTGGTCTTCACCAGCTGGAGGATGATGGTCACGCCCGCGGTGATGTTGTCCTGCGTGTTGCGCAGGTTCAACTGGCGGCCGCCGAGGATCTCAGACGCCCAGACACCGGAGCTCGGGATGACCTGCATGACTCCGATAGCTCCGGCCGAGGACGTGACGTTCTGGCGGAAGCTGGATTCCTGCTCACCGAAGGCCAGGGCCAGTGCCGGGTCAACACCCATGGACTGTGCGGTGGCAACGATCATGGACTTGATCTGCGCGACTGACTCGGTGCCCGAGGTGGATGGCGCTGCGGGTGCAGGAGCAGCCGGAGCGGGAGCCGGGGCGGCCGGCACTGCGGCACCGCTGAGCTTGATGACCTGGCCCGGGTGGATGATCGAGCTGGCCGAGAGGTTGTTCAGCGAGTACAGCGTACCCAGGGCGACGCCGGTTCGTGAGGAGATGGCCCACAGGCTGTCCCCGGACTTCACGGTGTAGGTCTGGGCCGCCGGCGCTGCCGGCGCGGGAGCAGGTGCCGGCGCAGCAGCGGGCTGCGGGGCGGGAGCAGGAGCAGCGGGGGCAGCGGGGGCCGGAGTGTTCGCTGAGGTCTTGATGACCTGGCCGGGGTAGATGATCGTGTTCCAGCCCAGGTTGTTCAGCGAGAACAGCGTCTGGAGCGACACCCCGGTGCGTCCGGCGATGGCGGAGAGTGTGTCCCCTGCCTTGACGGTGTAGGTGCTGCCGCCGCTGGCGGGCGCTGCAGGGGCCGCGGGCGCGGCGGCCGGGGCTGCACCGCCCAGGTTGATGGTCTGGCCGGGGTAGATGATCGTGTTCCAGCCCAGGCCGTTGGCGCTGAACAGGGTGCTCAGCGGGACGCCGGTGCTGCCCGAGATCGCGGAGAGCGTGTCCCCTGGTTTGACCTTGTAGGTGTCCGCGGCGTTGGCCGGCGCGGCAAGAAGGGTGGCGAGTACTGCTGCCGAGGCGGCCGCGGTCACCGCGGCGGAGAGTCGGCGGGTGTGCTTATTCATGTAGTGCTTGTTCCTCAGGGGTTGAGCGCAGATGCCGCAGACGAAATTGCGGCCCGCGCCGGGCAAAAGTTGCCCGCCCACATGTGTGCGGAACACGAAGAAAGTCTCCCCCTCACCGGGAGAGCCAGGGGCTACCTGCCGATCAGGGTCCGGTCCCGTGGAGGCGGAACGGCCTGCCGGTCGTCATCGATCCGGTAGATGGTCCTGAAGTTGGCGGTGAGCAGGGTGATGTCTTCAGTGGTGATGTTGATGAACGCAGACCGTTTCTTCAGGTGCAGGAAGAGTTCCGTCGAGGGCCACAGCACCTCGTCGACGTAGGTGTTGAAGGACCGGCCGCTGGCCCTGGTGTAGGCCCTGAGCACCGCCATGTCACTGATCCGGCGGCCGTAGGCGAGTTCGATGTCCACGTCACCGACAGGGTCAATCTCTGCGTCCAGGTAGCTCCCGAAGACCCGGAGCGTATCGATGAACATCGGCTTTGACGGGTCGGCGTTGTAGGCCCGCGCCCGGCCCAGCAGCTCGATGACGAGGCGGTCTGCGGTCTTCCGGCTGATGGGCCTGCCGAAGCTGGCCATCGCCAGGGAGTTGCCGAGGATGGTGGTATCCCACCAGACATCACCGTGGTTGTCGGTCCGGATCTTCTCCAGGTACCCGGCTGCCTCCAGATCACCGAAGACGGTGTCCAGCTCAAAACCGGTGCCTTTCAGGAGGTCTTCGACTATCCCAGCGACCATTTGCCGGCCGCGGAACTTCCGGACGACGGCGCGCGCCAGCTCGGCCGGCAGGCCCGCGATGACGTCGGTTTTAGATACCCTCACTCGGCCGGTTCGATCAGCTCGGGGCCGTTGTTCCGGACGCTGTTCACCCGGGTGCTGACGATCCGCGGGACCAGGGTTGGTTCCGGCAGGGAGTCGATCAGGTGCTGCACGTCGGCTTTGTCCGTGAGGTCTGGATCCAGCCATTCGGCGAACCGGTCCCGGGGCACAATAACCGGGCTGCGGTCATGCACGTGCCCCAAAGCGTCCTGCGTCGTTGTGGTCAGCACCGTGCAGCTGAGCAGCCACCGGCCCGGGTCATCCTCCGGCAGGGACGGGTCGGCCCAGAACTCGTACAGGCCGGCGAAGCCTAGCAGCGGCTCTTTCTCGGAGTACAGGTAGTTCGGGATCTTCTTGCCGTCCTCGGTCTTCTGCCACTCGAAGTACCCTTCGGCTGGGACCAGGGCCCTCCTCTTCACGGCGGCCTTCCGGAATGACGGCTTCTCCAGCACCGATTCGCTGCGCGCGTTGATCAGCTTGGAGCCGATCTTGGCGTCCTTGGCCCAGGACGGAACCAGGCCCCACTTGGCCACCAGCAAATGCCGCTCGATGCTGCCCTCATCCAGCCGCTCGGCCACGATCGGCACAGCCTGGGTAGGCGCCACGTTCCAGCTCGGCGGCGGCGGTGTGCCCTCCACCTCCTTGGCGTCAAAGTAGGACAGGAGGTCCCCGGTGGCTCTGGACATCACGTATCTGCCGCACATGGGCCCATTCTGCCCCACGGCTAGGGAATTCTTCCGGCATCCGGTATGTTGCAGTCGCCGACAATCCATCGACAGAGAAGAGATGCACTTCCGTGGCAACTGATTACGACGAACTGCGCACCGACGTCAAGGAATCCCAGGACAGCTCACTGGAGGCCCTCCAGTCCGCAAAAGCCCCGGATGCCAAGTCCGTTGTCCAGGAACTCGACGAGGCCGACGTTTTCGACGGCCTCACACCCGGTGGCGAGTTCATCGCCGAAGAGCTCGTCGTCGAGGTCATCCCCCAGGCCAGCGATGAGTTCACCTGCTACTCCTGTTTCCTGGTCCGCCACCGCTCCCAGATGGTGCGGGAAAAGGATGGCCACGGGTACTGCGTTGAGTACGAAGGCTGAGCCGCGGTACTGGCCGGCCATAGACCGGAAGTGGTGGGATTCGCTCGAGGACTTCAGGCTCATGACCCTCGACGAATGCGAAGCGCACTTCGAGACGCTGTTCGGGGACCCCGAGCCGTACATGCGCCAGCTCATCCGCGTCTTCGTCGACGATGAGACGCTGGCCCCGAGCTACCAGCTCGGCGAGGACGGACTGCTGCATCCTGTCGTCCAGGCCCTGTTCAAGCGCGCCTTGGAACTCAGGGTCCCCCACAACTCCTTCACGCACTGGATGCTCACTCCCCTGCCGGGGAAGAACTACCCGCGCCCCGTCGCCGCACTGGAGTACCCCGAGCGGCTCATGGAGTACCTGGAGGACTACGCCCGCAACCGGCCCTGACAATCATGGGCTGAGGGCGTCCAGACGGCCCTCAGGAGCCCTGACGTGCCGCTCCCCCGGCCGCCGGGCCTGGCGGCTTTACGGGGCCGCCCAGCGCCCCCAGGGCGGCGACCAGGCTGCCCTCGGCCACGACGGAGGCACTGGCGGCGGCACGGTTTTCCGCGCCAATGGCTGCCAGCACTTCGCTGCGGGTGATCTTCACGCTGCGGGGCGCATCGATGCCGATGCGGATCTCTCCCCCGGGCCCTTCCATGACGGTGAGGACGATGTCGTCACCGATGTTGATCTGTTCGCCGAACTTCCTTGTCAAAACCAGCATGGCTTCCTGCCTTTCGTGGTGCCGGGAGGCTTAGGTTGTGGACCGTTTGGCCCTGCGGCCGTCAATCCATCCGATGGGCAGGTCAAGGTCGTGCACGGTCTCCGGCGTCCGTGTGTCCTGGTAGTTCACGACGGCCAGTGCCTGCACCGGCGCCGACCAGCCTACTTTCTTCACCCAGGCCTCGGTGTCGGTGTGCTTCCTGGTGGCGTCCACGACGACCCACACCTGGTCCGCCTTCAGTTCGGTCAAGGCGTTGGTGCGCAGTGAACCGTCAGTGCCGAGACCGAAGGCAACGAAGAGCGGCTCCCGGGCGATTACGGCTGCGGCCTGGGCCGTGACCAGGCCCTGCCGGCTGACGATGTGGTCGGTGCCGTACGCCCTGAAGGACCCTGCGGTGAGAATGGAGGAAGACCTGACTACGGCGGCCATGGACCGGACCGTGGCCAGGGCGTCAGCGCCCAGACCGGCGACAAGGATGACGTCCCCTGCTCCTGTCAGGAGGTCCTCCGGGCCCTTGGCCGACTCAGGGCCATCACTGAGGGTGGACTTCTCCAGGGACTCCATCAGTTCGCCGAACGAGCGGGTCGTGGTCGACAATTCCGGGGTTGAGGGCCCCTTGGGGATTGCACCGTGCATGGCGGCGTCGGCCTTGTCAGCATCGGCGAGCAGGGCTGCCACGCCGGCACGCGGGGGCACCGGGTGGGAGGAAGACTTTTGCCGGGGCATCGTGGGAAACCTGGCAGTTGGCGCGGCGTCAGGAACCTCGACGACAACCTCGAAATGGGTCTTGGCCAGGAAGCCGCCAATGCCGCCTGTACGGACCTTCTCTGCGGAGATGATGGCTGAGCCAGGCGGGTACTCGTTCAGGACCCGGGCCTCAAGGCCCTCCATGGTGTCGCCTTTAAGCGGCAATTGCGTGGGCACTGCTCACGACTCCTACGGTTTCGATGTTGACGTTGGCGGAGGTTGCTTCCTGGTAGGAGAGCACCGGGACGCCGTTGGCTTGGGCCGAGACGAGCCGGCGGATCGCCGGGCGCAGGGCGGGCGCGCAGACCAGAACGGCGCTGCGGCCGGTGTCCCCCGCCGCCTCCACAGCCTTCTTGAGGGAATCGAGCACTGCTTCGACCTCGGTGCCGGGGATCATGATCTGGGTCCCCATTTCGCCGGGCCGCAGTCCTTCGAGCATTCGCTGCTCCAGTGCAGGGTCGATCATGACGATGCTCAGGGTGCCGTCCTGGACGTGCCCGTGGGCGATGACCGGGCCGAGGGCCGACCGGGCGGCCTCAATGAGTCCTTCGGTGTCGGTGGAGACCTTCCCGCGGACGGACAGGGCTTCGTAGATGCGCGGCAGGTCGTTGATCGGCACCTCTTCGGCGAGCAGCCCCTGCAGGACCGACTGGACTCCTGCCAGGGTCAGCACTCCGGGGACGAGCTCCTCCACCGCGGACGGGGAGACCTGCTTGACGCCCTCGGTGAGAACCCGGACGTCTTCGCGGCTGAGCAGGCGGGCAGCATTCTGCCGGATCACCGAGGACAGGTGGGTGATCAGGGCCGAGGCCCTGTCGATCACGGTGGCACCTGTGATTTCAGCGCTGTGCCGCATCTCGTTCGGGATCCACTTGCCGACCAGCCCGAAGACCGGCTCGATAGTGGGGATGCCCGGCAGTCCGTCCAAGGTGCCGCCAAGGGCCAGAACCTTCCCGGACGGGGCCATGCCGCGGCCGACCTCAACGCCGCCGATGCGGATGGCGTAGGTGCCGGCGGGCAGATCCAGGGCGTCCCGGGTGCGGACCGGAGGAATGACCACGCCAAGGTCCATGGCGACCTTGTGCCGAAGGCTTTTCACCCGTCCCAGCAGGTCGTCGGAGGCCACGTTGGCGATGTCCAGCAGGTCCGGGGCGAGCTGGATTTCCAGCGGGTGGACGCGCATCTGCTCCATCAGCTCTTCGGCCGGGTCCTTCTCCGGAGCATCGGTTTCCAGTGCTGCGGCAGCGGCGGCTGCCTCGGCCTTCTCGTCGCTGGCCTTGATCTTGCGGGACAGGACGATCAGGGTGACGCCAATGAGGATGAATGGAACGGGTGGCATGCCGGGGATGAAGGCCATCGCGATGGCGGCGACCCCGCCGATCAGCAGGGACGTGTTGGACTGTGACAGCTGCTTGGATGCGGTGCTGCCCAGGTCCGAGGAGGCGTTGGACCGGGTGACGATCATGCCGGTTGAGACGGCCATGAGCAGGGCGGGGATCTGCGTGACGAGGCCGTCGCCGATGGCCAGGATGGAGTAGGTGGACAGTGCGTCTGCGATGGGCATTCCGCGTTGGAGCATGCCGATGCCGAGTCCGCCGACCATGTTGATGATGATAATGATGATGCCCGCGATGGCATCACCCTTGACGAACTTGGAGGACCCGTCCATGGCGCCGTAGAAGTCGGCTTCGGCGGAGACGTCCGCGCGCCGCTTTGTAGCTTCCTCGTCGGTGATTGCGCCGGCGCCCAGCTCGGCGTCGATTGCCATCTGCTTGCCGGGCATGGCATCCAGGGTGAACCGGGCCCCGACTTCGGCGACACGCTCGGCGCCCTTGGTGACGACAACGAATTGGATGACGACCAGGATCAGGAAGATCACCACGCCGATGATCATGTTTCCGTTGACGGCGACGTTGCCCATGGCGTTGATGACCTCACCTGCGTGGGCCTCCCCCAGCACCAGGCGGGTGGAGGCGACGTTCAGGCCGAGCCTGAAGAGGGTGGCGACCAGCAGCAGGGACGGGAAGACCGAGAAGTCCAGCGGCTTAGACACGAACATGGTGGTCAGCAGGGTCACCAGTGCCAGCAGGATGTTGACGATGATGAGGACGTCCAGGAGCGGGGCCGGGACCGGGACGATGAGCAGCATGATGATGCCCACCACCCCGAGGGGCACAGCGAGTTTGGACAGGTTGGATTTCATGCGGCCTCATCGGTCAGGAAAGATTTGGATACGGTTTCTATGCGGCCTGTGCCCCCACGGGCGGCCAACTGCATGACGAGGGCCAGGACTTGGGCGACAGCGCCGTACAGCTCGGCGGGTATTTCCTCACCGATCTCGCAGGCGGCGTGCAGCGCCCGGGCCAGCGGGATGTCCCTGACCATCGGGACGCCGTGTTTCTCTGCCTCTTCGCGGATCCTCGCTGCGACGTTCCCGGCGCCCTTGGCGACCACCCTGGGCGCTGACTTTCCGGGCTCGTATTTGAGGGCCACGGCGATGTGGGTCGGGTTCAACATGACCACGTCGGCGCCTTCGATGGAGGAGAACATCCTGTTGCGGGACATGGCGATTTGCCGGGAGCGGCGCTGGGACTTGATGAGCGGGTCGCCTTCTGAATTCTTGTTCTCGTCCTTGACCTCTTTGAGGGTCATCCGGGTCTTCTTCCGGTTCCGGCGCATGACCACGAAGATGTCCACGGCGGCCAATCCCAGGCCCGCGAACACCGCGAACTGGATCAGGGTGGACACTCCCCCGACGGCTTCGCCCAGCAGCGCGGAAAGGGGCATCGACCCGGCTCCGAGGAGGACGGGCATGAGCCCCTGGATGACGTAGTAGAGGACCAGGGCGACGACCACGGTTTTCAGCAGCGTCTTCAAGCCCTCCCAGAGCGCCTGCGTGCCGAAGACCCGCTTGAAGCCGGTCACGGGGTTGAACTGCTCGTAATGGCCCTTGAACTTTTTGAAGTGGACCCCACCCTGGGCCGCGGATCCGGCGACGACGGTGATCAGCACGGCAGCCAGCAGCGGGGCCATCGTGCCGGCCAGGGAAGCCAGTCCCTCTTCGAGGGCTGCCAGCGCCCGCCCGGGGTCGGGGTCGGCGATGACCGAGCGGACGGCCATCAGCTGGGACCCGGCGGCTTTGGACCCGGCCGCGATCAGGTTGGGCAACATGAATGCCGCGGCGGCAACGCCCAGCCAGGCGGTGACGTCCTGTGACTTGGCCAGCTCGCCCTTGGAGCGGACCTCGCGCATCCGCTTGTCAGTGGCCTTCTCTGTTCTCTCCTGGCCGTCGGACATTAGCGTGCTCCTGTCAGGATGTCCCCGACCTGGCTGGTGAGAACGGATACGAAGCGCGGGAGCATGGTGAAGACCGCTGCGCCGAGCGTGAGGGAGATCAGGATTTTCAGCGGGTAGCCCATCTGGAAGGCGTTCAGGGCCGGCGCGACCCGGGTGACCAGGCCAAGGCCGACGTCGGCGAGGAACAGCACCACCAGCAGCGGCCCGGCGATCTGCAGGGCCGCGATAAACATGCCGGTGAGCGCCTGCACCATCGCATCAGCCGGGGCGCTTAGGTCAAGACCCTGCCCGAGCGGGAGTGCCCTGAAGGTGCCGGTCAGGCCGGTGAGAACCAGCTGGTAGCCGTCGGAGGCGAACAGCAGAGCCAGGGTGGTCATCTGGAACAGGCGGGTGAACTGCGCACCGTTGACCATTCCCTGCGGGTCATAGCCGGCGGCCATCTGGAAGCCGCCAAAGAGGTCGATCAGGGACCCGGCGGAGACGGCCGCGGAGTAGACGATCATGACAAGGAAGCCCAGTGCGGCGCCCGCGACGAGCTCCAGGATGAGGGCCAGAATGAACCCGCCGATGTCCGGGGAAGTGTAGTCCTTGGTCACGACCGGGGAAACGGCGACGGCAATACCGAGGGCGAGAATGCCTTTGATCCGCAGCGGGATCGAGTTGTGCGAGAACGGCGGGGCGATCACTAGGAACGCCACGATCCGGACTCCGGCAAGCATGACCGCCTCCAGCCAGGCCTGGTCGAGAGGAATGTTCACCGATCAGCCGTCAATCAGGCCGGGGATCTTCTCGAACAGGGCGTTCGTGAAGTCCACCATGTCGGAGATCATCCAGTGCCCAGTGAAGATCAGCACCACGGCCACGGCGACGGCCTTGGGCACGAAGGCCAGGGTCGGCTCCTGGATCTGGGTGATGGACTGGAACAGGGAGATCGCGAAGCCGACCACCAGGGCCGTGATCAGGACCGGGGCGGACAGCTTGGCGGCGGTCATCATGGCCAGGCTGCCGATGTCCATCAGGGCGGAGGTGTTCATGGTCAGCCTCCTTGGTAGGACTTGATGAGCGACGTGATGACCAGTCCCCAGCCGTCGACGAGCACGAACAGCAGGATCTTGAACGGCAGCGATACCATCACCGGCGGGAGCATCATCATGCCCATCGACATCAGGACCGAGGAGGCGACGATGTCGATAATCAGGAACGGGATGAAGATGACGAAGCCAATGATGAACGCGGCCCGCAGCTCCGAAATCATGAACGCCGGAATCAGCGTGGTCAGCGGTACCGAGGCGAGGTCTTTCGGGTTCTCCTGCCCGGCTGCACGGGTCATCAGGGCGATGTCTTCCTGCCGGGTGTGGGCGCCCATGAACGTCTGCAGCGGCTTGGACCCGGCTTCCATGGCGCCGGTGAAGTCCAGTTCGCCGTTCAGGTAGGGCTGGACGCCGATGTTGTTTATCTCGGTCAGGACCGGACCCATGATGAAGAACGTCAGGAACAGTGCCAGGCCGGCGAGGACCTGGTTCGGCGGGACGTTCGGCAGGCCGATGGCGTTTCGGGCCATGGCCAGCACGACGAAGATCTTCGTGAACGAGGTCATCATCAGCAACAGCGCCGGGGCGACCGAGAGCAGGGTGATCCCGACCAGCGTGGTCACCGCGGTGGAGGGCCTGCCGTCGGCGCCGTTGATGGTGATGGCGGCGCCCGGCGGCCCGTCGGTGGCTGGAGGGACGGGCTCGTCCGGGGCCGTGGGCTGGGTCGGGCCGAAGTTCGGGTTGTTCTGCTCCTGCGTGGTGGTCACACCGGGGTCAGGAGGAATCGGCTGGGCATTGGCTGTGCCCGCGATGCCGAGCATCAGGGCGGCCGCGGCCGTTACGGCCAGCAGCACCATCAGCAGGGCGCGGATGCCACGGCCGGAGCGCAGGGCGGTCATCGCGCCAGCCCCTTCTTCAGTGCCGCCCCGGCCTGCTTCCAGGTGGCGGGCGACAGGATGGAACCGGACAGCATCGAGGGTGCCAGCGGGGTGCCCAGCTCGACGCGGCGCAGAGGGGACAGTGCCGGTGCGGTGTCGGGGGTTGCGGCACCGGCCTGGGCGAGGGCTGCCGCAAAGGGGTCCGCCGCTGCTGCCGGGCCGGTGACGGCCGCGGGGGCGTCATCGGTGTGCAGGACGTTGACGGAGTGTTCCGTGACCCCGAGCAGGAATCGCTTGCCGCCGGTGTCCAGGACAACGACGGCGGCTTTGGAGCCGACGCCGCGCCGTGCAATGACGGTCAGCGGGTCCGCTGTCCCGCCGCGTGACTGGTGGTCGTTGACGCGCTTCTGGACGTACCAGAGCACGACGACGACCGCCCCGAGCGCGAGGATCACGCGCAGGGCGAGCATGAGGGTGTCCATTTAGCCGACGCTCTCCGCCAAGTCGAGGATCTTGGTGATGCGTACGGCGTAATCGGAGTCGACCACGACGATCTCACCGTGGGCGATGAGCCGGCCGTTGAGCAGCACGTCAGCGGGTGCCCCGGCGGAACGGTCGAGCTCCATGACGTTGCCGGGTTCGAGATCCAGGACATCGCGGACAGAGACTCGCTTGTGGCCGATGGCGACCGTGAGGCCCAGTTCCACGTTGTGGATGCGGCCGAGCTTGGCGTTGGACTCGGTGGCGGCGGTAGCCGGTGCGGAGGTCTTGACGGTGGCGCCCTGTTCCCGGACACGGATGGCGAACCAGCCGGCAGGGTTGCCGGCCGAGATCAGCTCGTAGACGGTCGCTTCGGCGTCCTTGAACAGCGCGGAGGCGTCCTCAATGCGGGACTCCCCCAGCACGCCGGCGCCGAGGACGGCCGTTGCTGATTCCAGGGCGGGGCGGAACACGTCGGCGGCGGAGACCAGCGGCGAGGCGTCGCCTCCGGCTTCCATCATGGAGGAGGTGTCCAGTAGGACGAGGGCGACGTCGGCGGAGACAGCCCCGACGAAGGTGGCGGTGACCGCTTCGCTGACCTTCCCGGCGACCGTGGAGCGGTCAGTAAGAATGTCACTGCCGTAGGGCAGCGGCGTGGGCAGCGCGTCGGTGAGTGCGG